>NZ_JAZDCT010000020.1:0-99437 GCF_036324045.1 Pseudomonas carassii | reverse complement strand
ATGAGGCCTGCATTGCCGACCTATTTCTTGCCGAGTTTTCGCAACTCGTCCGACTCAACCACCCGAATCCCGTCTTCCTCTTCCAGCGCCAGACGCCACAGCGCCCGGGCCAGGGTGCAGGCCTCGATGCCCCGATACTTGCCCGGTATCAGGCGGGCGAATGGCGCCGCCATCCGTTCACCCAGGCGCGGCTCGATCCGCTCTCCGAGTAACAGCGAAGGCCGCACGATGGTCAGCTGCGGCCAGTCCTGCTGCTTGAGTGCCTCTTCCATCTCGCCCTTGACCCGGTTGTAGAAGACCGACGACTTCGGATCGGCGCCCAGGGCGCTGATCACCAGCAAGTGGCGTGCGCCCATCTCGCGGGCACGCTTGCTGAAGGCCACGACCATGTCCAGGTCGACGGCGCGGAAGGCGTTTTCCGAGCCTGCCTGCTTGAGCGTGGTGCCCAGGCAGCAGAAGGCGATATCGACGCGGCCGGCCAGTTGCGGGAGAAACACGGCCGGGTCGCCCACCGGGTTTTCCAGGTGCGGGTGCTCGGCCAGAGGGCGGCGGGTCGGTGCCAGCACGCGGCTGATGGTGGGCTCGTTGAGCAGGCGGTCGAGCAGGTGTTCACCCGTCAGACCCGTGGCACCGGCAAGCAGGACATGTTGGGGCGTCAGGTACATGATGTCTCTCCCTCGTTACTACACAGCTTAGTGGGCGCCAGGTTTTTTTGCCTGTTGCCCCGAAGCTGGCTGGGCTTCATTGCGCAGGGCTTGCTCGGCCTGTTGGCGGCGCAGGCGCTGCCAGTGGCTGATCACTGCTGGCGGCGCCCAGAGCTGTGGCTCCGAGGCTTCGAAGCCTTCCCTTCGTTCTCTTTCGGCAACGCTTTGCCGCGCCAGTTCAAACGCCTGTTTCAGATCGTCGGTCTGGTTCAGCGCCTGGGCGAACAGGGCGTCGCCGAAATAGGTGAAGTCGGCTTCTTCGGAGCAGCCGAACGACACCCGGTCGGGGCGGGCGGCGGTCATGACCAGGGTGCGGTCGTCCTTGAGCGGGGCGATGTAGCCACCGGAATAGCAGGCCGAGATGACGATCACCTTGTCGCGGTCCTTGAGCGGGGCCAGGGCGCTGGCCAGCTCGTCTGCGGATAGATCGGCCAGTTGCAGACGAGGCTGGTCGAGCACCAGCTGGTGGTCATGGCTGCCGTGGCTGGTCAGGTAGATGAACACCAGGTCCTCGGGACCGCTGCGCTCGGCCAGGGTGCGGGCGGCGCGGGTGAGGTTCTCGCGGGTGGCCATGGGGCGGTCGGCCAGATGGTCGCGATGGTTGACCAGGGTCACCTGGCCGTGGGCGCCGAAGCGCACTTTGAGCATGTTACTGACATAGTCGGCCTCGCGCAGGAACACGCTCTGCTGACCGTCGCCGGCCACCACCAGGCTGTACAGCTGCACCGGCGGCTCCGACGCCGGCACCTTGGCCAAGGCATCGCCCAGCAGCTTGCCCTGGTTGAGCAGGGCCAGGTCCAGTGGGTCGGGCAGCAGCTTGCCCTGGGCATCGCGCACGCGCACGCCGTTGACCCAGGTGCCGCTCTCGACCCGTCCGTCCGGGTGGGTCAGCTTGCCGCGACCGTGGTAGGCATCATCGGTGAAGCCGCCGACATACTGGCTGCCGTCGGCCAACTGCAAGGTGCCGCTGCCGGCGAAGCGCCAGTCGCGGAAACCACCCTTGTAGCGGCTGCCGTCGCTGCCCAGCAGTTCGCCCTGGCCGATCAGCGATCCATCCTTGAAGTCGCCGATCCATACGTCGCCGTCGGCGCTCTCGTAGCGACCCCGGCCTTCGAGGCGGTTGTCCTTGAATTCGCCAATGTACTGCTCACCGTCGGCGCTGTCGTAGGTGCCGGCGCCTTGCAGCTGGCCGTCGATGAAGTGGCCGCTGAACTGGTTGCCGCTGGCGTCGCTGCGCACACCGGCGCCATTGGGCTTGCCCTTGGCGAACAGGCCTTGGTAGCGGCTGCCGTCGGCCAGTTCGAGCTGGCCGGCGCCTTCGTACTGGTCGTCCTTGAACTGGCCGCGATAGGTCTGGTCGTTCTGTCTGAGCGCGCCCTCGCCGTCGCGGCGACCATGCTTGAAGGTGCCCGCGTAATGGCTGCCGGGGGTGGTCAGGTCGCCCAGGCCCTGGAACAGGCCGGCGCTGAACTGGCCGCGATAGACCTCGCCGTTGCTGCCGTGCCATTCGCCCTGGCCATGCCACTGGCCGTCCTTGAAGGTGCCGGCGTACCAGCTGCCATTGGGGTAGTCGATGCGCCCCTCGCCTTGCAGCAGGCCATCGACCACCTGGCCGCGGTAGCGGCCGCCGTCGGGCAGCCGGGCGTCCGGGGGCGACAGCGGTTCGCCTTCACCGCAGGCGGCGAGCAACAGGATCAGGGTCAGGGGGAGCAGGGGGCGCATGGCGGAGTCCGGGACAATCGATGCGCCGAGTATGCCGCAGAATGCGCGGGTGCGTGAATCGGGGCCGCGTGGCGGCCCCTGGGGCGTATCAGACGAAGCAGAGCGACAGCGGTTCGGCGATGTAGGCGGGCTTTTCTTCGCCTTCGATCTCGAGGGTGACGGTGGCCTTGAGCAGCCATTGCCCCGGTTTCTTTTCGGTGGCGTCGGTCAGGTCGACCTTCAGTCGCACCTGGCTGTCGACTTTCACCGGCTGGATGAAGCGCACACTGTCCAGGCCGTAGTTGACCACCATCTTCAGCCCTTCGGGCAGCACGAGGATGTCTTCCATCAGCTTGGGAATCAACGACAGGGTAAGGAAACCGTGGGCGATGGTGGTGCCGAACGGGGTCTTGGCTGCTTTAACCGGGTCGACATGGATGAACTGGAAGTCGCCGGTGGCCTCGGCGAACAGGTTGATGCGTTGCTGATCGATCTTAAGCCAGGCGGAACGTCCCAGTTCCTTGCCAACGTACTGCGAAAGCTCTGTAACGGGTACATAGGGCATCGCGACATCTCCAGATTGTCATTTGGTACGAATGTGCAAGATCAGCACGGCGAACCGTTTCAGTCAAGTTGCCCGCTTTTCGCCGAACATCGCCTTATAGGCAGTTGCTTAGCGTGCTTATAATGGTCGCCATGCTCTGAGGGAGGTCCATATGCTGTTGCGTGGTTTGACCTGGCTGGTGCTGTTCCAGTTGCTTGGAACAGCGATCAACCACCTGTTGCTGCCCATCCTGCCCGGGCCGATCATCGGCCTGTTGCTGCTGATGGCCTTCCTGATGATCCGTGGCGAGGTCGGCGAGCCGCTCAACGAGGCCGCCGGCAGCCTGTTGCGCTACCTGCCGCTGCTGCTGGTGCCGCCGGCGGTGGGGGTGATGGTCTATGCCAGGGACATCGCCGCCGACTTCTGGGCCATCGTCGGAGCCTTGCTGATCTCCTGCCTGCTGACCCTGGTGTTCGTCGGTGTGCTGATGCAGAAGCTGATCCACCGCCAGGGCAAGCGCGAGGAGCAGCCATGATCCTCGACTGGCACGGCACGCTCGAGGCGGTCATCCATCATCCGTTGTTCGGCATCGGCATCACCCTGGCCGCCTACCAGCTGGTGCTGGCGGGTTACGAGAAGACCCGCTGGATCTTCCTGCAACCGGTGCTGGTGTCGATGCTGGTGGTGATCGGCATCCTCCTGGCCTGCGGCATCGACTACGCCGAATACCGCAAGAGCACCGAGATCATGAACATCCTCCTGGGGCCGGCCACCGTGGCCCTGGCGGTGCCGCTCTACCTCAACCTGCGGCGTATTCGGCAGCTGTTCTGGCCGACATTTACTACGCTGGTAGTCGGAGGCCTGTTCGCCACCGTGGCGTGCCTGGCGCTGGGGTGGTGGTTCGGTGCCGAAAAGATGATCCTGATGACCATGGCGCCGAAGTCGGTCACTTCGCCGATCGCCATGCTGGTGGCCGAGCAGATCGGCGGGGTGGCGGCCCTGGCCGCGGTGTTCGTGCTGATCACCGGGGTGATCGGCGCGATCTTCGGCCCGGCGCTGTTGACCCGCTGCGGCGTGCTCAGCCCCGAGGCACGGGGCATGGCGCTGGGGGTGACCGCCCACGCGGTGGGCACCTCGGTGGCCTTGCAGGAAAGTGACGAATGCGGCGCCTTCGCCGCGCTGGCGATGAGCCTGATGGGGGTGGCCACGGCGGTGTTCCTGCCGTTGGCGGTCAGCCTGGTGGCTTGAGGAGTCGAGATGACGTTACCGCTGTTTCCCCTCAATACCGTGCTGTTCCCCGGTTGCCTGCTCGACCTGCAGATCTTCGAGGCGCGCTACCTGGACATGATCGGTCGCTGCATGAAGCAGGGCGCCGGTTTCGGCGTGGTGTGCATCCTTGAAGGCGAACAGGTGGGCAAGGCGCCGCCGGTGGTGGCCTCGGTCGGCTGCGAGGCGCTGATCCGCGACTTCGTGCAGCAGGACAACGGCCTGCTGGGTATTCGCGTCGAGGGCGTGCGACGGTTTCGCGTCGAGCGGACCGAGGTGCAGAAGGATCAGCTGATGCTCGCCGAGGTGCAATGGCTGCCGGACCTGGCGGACAGCCCGTTGGTGGAGCAGGACGACGACCTGCTGGCCCTGCTGCTGGCGTTGGGCGAGCACCCGATGGTCGAGGCGCTGGACATGCCGCGCGACGTGGACGGGCGCCAGTCGCTGGGCAACCAGCTGGCGTACCTGCTGCCGTTCATGGAAGAGGACAAGCTCGACCTGCTGGCCATCGATTCGCCGCAGCTCAGGCTGGAGGCGATCCAGGCGTTGCTCGAGCGGATTCAGGGTGAGTTGTTCGCCTGATAAGGCTTGCACCCGCCGCGACTCATACGATCCCTGTAGGAGCGGCCTTGTGCCGCGAAAGGGCTGCGCAGCAGCCCCGACTATCGCAAATGCCGCCAAAATCCCGGGGCCGCTTCGCAGCCCTTTCGCGGCACAAGGCCGCTCCTACAGGGATTTGCGACTGCATCAGTATTGGTAGCGTAACAACGCCTTTGGCAGCGCATGCAGGGCAAAGAACGCCAGCAACGCGACGCACGCCGGCAGCACCAGCCACCATACCCGTTGCGGCAGCGCCACCAGTGGCTGGCGATGCTGCACCAGGGTCAGGCTCGCCGCGCATACGCAGCACGCCAGCAGTGCCCCGGCGAGAATGTCGGTTGGCCAATGCGCCCCGAGGTACACCCGCGACAAGGCGATCGCCAGTGCCGGCAGGCAGCCCAGCATGACCCAGGTCAGGCGCATGCGCGGCGGCTGGCCGCGTCCGGCCAGCACCGCCAGCACCAGGAAGAAGGCGAACGACGCCGAGCTGTGGCCGCTGGGCATGCTGTAGCTGGTCAGCGGATCGACCAGCACTTCAGGACGGGCGCGGGCGAACAGCCATTTCAAGGTGCCGTTGGCGGCGGCGGTGCCGATCAGCGTCGCGCCGGCGAACAAGGCATGGCGCCATTGCCGGGCCAGCAGCAGCAGGCCAGTGAGCAGGCCGCCCAGGAAGAACTGGGTGCGGAAGTCGCCCAGGCGGGTAACCAGCACCACGGCGCCGTCGATCACCTGGCTGCGGTGTTCCTGGACCAAGGTCATCACGCCCTGGTCGAACTCGCTCAGGTACGGCCAGCCGATGAACAGCGCGGCCACGGCCAGGCCGCTGAGGGCGGCGATCAACCGGGTGCCATGGCGCTGGTCGCGGATGCTGGTGCTCAGGCTCAGGCCAATCAGCACCGCCAGGGTGCCGATGACGATGCCGGCGTCCAGCCAGAACCCTTCGGGCAGTGGCAGGCGCATGGCCGCGCCAGTGGCCCAACCTGGCAGCAGGTAGGCCACCGACCAGCCGGCGCCGGCCACCAGGCTCACGGCGATGAAGCGCGGCAGCGGCATGTCGAACATGCCGGCGACCATCGGCAGCATCGGCCGCAGCGGGCCGATGAAGCGGCCGACCAGCAGGCTGGCGATGCCGTAGCGCTGGAAATACGCCTCGGCGCTGCCGATCCATTGCGGGTGGCTGCGCAGCAGCGGCAGGCGGCGGATGTTCTGGTGGAAGTACTTGCCGATGCCGTAGGAGATCGCGTCGCCCAGCAGGCCGCCGAGGAAGCCCAGCAGCAGGGTCTCGCCGAGGCTGAAGGCACCGCTGCCGGCCAGGACGGCGACGGCGAACAGCAGCACGGTGCCGGGCACGATGATGCCGGCGATCGCCAGGCATTCGACGCAGGCCACGATAAAGATGGCCAGGCCCAGCCACTGCGGGTTGGCGCCAAGCCAGGCGGTCAGGCTGTCGAGCCATTGGCCCATGGTTCAGTTTCCTTGTTCGAGCATGAAGAAGTCTTTCCCTTCGACCTGGCCGCGGCGCAGCGGGTTTCGGGTGCAGAAGCGCGCATAGTCGGCATCGACGAAGCGGTAGGGCAGGTGTTCGTCGCGGCCGTGGGGGATGCCCAGGCGGGTGGTCTGGATCACCCGTGGCACCGGGATGCCGCAGTCCTCGACATACAGGCGTTCGGGGTCGAAGCGCCGAGCGTCCCAGTGCGGCACCTTCAGGCCCATGGCTCGGCACAGCAGGGTCTGGCCGTTGCACAGGCGCTCGGGTGGGCGCAGGTTGCCGCTGGCATCGGGGTTGTTCAGCTGCATCCGGGCCAGGCTGTTGGCGTCGGAGATGGCGTCGGTCCAGGGGTAGGCGGACTTGATCAGTACCGCGTTGCCCGGGCCCTGGGCGCTGAAGTTCAGCGAGTCGCCGCCACGGGCGTAGTACATGTAGATGTGCCCGCCGTCGAGGAACAGCGCCTTGCGCTTCTCGGTGAAGCCAAGGGAGGCGTGGCTGCCCTTGTCGGTCAGGTAGTAGGCCTCGGTCTCGATGATCCGCGCTGCCAGCCAGAGATCGCCGTGGCGATGGCGGATGACCTTGCCCAGCAGTTCGCGGGCGAGGGTTTGGGCGTCGCGGTCGAAGAAGCTGTCGGGCAAGGCCCGGGCCGGGCAGGGGGCTGGGACGGACATACGCGCGGTTCGTGGCTGTGAAGGCGGCGATGATAGCAATGAATGGCTTAATCGAGGCTGAATCAGATTGACGCCATCGCGGGGCAAGCCTGCTCCCACGACGAAGCCTGGACAGCGCGGCTGGCCTGGGGGCAGGCTTGCCCCGCGATGAGGCCGAGGTGTTTTTCGATATGGGTGGTTACATCTTTCCCACGCATTCCCAGCAAGCATTTTCTACCATCCGCCACCCGCCGCTGGGCGTACCCGAGCGCTCCAGTTATAATCAGCCGATTTCCCCTTTGCCAAGACACCGAACCCATGACCGAGTCCGTTCTTGACTACATGACCCGCCTGGGTCGCGCCGCCCGTGAGGCCTCGCGGGTGATCGGCCGTGCCAGCACCGCGCAGAAGAACCGCGCCCTGCAGGCCGCCGCCGACGCCCTCGACGCAGCCCGCGACGCGCTCACCGCAGCCAACGAACAGGACTTGGCCAACGGTCGCAAGAACGGCCTGGAACCGGCGTTGCTCGATCGCCTGGCGCTCACCCCAGCACGCATCGACGGCATGATCACCGGCCTGCGCCAGGTGGCCAGCCTGCCGGATCCGGTCGGCGCCATCCGCGACATGAGCTACCGCCCGTCGGGCATCCAGGTCGGCAAGATGCGCGTGCCGCTGGGTGTCATCGGCATCATCTACGAGTCGCGCCCCAACGTGACCATCGACGCCGCCAGCCTGTGCCTTAAGTCGGGCAACGCCACCATCCTGCGTGGCGGCTCCGAGGCCATCCACTCCAACCGCGCCATCGCCACCTGCATCCAGCGTGGCCTGGCCGAGGCCGGCCTGCCGCCGGCGGTGGTGCAGGTGGTCGAGACCACCGACCGCGAGGCCGTGGGCGCGCTGATCAGCATGCCGGAGTTCGTCGACGTGATCGTCCCGCGTGGCGGCCGTGGCCTGATCGAACGCATCAGCCGCGATGCCCGGGTGCCGGTGATCAAGCACCTGGACGGCATCTGCCATGTCTTCGTCGATGCCCATGCCGACCTGGACAAGGCCTGGCGCGTGGCCTTCAACGCCAAGACCTACCGTTACGGCATCTGCGGCGCCATGGAAACCCTGCTGGTGGACCAGGCTGTGGCCGAGCGCTTCCTGCCGGAAATGGCACGCCGCTTCCACGACAAGGGCGTCGAGCTGCGCGGCTGCGAGCGCACCCGGGCGATCATCGACGCCAAGCCGGCCAGCGAAGACGACTGGCACACCGAATACCTCGACGCGATCCTGTCGATCCGCGTCGTCGATGGTCTGGAGCAGGCCATCGAGCACATCAACCACTATGGCTCGCACCACACCGATTCGATTATCACCGAGCACCAGGGTCAGTCCCGGCGTTTCATCGCCGAGGTCGACTCGGCATCGGTCATGCTCAACACCCCGACCTGCTTCGCCGATGGCTTCGAGTACGGCCTGGGTGCGGAGATCGGCATCTCCACCGACAAGCTGCACGCCCGCGGCCCGGTCGGCCTGGAAGGCCTGACCTGCGAGAAGTACGTGGTGATCGGCGACGGCCAGCTGCGCGGCCAGGAGTCGTGCTGAGTTGAGCAGCGCGGTGGCAGTCCGGCGCATCGGCATTCTCGGCGGAACCTTCGACCCGGTGCATATCGGCCACCTGCGCAGTGCGCTGGAAGTGGCCGAGTTCATGCGCCTGGACGAACTGCGCCTGCTGCCCAACGCCCGCCCGCCGCACCGCGACACGCCGCAGGTGTCGGCCCAGGACCGCCTGGCCATGGTGCGCAGCGCGGTGCAGGGCGTCGAACGCCTGAGCGTGGATGACCGTGAGTTGGCCCGCGACAAGCCGTCGTACACCATCGACACCCTTGAATCGATCCGTGCGCAGTTGCACGCGCACGACCAGTTGTTCCTGGTGCTGGGTTGGGACGCGTTCTGCGGCCTGCCCAGCTGGCATCGCTGGGAAGAACTGCTGCAACACTGTCACATCCTGGTGCTGCAACGCCCGGATGCCGATGTCGAACCCCCCGACGCGCTGCGCAACTTGCTGGCGGCGCGCTCGGAGAGCGATCCCACCGCCATGTCCGGCCCGGCGGGGCACATTTCGTTCGTCTGGCAGACCCCGCTCGCGGTGTCCGCCACACAGATCCGACAGCTGCTGGCCAGCGGCAAGTCGGCGCGGTTCCTGGTGCCGGACGCAGTACTGGCCTATATCGAGGCACATGACCTGTATCGTGTGTCCAACTGACGGCGCCCGCTGGCGCCTCAATCAATGAGTTGAACGAGTTTTATATGACCAAGCAGAAAATTTACGGCGAAGAACTGGTCGCAGTGACCAAGGCCGCGCTGGAAGATGTCAAGGCCCAGGATATCCAGGTCATCGACGTGCGCGAAAAGCACAGCCTGACCGACTACATGATCATTGCCACCGGTACCTCCAACCGCCAGATCAACGCCATGGCGGAAAAGGTCCGTGAGGCGGTCAAGGCCAAGGGCGCTCAACCGCTGGGCGAAGAAGGCAAAGGCGACAGTGATTGGGTGCTGCTGGACCTCAACGACGTCATCGTCCACATGATGACCGCCGCTGCCCGCCAGTTCTACGACCTGGAGCGCCTGTGGCAGGGTGCCGAGCAAAGCCGTGCCGCCGATGGCAAGCACCACAGCCCGGAGCACGCCCACGAGTACTCCGAGAAGCTCAAGGACCGGGAATAAGGAAGCGCCGTGCGTCTGCGTCTGATCGCGGTCGGCTCGCGCATGCCCAAGTGGGTCGAGGAAGGCTGGCATGAGTATGCCAAGCGCCTGCCCCCGGAACTTGCGCTGGAGCTGGTGGAAATCCCGCTGAACACCCGCGGCAAGAACGCCGATGTCGCCCGCCTGATCCGTCAGGAGGGCGAGGCGATGCTGAGCAAGGTGCAGCCTGGGGAACGCATCGTCACCCTCGAGGTCCATGGCAAGCCCTGGAGTACCGAGCAACTGGCGGGCGAGCTGGACCGTTGGCGCCTGGACGCGCGTACGGTCAACCTGATGGTGGGCGGCCCGGAAGGGCTGGCGCCGGAAGTCTGCGCGCGCAGCGAACAGCGTTGGTCGCTGTCGCCGCTGACGTTGCCGCACCCGTTGGTAAGGATACTCATCGGCGAGCAGATCTACCGCGCCTGGACCGTGCTGTCCGGGCATCCCTACCACAAATGAACCTGTAAGCCTGTCCGATGCCGCAGCAGATCCGCCTCAAGGACCACGAAAAAGACGCCCGCCTGGTGCGCAACCGCGTCGTCGTGGGCGCCGTGGCGGTGGTGCTGCTCGTCTGCGTGCTGATCGCCCGGCTGTATTACCTGCAGGTCATCCAGTACGACTATCACTCGACGCTGTCGGAGAACAACCGGGTGCATGTGCAGCCGATCCCGCCGACCCGCGGGTTGATCTTCGACCGCAACGGCGTGGTGGTGGCGGACAACCGCCCCAGCTTCAGCCTGGTGATGACCCGCGAGCGCGCCGGTAACGCCGGCAAGTGGCAGGATGTGCTGGATGTGATCGTCGAGGTGCTTGAACTCACCCCCGACGACCGTGCCCTGTTCGAGAAACGCATGAAGCAGGGGCGCCGGCCGTTCGAGCCAGTGCCGATCCTGTTCGAGCTCAACGAGGAGCAGATTGCCCGCATCGCGGTCAACCAGTTCCGCCTGCCCGGCGTGGAAGTGGCGGCGCAGCTGGTCCGCCACTATCCCCAGGGCGCGCATTTCGCCCATTCGGTGGGCTACGTCGGGCGGATCAACGAGAAGGAACTCAAGACCCTCGACCCGGTGAACTACAGCGGCACCCACCACATCGGCAAGACCGGCATCGAACGCTTCTACGAAGACGAGTTGCATGGCCAGGTGGGCTACGAGGAAGTCGAGACCAACGCCCGTGGCCGCGTGCTGCGGGTGCTCAAGCGCACCGATCCGAAGCCGGGCAAGGACATTGTCCTGAGCCTGGACATCAAGCTGCAGGAAGCCGCCGAGCAGGCGCTGGGCGGGCGCCGTGGCGCCATCGTGGCCCTCGATCCGCGCACCGGCGAGGTGCTGGCGATGGTCAGTCAGCCGAGCTTCGACCCCAACCTGTTCGTCACCGGCATCGGCTTCAAGGCTTACGCCGAACTGCGCGATTCGATCGACCGGCCACTGTTCAACCGCGTGCTGCGCGGCCTCTACCCGCCGGGCTCGACCATCAAGCCGGCGGTGGCGATCGCCGGTCTCGACAGTGGCGTGGTGACTGCAGGCAGCCGGGTGTTCGACCCGGGTTACTATCAACTGCCCAACTACGATCACAAATACCGCAACTGGAACCGCACCGGCGATGGCTGGGTTGACCTGGATGTGGCGATCATGCGGTCAAACGATACGTACTTCTATGATCTTGCGCACAAGATGGGCATCGATCGGCTGTCCAGCTACATGAACAAGTTCGGTATCGGGCAGAAGGTCGCCCTGGACATGTTCGAAGAGTCGCCCGGATTGATGCCGTCCCGTGAGTGGAAGCGCGCCACCCGCCGCCAGGCCTGGTTCCCCGGCGAAACCCTGATCCTCGGCATCGGCCAGGGCTATATGCAGACCACGCCACTGCAGTTGGCCCAGGCCACGGCGCTGATTGCCAACAAAGGCGTGTGGAACCGTCCGCGCCTGGCCAAGACCATCGAAGGCCAGCCCCCGGTGGACGAGAACCCGATGGAAAACATCGTCCTGCGCGACAAGTCGGACTGGGCCCGGGTCACTCACGGCATGGAGCAGGTGATGCACGGCGCCCGCGGGACCGCGCGCAAGGCCGCCATCGGCTCGCAGTACCGCATCGCCGGCAAGAGCGGCACGGCCCAGGTGGTGGCGATCAAGCAGGGCGAGAAGTACGACCGCAACAAACTCCAGGAACGCCACCGCGACCACGCGCTGTTCGTCGCCTTCGCTCCGGCCGACGATCCGAGGATCGTGGTCTCGGTGATGGTCGAGAACGGCGAGTCCGGCTCCGGCGTCGCCGCCCCCGTGGTGCGCCAGGTCATGGATGCCTGGCTGCTTGACGAGAACGGCCGGCTCAAGCCCGAGTTCGCCCCCGCCACAGTCGCCCAGGAATCGGCCCCGTGAAGAACAACTTCGACCGCATGCTCTCCAGCGAGGACGTGATGCGCAGGCGCGCCAGCTTCCTGCAGCGCATCCATATCGACGGCCCCTTGCTGCTCATCCTGCTGACGCTCGCCGCCGGCAGCCTGTTCGTGCTCTATTCGGCCAGCGGCAAGAACTGGGACCTGCTGATGAAGCAGGCCAGCTCGTTCGGCATCGGCCTGGTGTCGATGTTCATCATCGCCCAGCTCGAGCCACGCTTCATGGCGCGCTGGGTGCCGCTGGCCTACCTGGCCGGGGTGTTCCTGCTGGTCGTGGTGGACGTCATGGGCCACAACGCCATGGGCGCGACGCGCTGGATCAACATTCCCGGGGTGATCCGCTTCCAGCCCTCGGAGTTCATGAAGATCATCATGCCGGCGACCATCGCCTGGTACCTGTCCAAGCGCACCTTGCCGCCGCACCTCAAGCATGTGGCGATCAGCCTGGTCCTGATCGGCGTGCCGTTCATCCTCATCGTGCGCCAGCCCGACCTGGGCACGGCGCTGCTGATCCTCGCCTCCGGCGCCTTCGTGCTGTTCATGGGCGGGCTGCGCTGGCGCTGGATCGTCAGCGTGATCGCCGCGGCGGTGCCGGTGGCGGTGGCGATGTGGTTCTTCGTCATGCACGACTACCAGAAGCAGCGCGTGCTGACCTTCCTCGACCCGGAAAGCGACCCGTTGGGCACCGGCTGGAACATCATCCAATCCAAGGCGGCGATCGGTTCGGGCGGGGTGTTCGGCAAGGGCTGGCTGCTGGGCACCCAGTCGCACCTGGACTTCCTCCCGGAAAGCCACACCGACTTCATTATCGCCGTGCTCGGCGAAGAGTTTGGCCTGGTCGGCATCTGTCTGCTGCTGCTGATCTACATCCTGTTGATCGGTCGCGGGCTGGTGATCACCGCCCAGGCCCAGACCCTGTTCGGCAAGCTGCTCGCGGGCAGCCTGACCATGACCTTCTTTGTTTATGTGTTCGTCAATATCGGTATGGTCAGCGGCCTCCTGCCCGTGGTGGGCGTGCCGCTGCCCTTCATCAGCTATGGCGGAACTTCGTTGGTGACGCTGCTGTCAGCGTTTGGCGTTCTTATGTCGATCCATACGCACCGCAAGTGGATTGCACAGGTTTGAAAAAGGTGAAGAATTTCATGCAAGCAGTGCGTGGCTGGGCTGCCCGCCTGGCGCCGTGGTTCGGCGCGATGGGGCTGTTCGGCGCAATCCAGCAGGCCAATGCCGGCGACTACGACGGCTCGCCGCAGGTGGCCGAGTTCGTTGGCGAGATGACCCGCGACTACGGCTTTGCCGGTGAGCAGCTGATGGGCGTGTTCCGCGAGGTACAGCGCAAGCAGGCGATCCTCGACGCGATTTCGCGGCCGGCCGAGCGGGTCAAGCCGTGGAAGGAATACCGTCCGATGTTCATCACCGACGCGCGCATCGCCCGCGGTGTGGACTTCTGGCGCCAGCACGAGGCCGTGCTGGCCCGCGCCGAGCAGGAATACGGCGTGCCGGCGCAGTACATCGTCGCGATCATCGGCGTGGAAACCTTCTTTGGCCGCAACACCGGCAATTATCGGGTCATCGATGCCCTGTCCACGCTCGGTTTCGACTACCCGCCACGGGCCGAATTCTTCCGCAAGGAGCTGCGCGAGTTCCTCTTGCTGGCGCGCGAGGAACAACTCGATCCGCTGACGCTCAAGGGTTCCTACGCCGGCGCCATGGGCCTGCCGCAGTTCATGCCGAGCAGCTTCCGCGCCTATGCCGTGGACTTCGACGGCGACGGCCACATCAATATCTGGAACAACCCGGACGATGCCATCGGCAGTGTCGCCAGCTACTTCAAGCGCCACGGCTGGGTGCCCGGGGAACCTGTGGTCAGCCGCGCCAGCGTGGCCGGCGAGCGTGCCGACGAAGGCCTGACCACCGGCATCGAGCCGACCAGAACGGTCGCGCAGTTGCGGGTGCTGGGCTGGTCGGGTCATGATGCGCTGCGCGATGATCTGCCGGTTACCGCCTTCCGCCTGGAAGGCGCGGATGGCCCCGAGTACTGGATGGGCCTGAAGAACTTCTATGCGATCACTCGCTACAACCGCAGCGTGATGTATGCCATGGCGGTGCATCAGCTTTCCGAACAGCTGGTTCTGGCACGGGGCGTCAAGTAAATGCGCGAACTCTTCACCGTCAATACCGCAAAACTGCTCACCTGCGTCGCTGTCGGCCTGGTGCTGGCCAGCTGCTCGTCGAGCCGGCCTTCCACCCCGCAGAGCGGCAACACCGTGCGCGCGCAGCCGGGTCTGGACATCAATCGCGCGCACAAGGACGGCGCGCCCTGGTGGGACGTGGACGTCAACAAGATCCCCGACGCCACGCCGACCGTGCACACCGGCAACTACAAGGCCAACCCCTACACGGTGCTGGGCAAGACCTACTACCCGATGCAGGACTCGCGCAACTACCGCGCCGAGGGTACCGCGTCGTGGTATGGCACCAAGTTCCACGGGCAGAACACCGCCAACGGCGAACTGTACGACCTGTACGGCATGAGCGCGGCGCACAAGACCCTGCCGCTGCCGGCCTACGTGCGGGTGACCAACCTGGCCAACGGTCGTAGCGTGATCCTGCGCGTCAACGACCGTGGCCCGTTCTACTCCGACCGCATCATCGACCTGTCCTACGCCGCGGCGAAGAAACTCGGCTACGCCGAGACCGGCACCGCCCACGTGCGTGTCGAAGGGATCGATCCGCAGCAATGGTGGGCCCAGCGTGGCCAGCAGCCACCGATGATGCTCAAGGAGCCGCAGGTTGCCCAGGCCCAGCCGATTTCGGCCAGCACCGGGCGGGTCGAGCAGTGGACCCCGCCGCCGCAGCAGCACGCGGCGCCAGTGGTGCCGGTACAGGTGGGCGGCAACAATGTGCCGAACGCCAGCGGCGGCAGCATCCTGCAAGTGGGCGCTTTCGCCAACCCGGACGCCGCCGAGCTGCTGCGCTCGAAGCTGAGCACCATGGTCAGCGCGCCGGTGTTCATCAGTTCCGTGGTGCGCAACCAGCAGACCCTGCACCGGGTGCGTCTGGGGCCGATCAACAGCCAGGGCGAGATCCAGCAGGCGCAGGACAGCATTCGCCTGGCGAACCTCGGCCAGGCGAAGGTGGTCACTGATTGAGACCAATCGCGGGGCAAGCCCGCTCCCACGTTCCGCATCGCAGATGGCGTGGGAGCGGGCTTGCCCCGTGATGAATCGACACGCCGACCTGTCGGTTTGTTCATGAATTGCCGGGCAATGATATGTACAATGCCCGTTTTGCCCGCAGCGGCATTACGCCGCATGTCGTGGGCCAGGCCATCGGCCATAAAACTAGACTGACGGGGCGCTGGGCAAACGAACTTGCCCACGGAACATCAGACCATTAGCGATTTACGAGAGACGGATGAACATCACCAACCTTGCCAAACGACTTTGCCTGCCCGTTCTGCTGATGATCATGCCTGCTGCCTTCGCAGCGGAGCAGATGATGCCGGCACCACCGCAACTGGCCGCCAAGTCCTACGTACTCATGGACGCGTCCAGCGGCAACGTGCTGGTCGAGAACAACGGTGACGAGCGCCTGCCGCCGGCCAGCCTGACCAAGCTGATGACCGCCTACATCGCCACCCTGGACATCCGTCGCGGCCAGATCGGCGAGAACGACCCGGTCACCGTCAGCGAGAACGCCTGGCGCACCGGTGGTTCGCGCATGTTCATCAAGGTTGGCAGCCAGGTCACCGTCAGCGACCTGCTGCACGGCATCATCATCCAGTCCGGCAACGACGCCTCGGTCGCCCTGTCCGAGCACATTGCCGGCAGCGAAGACGCCTTCGCCGACATGATGAACAAGACCGCCACCGATCTGGGCATGGCCAACAGCCACTTCATGAACCCGACCGGTCTGCCGAACCCGGAGCACTACTCGTCGGCCCACGACATGGCCCTGCTGGCGCGCGCGATCATCAACGAAGATCCGGCGCACTACGCCATCTACTCGCAGAAAGAGTTCTTCTGGAACAACATCAAGCAGCCGAACCGCAACCTGCTGCTGTGGCGCGACAAGACCGTCGACGGGCTGAAGACCGGTCACACCGACGAAGCCGGCTACTGCATGGTCGCCTCGGCCGTGCGTGACGGCCAGCGCCTGATCGCCGTGGTGTTCGGCACCAACAGCGAGCAGTCCCGCGCCGCCGAGACCCAGAAGCTGCTGACCTACGGTTTCCGCTTCTTCGAAACCCAGACCTTCTACCAGAAAGGCACCGAGCTGACCCAGGCCCAGGTATGGAAAGGCGCGACCAACCAGGTGAAAGCCGGCCTGGCCAACGACCTGACCATGACCATGCCTAAAGGCCAATTGAAGCGCCTCCAGGCTTCGATGACCATGAACCCGCAACTGACCGCTCCGATCGCCAAAGGTGACGTGATCGGTAAAGTGGAAGTCAAACTGGACGAGAAAGTGGTTCACAGCGCTGACCTCATCGCCCTTGACGGCGTGGAGGAAGCTGGTTTCTTCGGCCGTATGTGGGATAGCATCCGCCTGTTCTTCTACGGTTTGTTCAACTGATACGTGACCTGCACGCCCCCGTGAACCAGGCGGGGGCGATGTTGCTGCCACGGCTTACGAGGCCGTTTCCGCCATGAGCGAAGAAGACGTCAAGTCGCACAAGATCGAATTCCCCTGCGAGGACTACCCGATCAAGGTGATCGGCGACACCGTTGTCGGTTTCCGCGACACCGTGATCGAGATCCTCAGCAAGCACGCCAAGGTCGACCTGTCGACCCTGGCCGAGCGCCAGAGCAAGGAAGGCAAGTACACCACGGTGCAACTGCATATCGTTGCCGAGAGCGAGAACCAGCTGCACGACATCAACAGTGCCCTGCGTGCCACCGGCATCGTGAAAATGGTGCTGTGATGTCCGGCGTGCTCGGTATTCGCGATCTTGGCCTGCAGCCCTATGAACCGGTGCTGGAGGCCATGCGCCGCTTTACCGAGCAACGCGGTCCGGACAGCCAGGACGAAGTCTGGCTGGTCGAGCACCCGCCGGTCTTCACCCAGGGCCAGGCCGGCAAGGCCGAGCACCTGCTGATCCCGGGGGAAATCCCGGTGGTGCAGACCGACCGCGGCGGCCAGGTCACCTACCACGGCCCCGGCCAACTGGTGGCCTACCTGCTGCTGGATGTGCGGCGCCTGAGCATGGGCGTGCGCGAGCTGGTCAGCCGCATCGAGCAGACGCTCATCGACCTGCTCGCCAGCTACGGCGTGCAGGCGGTGGCCAAGCCCGATGCCCCGGGCGTCTACGTCGATGGCGCGAAGATCGCGTCCCTTGGCCTTCGAATCCGCAACGGTCGTTCCTTCCACGGCCTTGCCCTGAACGTGGACATGGACCTTGCGCCATTCCGCCGAATCAACCCCTGTGGGTATGCGGGGCTGGCCATGACCCAGCTGCGCGACCTGGCAGGTCCGATCGAACTTGACGAGGTCAGGACAAGGCTGCGTGGACAGCTGGTCAGGCACCTCGACTATGCTGAGCAGACGACCCTCACGGGCGGAATCGACTGATTATGACAACTGTGCAAGAAGCCGTGCCGAACCTGATCCCCACGCAAGACGTGACCCCGCGCCCTGCGCCGAAGAAAGTCGAGGCCGGCGTGAAGCTGCGCGGCGCCGAGAAGGTGGCGCGCATCCCGGTGAAGATCATCCCCACCGAAGAGCTGCCGAAAAAGCCCGACTGGATTCGCGTGCGCATCCCGGTTTCGCCGGAAGTCGACCGCATCAAGCAACTGCTGCGCAAGCACAAGCTGCACAGTGTGTGCGAGGAGGCCTCCTGCCCGAACCTGGGCGAGTGCTTCTCCGGCGGCACCGCGACCTTCATGATCATGGGCGACATCTGCACCCGTCGCTGCCCGTTCTGCGACGTCGGCCACGGCCGTCCGAAGCCACTGGACCTGGACGAGCCGAAGAACCTGGCCGTCGCCATCGCCGACCTGCGCCTGAAGTACGTGGTGATCACCTCGGTGGACCGCGACGACCTGCGTGACGGCGGTGCCCAGCACTTCGCCGACTGCATCCGCGAAATCCGCGCGCTGTCGCCGGGTGTCCAGCTCGAGACCCTGGTGCCGGACTACCGTGGGCGCATGGACGTGGCGCTGGAAATCACCGCGCAGACCCCGCCGGACGTGTTCAACCACAACCTCGAGACCGTGCCGCGCCTGTACAAGGCCGCGCGTCCGGGCTCGGACTACGACTGGTCGCTGGACCTGCTGCAGAAATTCAAGCAGATGGTTCCGCACGTGCCGACCAAGTCCGGCCTGATGCTGGGCCTGGGCGAGACCGACGAAGAGGTCATCGAGGTCATGCACCGCATGCGCGAGCAC
The DNA here is from genome assembly GCF_036324045.1 of Pseudomonas carassii. Lineage (NCBI taxonomy): Bacteria > Pseudomonadati > Pseudomonadota > Gammaproteobacteria > Pseudomonadales > Pseudomonadaceae > Pseudomonas > Pseudomonas carassii. The sequence goes on along the minus strand of NZ_JAZDCT010000020.1, from coordinate 80,969 downwards.
GACATCGACATGCTGACCCTCGGCCAGTACCTGCAGCCGTCGCGCAGCCACCTGCCGGTACAGCGCTTCGTGCATCCGGACACCTTCGCCTGGTTCGCCGAGGAAGGTTACAAGATGGGCTTCAAGAACGTCGCCTCCGGCCCGTTGGTGCGTTCGTCGTACCACGCCGACCAACAGGCCCACGAAGCCAAGATCAAGCTCTGAACCGGGCTTGAGCGGGACATGCCGATGTGCGCCGGAAGGCGGCATCGGCATTTTTGTTTTTGAACGACCTGTCTCAAGCGACAAGCTGCAAGGAGTGGCGCGATGAATTGCCTGGAAACTGCTGAATACCTGTTGCCCAAGGCCCTGCCTGACAACGCCCGTTTCGCCATCATCGCCCCGGCCGGGCCGGCGCGGTTGGATACCGACAAGGCCCGTCAGTGGTTCGAAAGCCGTGGCCAGCAGTGCCGCATCTACCCTGGGGTGTTGCAGGCGGACGGTTACCTTGCCGGCAGCGACGAGCAGCGCCTGCGCGACCTGCATGATGCGTTCAGCGCCCCGGACATCGACGCCATCCTGTGCATGCGCGGCGGTTACGGCAGCATGCGCCTGCTGGACCGCATCGACTTCGAGCTGATCCGTCGCCATCCCAAGCCGCTGGTGGGTTACAGCGACATTACCGCCCTGCATTCGGCGCTCAACCGACATGCCGGGATGCTGGCCTTCCATGGCGCAATGCTCAATGCCGACCTGCTGGGGGGCAAACTTGAGCCTACCGTCAGCTCACTGTTCGGGCAGTTGCGGGGACGGCTGGGGGCGGGCGATGCGATCAACCATCCTGCCGAGTTCCCGCTCACCAGTGTGATACCCGGGGTTGCCAGCGGGCGTCTGGTCGGTGGCAACCTGTCGCTGCTCGGCTCTACGCTGGGGACGTTGGCGGAAGTCGATACCCAGGACAGCATCCTGTTCATCGAGGACGTCAACGAGCCGCTCTACCGTGTCGACCGGCTGCTGACCCAGTTGCGCCTGGCCGGCAAGCTGGAAGGGGTGCGAGGGGTGCTGGTGGGGGACTTTGCCGGGATCACGGTGGCGGCGATGACGCCGCTGCTGCTGGATATCTTCGACCCGCTCGGGGTGCCGGTGCTGGCCGGGTGGCGCAGCGGGCATTGTGATCCGAATGTGTGCTTGCCGTTGGGGGCTAGCGTGCGACTGGATGCCGAAGAGCAGAGTCTGGTGCTGTTGCAGGATCTGTTCAGGGGTTGAGATCGCTGGGGCTGCTTTGCAGCCCTTTTCGCGGCACAAGGCCGCTCCTACAGGAGATTGCGATCCCCTGTAGGAGCGGCCTTGTGCCGCGAAAAGGGCGCAGAGCGCCCCCGTGTTCCTCTAGCGCCGCAGGCTATCGAGCAACTTGTGCGTCGGATACCCATCCGCCGGCCAGCCCTGTGCCTGCTGCGCATTGCGGATGGCCTTGCGGGTATTGGCGCCGATGATTCCATCCGGATTGCCTGCTTCATGCCCCTTGGCATTGAGCAAGGTCTGCAGCTCGATTCGCTCGCTGCGGCTCAACGGCAGGTCCTCTTTCGGCCAACTGCCGGCAATGAACCCCCAACCGGAGAAACGATCCCCGAGCAGGCTGACCGCCAGCGCGTAGGAGGACGAGTTGTTGTACTTGAGGATGGCGCGGAAGTTGTCCAGCACCAGGAACGCCGGCCCCTTGGCGCCTGCGGGCAGCAATAGGGCGGCGGACAGCTGGCTGCTGCCGGCGGGCAGGGTGGTGCCGGCAGGCAGTTTCACGCCCAGCTGCAGCCACTCGCTGACACTCTTGCGCTGGCTGCCATCGGCCAGCCAGTAGTCGAAGCCGGCGGGTACCTGCACCTCGAAGCCCCAGGGCTGGCCGCGTTTCCAGCCGGACGCCTGCAGGTAGTGCGCGGTGGACGCCAGGGCGTCGGCGGTGCTGTTCCAGATGTCGCGGCGGCCGTCACCGTCGAAGTCCACCGCGTGGGTGAGGTAGGTGGTCGGGATGAACTGGGTCTGGCCCATGGCGCCGGCCCACGAGCCGCGCATCGCGTCGGGCTGTATATCGCCGTTCTGCAGGATCTGCAGGGCGGCGATCAGCTGGTCCTGGGCGAACTGCGGACGGCGGCCCTCATAGGCCAGGGTGGCCAGGGAGCGGATCACCGACTTGCTGCCCTGGAACTGGCCGAAGTTGCTTTCCATGCCCCATACCGAGACCAGGACCTGGCGATCGACACCGTAGCGCTGCTCGATGCGGCTCAGCAGCTCGGCGTTCTGCTCGAGCAGTTTCTTGCCGTTGCGCACGCGCAGCGGCGACAGGGCGCCGTCCAGGTATTCCCAGACCGGTCGGGTGAATTCGGGTTGGCTGCGGTCGGCCTTGATCACGTCCATGTCCGGGGTGACGCCGAGGAACGCGCGGTCGAACAGGTTGGCACTGATACCGGCTTGCAGGGCTTGCTGACGGAAGCCGGCCTGCCATTGGGCGAAGGTCTGCAGGGGCTGGATTTCGCCGTTGGCCTCGGGCGTGGTGCCGGGCAGGGTGACGACGGGAGCGGGCTGGGCGGGCGCCAGCGGCAGGGCGTCGGCGGCGGTGGGTTTCTCGGCGCAGGCGACGAGCAGGATGAAGCTTGTGGCCGCGATCAGCTGGCGGGGTTGCCAGCGGAGAGTGAGACGAGAGGGCATGCACGGATCCAGAATTGCAGGTCAGGTGCCGACCATACCATGCCTGCGCATTTCATGCCTTTCATGCCGCCATAAAGCAGGAAGCCTCCCAATCTCTCGATTGGAAGGCTTCGCGGCGGTAGCTGCCTTTGCCTTTTTCCGGTCGTTCCTGGCGGCAGCGGAACAGTGGTTGGGCAATGATGGACTTGGCCTTGTTGGGGCCGTGCTTTTTCGGCTTCTTGCTCATGGTGGATTCCCGGTCTGGGTGGATGGCGGGCGCACTTTAGGCCCATAGCGCTACGTGAGCCAATTGATTGTGTTTATGGCGCCGGGCCTCATCGCGGGTCAAGCCCGCTCCCACGATACCTTTGTGGGAGCTGGCTTGACCCGCGATGCGTGTTACTCGGCAGGGAGTGCCAGGCGCTGTCCGGCCATCAGCAGCGACAACCGCGCCAGACTGGTCCAGGGCGAGCCCTCGGCCTGTCCCTTGATCTGCGCATCGATACGCTGGGCATCCTGCAGCAGCATGGCCCAGCGCTGCGCAGAGAGGCGTTGCAAGGCCTTGCTCACCAACGGGCGGCGCTTGTCCCACACCGGCGGGCGGGCCTGGCTGAACGCCTTGTCCAGTGGCACGCCCTGGCTGAACTGCTGGGCGAGTCCCGCCAGCAGGCGCAGCTCGCGGGCCAGGGCCCAGAGAATCACCGGTGGCTCCACGCCTTCACCACGCAGCCCTTCGAGCATGCGCAGGGCGTGGGCCGCCTCGCCATTGAGAATGGCGTCCACCAGGCCGAAGACATCGAAGCGGGCGCTGTCGGCGACGGCGGCCTGGACGGTCTCCACGGTGATCTGGTTGCCCTCGGCCAGCAGCTTGAGCTTCTCGATCTCCTGGGCGGCGGCCAGCAGGTTGCCCTCGACCCGGGCGGCGATCAGGTCGACGGCGTCACGCTGGGCCGACAGACCGGCCTGGGACAGACGCTGGTTGATCCACTGCGGCAACTGCTGGGCATCCACCGGCCAGATCTGGATGAACTGGCAGTACGCGCCTTCGATCAGCGCCTTGCCCCACTTGGTCTTCTGCGCGCTGCCGTCGAGCTTGGGCAGGCTGATCAGCAGCAGCGTGTCCTCGGCCGGGTTGGCGCAGTATTCCATCAGCGCGGCGGCGCCCTTGTCGCCGGGCTTGCCCGAGGGCAGGCGCAGTTCCAGCAGGCGGCGCTGGGCGAACAGCGACAGGCTGGCGCCGGCCAGCAGCAGATTGCCCCAGTCGAAATTGGCGTCGGCGCTGAACACCTGGCGTTCGTCGTAGCCCTGCTGGCGCGCGGCGCCGCGGATGGCGTCGGCGGCCTCCTGGCACAGCAGCGGGTCGTCGCCGCTGACGATGTAGACGGGCGTCAGCTGGCCTTGCAGGTGCTTGTTGAGTTGGGCGGGAGCGAGCTTCATGGGGAGAGGCGGGGCACCTCAGGTGCCCCGTTCAGGCTCAGGGAGCCGGGACTTCCATTGGCGATTGCTGAGGCGTCTCGTCCTGAATGCGCTGGGCTTCCTGCATGGCGCGAGCCTCGGCTTCGGCGCGCAGGTTGGCCTTGCGCTGCAGCTCGTCGAGGTGTTCAGGCGTCAGCTGTTGCAGGCGGGCCATCATGCCTTGCACCAGGTCACGACGCATTTCCTCGCGAACCTGGTTCGCTTCCTGGCCGGAGCCGTTGATGTTGTTGCCGTCGTGGATGTAGTACTTCTGCACCTGCAGCTTGTCTTCAAGCAGGCGAGTGTCGTTCTGCCCTTCCAGTGCGTAGTTCAGCACGATGGTCAGTTCGTACTCGGCCGAGCGGCTGCCACCGTCGTAGGTCGCGGCGCGCTGGTTTTCCTGTTCGTTGGTGAGCACCAGCTTGTAGGGGGCGCCGGCGTGGACGTTCACGCCGCTGCTTTCCAGGGTGCGGCGCAGCTGCATGACAGTCGGGCCGTACTGGTTGCGGGCGCCGAGGTCCAGCTCCTTGATGCTCAGCTCGTTGGTGCCGGTGCCGCGCAGCTGGAAACCGCAGGCGCTGAGCAGGACAGCCAGGCCCATTACCAGCAGATTGCGTTTGATCATGTGTGTTGCTCCCTCGTGGACCGATTACGCCCGCCTGCAGGGTGTGCAGGCGGGCGTTGCCATCAGTTGGCGACGATGTTGACCAGTTTGCCCGGTACGACGATGACCTTGCGGATGGTCAGGCCGTCGATGAAGCGCAGGACGTTCTCGTTGTTGCGGGCGGCGGCTTCGATGTCCTCGCGGCTGGCGGCGGCCGGCATTTCGACCTGGCCACGCAGCTTGCCGTTGACCTGCACCACCAGCGTCACGGTGTCCTGTACCAGGGCGCTTTCGTCGACCGTTGGCCAGGCCGCGTCGATCGCCGCCTGATCGTGGCCCAGCGCCTTCCACAGTTCGTGGGAGATGTGCGGGGTGATCGGTGCCAGCAGCAGGGTGACGGCCTCGAGGCCTTCGTGCAGCAGTGCGCGGTCCTGGGCAGTGGCCTGTGGGGCCTTTTCCAGCACGTTCATCACGGTCATCACCTGGGCGATGGCGGTGTTGAACTTGTGGTACTGGCCCACGTCGGTGCTGGCCTGCTTGATGGCGGCGTGGATGGCGCGGCGGATGACCTTCTGCTCGTCGCTCAAGGCGGCGATGTCCAGCTGGCCCGGCAGGCCCTGGACCACATGGGCCTGGGCCAGGCGCCAGACACGGCGCAGGAAGCGGCTGGCACCCTCGACGCCGGAGTCGGACCACTCCAGGCTCATGTCGGGCGGCGAGGCGAACATCATGAACAGGCGGCAGGTGTCGGCGCCGTACTGCTCGATCATCGACTGTGGGTCGACGCCGTTGTTCTTCGACTTCGACATCTTCTCGGTGCCGCCGATTTCCACCGGCAGGCCGTCGGTCTTCAGGCGCGCGCCGATGATCTTGGCCTTGGCGTCACGCTCGATCTCGACGTCGGCCGGGTTGAACCAGTCCTTGCCGCCGTTGCTGGCGACACGGTAGTAGGTTTCGGCGACGACCATGCCCTGGGTCAGCAGGTTCTTGAACGGCTCGTTGGAGGTCACCAGGCCTTCGTCGCGCATCAGCTTGTGGAAGAAGCGCGCGTACAGCAGGTGCAGGATCGCGTGTTCGATACCGCCGATGTACTGGTCCACCGGCAGCCAGTGGTTGGCGGCTTTCGGATCGACCAGGCCCTTGTCGTAGTTCGGCGAGGCATAGCGGGCGAAGTACCAGGACGACTCGACGAAGGTGTCCATGGTGTCGGTTTCGCGCTTGGCCGCGGTGCCGCATTTCGGGCAGGTGCACTCATAGAACTCGGGCATGCGCGCCAGTGGCGAACCGGCGCCGTCCGGCACCACGTCTTCTGGCAGTTTGACCGGCAGCTGGTCTTCCGGCACCGGCACGTCGCCGCAGGACGGGCAGTGGATGATCGGGATCGGGCAGCCCCAGTAGCGCTGGCGGCTGATACCCCAGTCGCGCAGGCGGAACTGGGTGCGGGATTTGCCCAGGTCCTTGCGGATCAGTGCGGCTTCGATGGCATCGAAGGCGCCCTGGAAGTCCAGGCCGTCGAATTCGCCGGAGTTGATCAGCTGGCCGTGCTCGCCGTAGGCGGCCAGCCACTCGCTGCCGACTTCGTCGCCGACGCTGGTGCGCACCACCGCCTTGACCGGCAGGTTGTACTTGTGGGCGAACTCGAAGTCGCGCTCGTCATGGGCCGGCACGGCCATGACCGCGCCATCGCCGTAGTGCATCAATACGTAGTTGGCGACCCATACCGGCAGCTTCTCGCCGGTCAGCGGGTGCTCGACGCACAGGGAAGTGGCCATGCCCTTCTTCTCCTGCGTGGCCATGTCGGCCTCGGCGACGCTGCCGCTCTTGCACTCGTCGATGAACGCCTGCAGCGCCGGGTTGCCCTGGGCGGCCTGGGTGGCCAGCGGGTGCTCGGCGGCGACGGCCACGTAGGTCGCGCCCATCAGGGTGTCAGGACGGGTGGTGAAGACCTTGAGGGTGCCCGGGTGACCGATACTGGCCTGGTCGTAGGGGAACTGCACTTCCATGCCGCGGGACTTGCCGATCCAGTTGCGCTGCATGGTCTTGACCTGCTCGGGCCAGCCCGGCAGCTCGTCGAGGCTTTCCAGCAGCTCGTCGGCGTAGTCGGTGATGCGGAAGTAGTACATCGGGATTTCGCGCTTCTCGATCAGCGCGCCCGAACGCCAGCCACGGCCGTCGATGACCTGCTCGTTGGCCAGTACGGTCTGGTCCGCCGGGTCCCAGTTCACGGTGCCGTTCTTGCGATAGATGATGCCTTTCTCGAACAGGCGGGTGAACAGCCACTGCTCCCAGCGGTAGTAGTCCGGCTTGCAGGTGGTGACTTCACGCGACCAGTCGATGGCCAGACCCAGGCTCTTGAGCTGGGTCTTCATGTAGTCGATGTTCTCGTAGGTCCACTTGGCCGGGGCGACGTTGTTCTTCATCGCGGCGTTTTCCGCCGGCATGCCGAAAGCGTCCCAGCCCATCGGTTGCAGGACGTTCTTGCCCAGCATGCGCTGGTAGCGGGCGATCACGTCACCGATGGTGTAGTTGCGCACGTGGCCCATGTGTAGCTTGCCGCTCGGGTACGGGAACATCGATAGGCAGTAGTACGTGTCTTTGCCTGGCTGTTCGGTGACAGCGAACGATTGTTGCTCGTCCCAGGCATTCTGGGCGGCGGCTTCTACTTCACGGGGCGTGTATTGTTCGTGCATGGCTACTTTGTATTGAGAGGAATAAGAGACATGTTCCAGGCAGCTCGACCTCGCTGCGTCCGGCACTCCGGTATCTTATGAGAGTGAACGCCGTAGCATACATGAGCGCCGCGCGTCGTGGGAAACCCTGATTGCATCGCCCGTCGCGCGGGCCGTTGGTCGCGGCATCCGGCCGCTTTTGCGAGTGACGCTAAGCTCATCTGTGGGGGGAGATATTCTTACCTTCAATGAGGTGAACGGATGGGAGAGTCGCAACTAACCGCAAACAAGCCGGAGCTATACGAACGCCTGATCGACCGCTTGGGCCTGGCACTGGAAGTGGCCAGAACCTCGGTGCGATTGCGCGACGAGATGCCTGCCGAACTGGAGTTGCGTGGCCTGAGCCATGCCGAGTTCGAAGTCATCAAGGCTTATCTGGAATCCCTTCCGGAGGGCCGTTTTGCCAGTGCCGGTGCCTACCCGCAACCGGAGCCGTCCTCGGCCAGGATCGTCTGGCTCAAGGACCGCAAGCGCTCCGGCGCCCCAGCCAGCTCCAGGACGTTGCCGTCCCGATAGCCGTTCAGGGTTGCAGGCGCGGATCGACGCGCCGGTTTTTCGCAATGCACGCATCGATCGGCGCCGGTTGCCCTTGAGGCCCGGTGCCGATCCTCTTAGGCTGCACGCCTTCCATGGAGGTGTGTGATGCCGCTGCGCTTTTTCATCAAACAATGGCTGATGCCGCCCGGCATCCTGTTCCTGCTGCTGCTGGCCGCCTGGTGGTGGCGCCGTCGCCGCCCGCGCCTGGCGGCGGCCTGTTTTGCCCTGGGCTTGGGTGGCTTGTGGCTGATGAGCCTGCCGCTGACTGTCGAGCAGGTAGCTCGAGCCCTTGAGACAGAACCTGCGTTGACGGCGGATGGATGGGCGGACCTGGCGGCCAGGGCCGATGCCATTGTGGTCCTGGGGGCCGGGCGCGAGCGCGGTGATCCCGCGTGGGCAGGCACCGACCAACCGACCTACGTGGCGCTCGAGCGCATGCGCTATGCCGCCCAACTGGCCAAGGCCTCGGGGTTGCCGGTGCTGACCAGCGGCGGTCTGCACTACGGCACACCGCCCAGCGAGGCTCAGCTGATGGCCGATCGCCTGGAGACCGATTTCGGGGTGAAGGTCACCTGGAAGGAGGAAACCAGCCGTACCACCTGGGAAAACGCCGAGTTCAGCGCCAAGGTACTGCAGCCGCTGGGCATCCGGCGTGTGGTGGTGGTGACCCAGGCCTGGCACATGCAGCGTTCGCGCTGGAGCTTCGAGCAGGCCGGGTTCGAGGTGGTGCCGGCGCCGGTGGGCTTCCTTGGGCGTGATCATGCGCGGCCGTTTGCGGGGTTGCTGCCGGAAAGCCGGGCCATGTGGCAGAGCGGACAGCTGCTGAACGAGGCGGTGGGGTTGCTGGGGTATCGGTTGTTCTATTGATGCCCAGCGCACACGGCCCTCTGTAGGAGCGGCCTCGTGCCGCGAAAGGGCCGCAAGGCGGCCCCGGGGTATTGGCGTATATGCACAGATCGTGGGGCTGCCTCGCAGCCCTTTCGCGGCACGAGGCCGCTCCTACAGGGGGTGTCGTGGATCAGACGGTCTTGGCAATCCGCCCGGCCAGCAGTGCCCAACCCAGCAACAACACGCAGACAATTGCCAGCGGCCACGAGCGCCATTGCAGATAAGGCGTCAGCTGCTGCATCGGCACCACCTCGCCGTACAGCACGGCCCGCTGGAACTGCGGGATCTGCGCGGTGATCCTGCCGAACGGGTCGATCAGCGCCGTCACGCCGTTGTTGGTGGCGCGGATCATCCAGCGACCGGCCTCCAGCGCGCGCATCTGGGCCATCTGCAGGTGCTGAAGCGGGCCGATAGAGGTGCCGAACCAGGTGTCGTTGCTGATGGTCAGCAGCAGGTCGCTGCGCGCGGCAAGGCCTGCGGCGAACTCGGGATAGACCACTTCGTAGCAGATGTACGGGGCGATCTGGTAGCCCTTGGCCTGCAGCAGTGGCTGGTCCTCGGGGCCGCGGGCGAAGTCCGACATCGGCAAATTGAAGAACTCGATCAGGCCGCGCAGCATGTCCTGCAGCGGCACGTACTCGCCAAACGGCACCAGCTTCTGCTTGAGGTAGGTGCCGTCGCCTTCACCGGCCACGGTGATGCCGTTGTAGTAGCGGCGTTGGTGGTGAACCATCTGCCGCACCGGCACCCCGGTGATCAGCGCCGAGTGCCGTTCGGCGGCGAAGGTGCCCATCATGTCGATGTAGCCCTGGGCCTGGTCCTTGAGCACCGGCACGGCGGTTTCCGGCCAGATCAGCAGGTCCACGGGTTTCGAGCTGAAGCTCATGTCGCGGTACAGCGCCAGTTGCGCATTGACGTGCGCCGGGTCCCATTTCAGGTCCTGCTCGACATTGCCCTGCAGGGCGGCGACCTTCAGCGGATCGCCCGCCGGCTTGGTCCAGGCGTGGTCCTTGAGGGCCAGGCCGAGGATCCACGGCGCCACCAGCAACACCGTGCCAACGGCCAGGAACGAACGGCGTTCACGCAGGCGGTACAGGTTGCACAGCAAGGCGGCGCTCAAGGCCAGGACGAAGGACACCAGCCAGACGCCGCCCAGCGGGGCGAGGCCGGCGAGCGGGCCGTTGAGTTGGCTGTAGCCGGCGTACAGCCAGGGGAAACCGGTGAGGAACCAGCCACGGAAGGCCTCCTGCAGCAACCACAGGGCGGCGAAACACAGCGCATCGGCCAGTGGCGCCTCGTCGCGGCGCAGCCAGCGCGCCCACAGCCAGGCGGGCAAGGCGAAGAAGAACGCCAGGCAGGCGAAGAACGCCAGCAGCAGGGCGATCGCCAGCAGCGGCGAGGCGCCGCCGTAGGTGTTCATGCTGACGTAGATCCACCAGGTGCCGGCGCCATAGAGGCCGAAGCCGAAGCACCAGCCACGGCCCAGGGCCTGGCGCGGCGTCAGTTCGCGCAGGCCGGCGTAGAACAGGGCGATGGACAGGATGGCCAGCGGCCAGACGTCGAACGGCGCCAGGGCCAGAAGGGTGGAAGCGCCGGCCGCCATGGCCAGCAGGTTACCGGGCCAGCCGGGGCGGGTGATCCAGCGCATTTTCGTCCTTAACGGTTGATCGGGGTCAGGCGCAGCAAGTGTATCCGCCGGCTGTCGGCGTTGAGAATACGGAAGCGGTAGCCGCCGATCTCGGTGGTTTCGTTACGCTTGGGCAGGTGGCCGAAGGCGCTCATCACCAGGCCGCCGACAGTATCGAATTCGTCATCGGAGAATTCGCTGTCGAAGAAGCCGTTGAAGTTCTCGATCGGGGTCAGCGCCTTGACCAGGAAGTCGCCGCTGGGCAGCGGCTTGATGTAGCTGTCTTCCTCGACATCGTGCTCGTCCTCGATATCGCCGACGATCTGCTCGAGCACGTCCTCGATGGTCACCAGGCCGGCCACGCCGCCGTACTCGTCGATGACGATGGCCATGTGGTTGTGGTTGGCGCGGAACTCGCGCAGCAGCACGTTCAGGCGCTTGGACTCGGGCACGAAGGTGGCCGGGCGCAGCAGGTCCTTGATGTTGAAGCTGTCGCCGTTCTCCTTGAGGATCAGCGGCAGCAGGTCCTTGGCGAGCAGGATGCCGAGCACATCGTCATGGCTCTCGCCGATCACCGGGTAGCGCGAGTGCGCGGCGTCGATCACCGCCGGTAGGAACTCGCGCGGCGACTGGCTGGCCTTGATGCTGATCATCTGCGAGCGCGGCACCATGATGTCGCGCACCTGCAGGTCGGCGACCTGGATGGCGCCTTCGACGATGGTCAGCGCTTCGCTGTCGAGCAGCTTGTTCTGATGGGCTTCGCGCAGCAGCTCGAGGAGCTCCTGGCGGTTTTTCGGCTCATGGGCAAAAGCCTGGGTCAGCTTACCCAGCCAGGACTTTTGCCCGTTGCTCGATCGATCTTCGCTCATGGCGGTTACTCGTGATCCTTGCAGTGTCAGTGTGTGATTGAATCGGTTTCGTCGTCGGCGTACGGGTCCGGATGACCCAGTTCCGCCAGCAATTCTCGTTCCAGCGCTTCCATCTCCTCGGCCTCATCGTCTTCGATGTGGTCGTAGCCGAGCAGGTGCAGGCAGCCGTGGATGACCAGGTGCGCCCAGTGCGCTTCGAGGGCCTTGCCCTGTTCGGCGGCTTCGCGCTCGACCACCGGCACGCAGATCACCAGGTCGCCCAGCAACGGAATGTCGAGCAGGTCGTCGGGCACGTCGGCAGGGAAGGACAGCACGTTGGTGGCGTAGTCCTTGTGCCGGTAGGTGTGGTTCAGTTCGCGGCCTTCGGCTTCGTCGACCAGGCGGATGGTCATTTCCGAGTCGGCAGTGCGCTGGCGCAGGGCAAGCTCGCACCAGCGGCGGAAGGCGGCGTCATCGGGGGCAGCGGCGTCCGTGGCCCGTTGCAGGTCGAGTTCAAGCATCTTTGCCGGGTGCCTCGGGCTTGGCCTGACGGGCGTCGAAACGGTCGTAGGCTTCGACGATGCGCTGCACCAGCGGGTGGCGCACCACATCCTTGGGCTGGAAATGGGTGAAGCTGATGCCCGGGACGTCCCTGAGCACCTCTATCACATGGGCCAGCCCCGACTTGGTGCCGCGCGGCAGGTCGACCTGGGTGATGTCGCCGGTGATCACCGCGGTCGAGCCGAAGCCGATGCGGGTGAGGAACATCTTCATCTGCTCGAGGGTGGTGTTCTGGCTCTCGTCAAGGATGATGAAGCTGTTGTTCAGGGTGCGGCCGCGCATGTAGGCCAACGGTGCGATCTCGATGACCTGGCGTTCGATGAGTTTGGCCACGTGTTCGAAGCCGAGCATCTCGTAGAGCGCGTCGTAGAGCGGGCGCAGGTACGGGTCGATCTTCTGGGCCAGGTCGCCGGGCAGGAAACCGAGCTTTTCGCCGGCCTCGACCGCCGGGCGCACCAGCAGGATGCGGCGCACCTGTTCGCGCTCCAGCGCATCGACCGCGCAGGCCACGGCCAGGTAGGTCTTGCCGGTACCTGCCGGGCCGATGCCGAAGTTGATGTCGTTGGCCAGGATTTCCTTGACGTAGCGCTGCTGGTTGACGCCGCGCGGGCGGATGTTGCCCTTGCGCGTGCGCAGCGAGACGCTGACTTCGTTGACCGCCGGGTTCTCGAGGGTCTCGACCGTCGATTCCTGGAGGTAGAGATGGACCGTTTCCGGCGACAGGTCGGTGGCCTTGGCCTCGCGATAGAGGCGGCGCAGCAACTGTTCGGCGGCGGAGGTGGTCTTGGGTTCGCCAATCAGTTCGAACTGGTTGCCGCGGTTGCGGATCTCGATGGCCAGGCGTTGTTCGATCAGGCGCAGGTGCTCGTCGAACTGGCCGCACAGGTTGGCGAAACGATGGGCCTCGAAGGGCTCGAGGATGAAGCGATGGGGTTGTATGGGTGCGTTCAAGGTCGTTTTTAGCCGCTCGACGGCAATGAATGTGAACTCAAGAATAACCCTTGAGTGGCAGTGGCGAAAGCACTGAAACGATCAAGGGTCGGTGCGACGCTTCCGATCCGCGTGTCAATCATGGCAGGGCAAGTTGACGAAACGATGATGCCGGTGGACCGCGTAGGGTCCGGGGCGGCTCAGGGCAGGGGCGAGAAGGGCGTGCGGCCTTCGGCGTTCTGCAGTTCCAGCAGGTACTTGCGGAAGATCTGGCCGAGCACCTGGGTGGCGTGCTCGAGTTCGTCGCGGGGCATCTGCTCGGTGACTTCGTCAGCCATGTCCAGCGCGTCTTCGGCGCCGTTGACCGCGGCGATCTTGAGCAGGATATAGGCCTGCACGTTGTTGGCCTTGACCCCTTCGCCATGGAAGAACATCGAGCCCAGGCGGTACTGGGCTTGGCCCTGGCCCTGCAGCGAGGCCTTCTCGAACCACTTGAGCGCCTTGTCGAGGTGGCGCGGCGTGCCGCTGTAGTAGTACTCGCCCAGCTCGTACTGCGCTTCGGCATCCCCGGACTCCGCCGTCTGCTCGCAGGCCTTCAGGGCGTTCTGCAGGTCTTCGGGCGCGGTATCGAGCGTGCAGCGGCCCGTCGTTGGAATCAGCAACGAGTTGCCGCCCTCCGCCAGGGCCAGCAGAGGCTGAAGAAGCAACAGGCAGCCCAGGGTCAGGGCGCGGCCGGTGCGGTTCATGGGGATCGACTTACCTCTGCAAAGCTACGGCCAATGTCTCTGGTGGCACATTATGGGATAAGCAGCGCCTACCTTACAAAGTTTTACTCAGATTTCTGCTTGGTTGGGAGAGCCAGCTGATTGTGCATGGGTATTTATTGACTGTACTGGCCCCTGTGGGAGCGGCCTTGCGTCGCGAAAGGGCTGCACAGCAGCCCCAGCGATCTATGCATTTTTGCTGAAATCCTGGGGCCGCTCTGCGGCCCTTTCGCGACGCAAGGCCGCTCCCACAAAGGCGCGGTGCAGCGATTTACTTCAGGGCAGCAAAGGCCTTTTCAGCCGCATCCAGGGTGATCTGCAGCTCCTTGTCGCCATGGGCGATGGAGGTGAAGCCCGCCTCGAAGGCGCTTGGCGCCAGGTAAACGCCGCCGTCGAGCATCAGGTGGAAGAAGCGCTTGAAGCGCTCGGCGTCGCTGGCCATCACGTCGTCGAAGGTGACGATGTCGTCGGCGCCGCTGAAGTACAGGCCGAACATGGCGCCCGCCTGGGTAGTGACGAACGGGATGCCGGCGGCATCGGCGCGCTGTTGCAGGCCGTCGAGCATGCGGCTGGTGAAGGCGCTCAGCTCGTCATGGAAGCCCGGGCGGCTGATCAGCTTCAGGGTGGTCAGGCCCGCGGCCATGGCCAGCGGGTTGCCCGACAGGGTACCAGCCTGGTAGACCGGGCCCAGCGGGGCGATGCAGCCCATGATCTCGCGCTTGCCGCCGAAGCAGCCGACCGGCATGCCGCCGCCGACGATCTTGCCGAAGGTCGACAGGTCCGGGGTGATGCCGTAGTAGCCCTGGGCGCCGCCCAGCGACACACGGAAACCGGTCATCACTTCATCGAAGATCAGCACCACGCCATGCTTGTCGCACAGCGCACGCAGGCCTTCGAGGAAGCCCGGCGCCGGGGGGACGCAGTTCATGTTGCCGGCCACCGGCTCGACGATGATGCAGGCCACGGTCTGGCCGACGTCGGCGAGGGTTTTCTCGACGGCGGCGATGTCGTTGAACGGCAGGGTCAGGGTGTGCTTGGCGAAGTCCGCCGGCACCCCGGCCGAGCTCGGCACGCCTTGGGTCAGCAGGCCGGAACCGGCCTTGACCAGCAGGCTGTCGGAGTGACCGTGGTAGCAGCCCTCGAACTTGATGATGGCGTCGCGGCCGGTGTAGCCACGGGCCAGGCGGATGGCGCTCATGGTCGCCTCGGTGCCGGAGCTGACCATGCGCACCATCTCCATCGACGGCACGATCGAGCAGACCAGGTCGGCCATCTCGGTTTCCATGGCGGTCGGCGCGCCGTAGGACAGGCCGTGCTCGAGCTGCCTGCGCACGGCATCCAGCACGTCGGGGTGGCCGTGGCCGAGAATCATCGGGCCCCAGGAACCGACATAGTCGACGTAGCGCTTGTCGTCCTCGTCGATGACATAGGCGCCTTCGGCATGCTTGAAGAACAGCGGGGTGCCGCCGACGCTCTTGAAGGCGCGCACTGGCGAGTTGACGCCGCCGGGGATGTGTTTCTGGGCTTGGGCGAACAGGGCTTCGGAACGGGACATGGAGTCTTCTCTCGAAATCAGGAAACGAACAGGGCGTTGAAGGCGCGGGCGCGGCGGGTGACTTCCTGCGCGCTGTCGGCACCGAACAGGCCGTGGATCACCGCCAGCAGGTCGGCGCCATGGGCGACCAGCGGGGCGGCGTTGTCAAGGGTGATGCCGCCGATCACGGCGATCGGCAGCTTGACCTGGGCGCGGGCCTGCTCCAGCAGTTCGACGCTGGCGGCGGGCGCGCCCGGTTTGGTCACGGAATTGAAGAAGCGGCCGAAGGCGACATAGCTGGCGCCTTCGCTGGCGGCCTGTTGCGCGAGGTCGAGGCTGGCGTGGCAGGTCGAGCCGATGATCGCCTGGCGGCCGAGCAGGGCGCGGGCCGGGGTGAGCGGACCGTCGGTCTGGCCCAGGTGCACGCCGACGCCCAGGCGTGCAGCCAGCTCGGCGTCGTCGTTGATGATCAGCTGGGTGCCGTAGCGTTCGCAGAGCTTCGTCAGCGCTTCAGCTTCGCGCAGGCGACGTCCGGCGTCGTCGCTCTTGTCGCGGTACTGCAGCAGGCAGACACCGCCTTCGAGTGCTGCCTCGACATGGCTCAGAAAACGGCCGGCGAGCAGCTGGCTGTCGGTGATGGCATACAGACCGCGGAGCGTCATCGGATGGCCTCGAGTCAGGAACAGAAATCCAGGGGCAGGCGGCGCGGCACGTACTGGCCCTTGCCCAGTTGCTCGGCGTCGCGCAGGGTCCGCCAGGTGTAGTCCAGGGCGCTGCGCACGGCGCTCTCCAGGTGCTCGCCCAGGGCCAGGCGACCGGCCAGGGCGCTGGCCAGGGTGCAGCCCGAGCCGTGGTAGCTGCCCGGCAGGCGCTGGCAGGTCCAGGTATGTTGCTGGCCGTCGCGGCTGTACAGGCGGTTGTGGATTTCCACTTCGTCGCCGTGACCGCCGGTGATCAGCAGGTGTCTACAGAACGGCAGCAGCTTCTCGGCGCACTCGTCTGCCGTGCCTTCAGGCAGTTCCGCCAGGATACGCGCCTCCGGCAGGTTCGGCGTGGCGATGGTGGCCAGCGGCAGCAGGCGTTCGCGCAGCGCGTAGCCGACCTCGTCCTTGCCCAGGCGACCGCCGCCGCCGGCGCGCAGCACCGGGTCGCAGACCAGTGGCAGGTGCGGATGGGCCGCGAGCAGTTCGGCGACGGTGTCGACCATCTCGATCGAGCCGAGCATGCCTAGCTTCACCGCGGCCACCGTGGAGTCGGCCAGCACGGCGTTGGCCTGGGCCAGAACCCACTCGCGGTCGAGCACGCGGAAGTCGGAAACGTTGACGGTATCCTGCACGGTCAGGGCGGTCACGGCGGGCGCGGCGTGACAGCCCTGAGCGATCAGGGCTTCGATATCTGCCTGCAGCCCGGCGCCACCACTGGGGTCGTGGCCGGAGAGACAGAGGACAACGGGGCGGGAGCTGTAGGTATTCATGGTCGGCGAGCTTATCACCAAACCTTTTTCTGCGGTTCGCTCGCGGCGAGAGAATTGCTGATCAAGTGGTCAGGTTGGTCTGGCTGTATGTTCTGAAACATGCGTTCTAGAGCCTTCGCATGCAAATTCCAGGTGGCTGATTGCCAGTGCTGGAGGCTATGCTAGAGTGCTCGGATAACTCGATAAATGGGTTCTGCCGGATCACGTCGTCTCAAAGGGATGGGAGGCAACCGCGACGCGACCGCACAGGCCATGCTGGGGCTGTATGCGCTATTTGCTGATTGTGCTTCTGGGCTGCTTGCCCATGCTGGCCGGAGCGGTCGAATTCGACGACGCCACCGGACGCCTGCCGCTGGGCCGGTACATGCAGGTCTATGAAGACCACGATGGCAGCGCCAGTATCGCCCAGGTCAGCTCCGCGGCTTTCGCCGGGCGCTTTCAGGCGCATCAGGACGAAGTGCTCAATGCGGGCTATTCCACCTCGGTGTTCTGGCTGCGGGTTGATCTAGCCTTTGCCGCCGCCCCGTCAGCCGCGCCACGCCAGTGGTTGCTGGAACTCGCCTACCCGCCGCTGGATCACCTGGAACTCTACCTGCCGGACGCGCAGGGCAATTATCGCCTGGCCCGGCGCACCGGTGATGCGCTGCCCTATGCCAGCCGGGAGATCCGCCAGAACAACTACCTGTTCGAATTGCCGCTGCGGCCCGGCCAGGCGACCACCGTCTACCTGCGCCTGCACAGCCAGGGTTCGATCCAGGCGCCGCTGACATTGTGGTCGGCCGAGGCCTACCTTGAAGACCAGCCCACCCGCCTTTACGTACTGGGCATGATCTACGGCGTGTTGCTGGTGATGCTGGTGTACAACCTGTTCATCTACCTCAGCGTGCGTGATGTCAGCTACCTGTACTACATCCTTTATATCGCTTCGTTCGGTCTCTACCAGGTGTCGGTCAACGGTGCCGGCATCGCCTATTTCTGGCCGGACAGCCCATGGTGGGCCAACGCTGCCACCCCGTTGTTCATCGGTGCCGCCGGGCTGTTCGGCTGTCAGTTCGCCCGCCACTTCCTGCAACTTGGCGGCCTCAGCCGGGGCTTCGACCGCCTGCTGAAGGGGTTGATGGCCGGCGGCGCGCTGGTCATGGTGCTGGCGGTGACCCTGCGCTACGGCGTGGCGCTGCGCATGGCCACGGTGCTGGCGCTGCTGTTCACCGTCAGTATCTTCAGCGCCGGGGTCTATGCCTGGTGGCGCGGATTGCGCGTGGCACGCTGGTTCATCATCGCCTGGACCGCCTTCCTCATTGGCGGGCTGGTCAACACGCTGATGGTGTTGGGCTACCTGCCCAACGTGTTCATCACCATGTACGCCAGCCAGCTCGGCTCGGCACTTGAGGTGGCGTTGCTGTCGCTGGCCCTGGCCGACCGCATCAACAGCCTGCGCGAGCAGCAGGCACAGACCCTGCGCGAGACCGGACGCACCCTTGAACAACTGAACCTGCAGCTGGCGCGCAGCAACCGGCTCAAGGACGAGTTCCTGGCCACCGTGACCCATGAACTGCGCACGCCGATGAACGGCGTGATCGGTTCGTTGGAACTGCTGCATACCTTGCCCATGAGCGCCGAGCAGGCCCAGTACCATCGCACCGCAACCGGTTCTGCCCAGGACATGATGGCGATGGTCGACGACATCCTGATCCTCACCGAGCTGCAGGCCGGGCGCCTGCGCAACCAGGGCATGGCGTTCAGCCTGCGACGCCTACTTCAGGAACTGCGCGCCGGCTATGCCAGCCAGGCGTTGGCCAAGGGCCTGTACCTGAGCCTGGACATCCCCGCCGACCTGCCCGACAGCCTGGTCGGTGATGCGCAGAAGCTTGCCCGCTGCCTCGCCTGCCTGGTGGACAACGGGCTGAAGTTCACCCATCAGGGGGGCATCACTGTGCAGGCCCGTGCCCGACGTAGCGGGCCGGACAGTCTGGTCCTGAGCCTCACGGTCAGCGACAGCGGGATCGGCTTCGACGACCTGGACCAGGCCGTGCTGTACCAGCGCTTCTTCCAGGTGGACGGCTCGATGACCCGGCGCTACGGCGGGCTGGGCATTGGCCTGTCGATCTGTCGGCAACTGGGCGAGTTGATCGGCGCGCAGCTGTCCCACGAATCGACGCCGGGGCTGGGGAGCCGCTTCGAGCTGACCCTGGTCCTTGCCGTGGCGCAGGTGCAGGTACCACCGGCGCGTGCCGCCTCGGGACTGGAGCGCTTCTGACAAATCGCGATCTACGTTTCCTGTAGGAGCGACCTTGCCGAGGCGTCGGACCGGCCGGAAAGGGCCGCAGAGCGGCCCCGACAATCTTCGCATCAACACTGAGATCCTGGGGCTGCTACGCAGCCCTTTCGCGGCACAAGGCCGCTCCTACACAGGGATTGCGCATGGTTTGAGGGCGCGAAGCGCCCCCATGTAGTCCGTTTTGTCACTTTGACTCGAGGGCCTGCGGTGCTTCACTGGGTTATCCAGGCATGAACGGATCCAGGAGGCCGCCGATGAACCTGCACCAGTTCGCTGAAACCCACGAAGTCACCAACCAGCCGCCGTCCCTCGACGGTGCCAACCTGTATCGCCTCGACCAGCCCCTGCAGGAGTGGTCGCGCCGGTTCGGCGCCGGCTGGGCCGAGTCGCGGATCGACGCCTACGGTGCCCTGGCCGGTGGTCCGCTGATGGCCGCGGGTTTCCTGGCCAACGCGCACAAGCCCGAGTTCAGCAGCCATGACCGGTATGGCCACCGCATCGACCTGGTGGAGTTTCATCCCGCCTATCACCAGCTGATGCGCACCGCCGTCGAGCACGGCCTGCCCTCGCTGCCCTGGGCCGAGCCACGGGACGGCGCCCACGTGGCACGGGCCTCGATGACCTACCTGCACAGCCAGGCCGAAGCCGGTACCGGCTGCCCGCTGACCATGACCTTCGCCGCCGTGCCGGCCCTGCGCCTGCAGCCCGAGCTTGCCGGCTACTGGCTGCCGAAGATCCTGGCCCGCGAGTACGACCCGCGCAACGTCGGCGACCGGCACAAGGCCGGTGTCACCATCGGCATGGCCATGACCGAAAAACAGGGCGGTACCGATGTGCGCGCCAACACCACCCGCGCCTACCCGGTGGGCACGCCCGGCCCGGGCCAGCCCTATGAGCTGGTGGGGCACAAGTGGTTCTGTTCAGCGCCCATGTGCGACGCCTTTCTCACCCTGGCCCAGACCGACAAGGGCCTGAGCTGCTTCCTGCTGCCGCGCCACCGGCCCGACGACAACCGCAACCAGTTCTACATCCAGCGCCTGAAGAACAAGCTGGGCAACTGTTCCAACGCCTCCAGCGAAGTGGAGTTCCGCGGTGCCCTGGCCTGGATGATCGGCGAGGAGGGGCGCGGCGTGCCGACCATCATCGAGATGGTGGCCATGACCCGCTTCGACTGCATGGTCGGCTCCAGCGCCCTGATGCGCCAGGCCCTGACCCAGGCCGCGCACCACTGTGCCCACCGCAAGGTCGGCGGACGCGTGCTGGCCGAGCAACCGCTGATGCAGAACGTGCTCGCCGACCTGGCCCTGGAAAGCGAGGCGGCCCTGGCCCTGAGCCTGCGGATGGGCCAGGCCCTGGACCGCCTCGATGACCCGCAGCAGGCGCACTTCGCCCGGCTGGTCACGGCCGTGGGCAAGTACTGGATCTGCAAGCGTGCCCCCGGGATGATCAACGAGGCCGCCGAATGCCTGGGCGGCGCCGGGTATGTCGAGGACAGCATCCTGCCGCGGCTGTACCGCGAGGCGCCGGTCAACTCGACCTGGGAGGGCTCGGGCAACGTGCAGTGCCTGGACGTGCTGCGGGCCTTGTCGAAGGAGCCGGGCGTGCTCGAGGCGCTGTTCTGTGAGTTGGGAGACGGCCATGGCGATCCGCGGCTGGCGGCGTTCATCGGCAACCTCAAGGGTGCCTTCGCCGATACCGGCGATATCCAGTACCGCGCCCGGCAGCTGACCGAGGACATCGCCGTGGCGCTGCAGGCCAAGCTGCTGCTTGAGGCGGGCAACGCCACGGTGAGCGATGCGTTCATCGGCAGTCGCCTTGGCGGCGGCGGGCGGGTGTATGGCGCATTGCCGCGCGGGGTGGATGTCGAGGCGCTGGTGGTCAGGGCGACGCCTGCCTGGGCCGGTTGAAGGATGGCTTCATCCCCCTGTAGGAGCGGCCTCGTGCCGCGAAAGGGCTGCAAGGCAGCCCCAGATCTCAGCGGTCAAGGCGGAAATTGCTGGGGCTGCTGCGCAGCCCTTTCGTGGCACAAGGCCGCTCCTACAGGGAATTGCACAGCACCGACACTGGGGGTGTATTTGCCCGGTAACGCAGGCAAGATGGCTGTCATGCATTCCATAAGACAGGAAGCCCAGCGTGAGCCAAGCGTTTGTAGTCGTTGATACCCCCGAACAGGCCGTCGACCGTCTGGCGGCCTTGCATGAACAGGCCACCGGGGCCCTGAGCCAGGCCCTCAAGCGCTACCTCAAGGACCGTACCGAGCCGGGTGACGAGGAGCGTGCACTGTTCCGCTACCCGGCCCTGCGCCTGACCTATTCCAGCCAGGGTGAGGTAGCCGCCACCACCCGCGCCTACGCCAAGGTCCAGGTGGACGGCACCTACAGCGTCACCGTCACCCAGCCGGCGGCGTTCCGTGGCTACTTGCTCGAGCAACTGCGCCCGTTGATGCACGACTACACCGTGACCGTGGCAGTCGGCGTCAGCGAGCAGAACATCCCGTACCCCTACGTGGTCGACCAGGGCGACGAGCTGGCCGGCAGCGGCATCACCGCCGCGCAGCTGGCGCGGGTGTTCCCCAGCACCGACCTGTCGGCGGCTACCGACAACATCGCCGATGGCCTGTACGACTGGGAAAGCGCCGAGACCCTGCCGCTGGCGCTGTTCGACGCCGCCCGCGTGGACTTCTCCCTGCGCCGCCTGGTGCACTACACCGGCAGCGACTGGCGGCACATGCAGCCGTGGATCCTGCTGACCAACTACCATCGCTACGTCGACCAGTTCATTGCCCATGGCCTTGAGCAACTGCGCGAGGACCCACGCTTCGTGCGCATGGTCCTGCCGGGCAACGTGATCATCGAGAAGGGCATGGACAACGGCGAGGCCCAGGCCCTGGTCGCCAGCGTGGTCTGGCACCGCTACCAGATGCCCGCCTACCACTTGATTGCGGCCGACGGCGATGGCGTGACTCTGGTCAACATCGGTGTCGGCCCGTCCAACGCCAAGAACATCACCGACCACCTGGCGGTGCTGCGCCCGCATTGCTGGCTGATGATCGGCCACTGCGGCGGCCTGCGCCAGTCGCAGACCATCGGCGACTACGTACTGGCCCACGCCTACATGCGCCGCGATGGCATCCTTGACCGCGTGGTGCCGCCGAACATCCCGATCCCGGCCCTGGCCGAGGTGCAGCTGGCGTTGCAGGAGGCGGCCGCGCAGGTCACCGGCGAGCGTGGCGAGCAGCTCAAGAAGCGCCTGCGCACCGGCACCGTGCTCACCTACGACGACCGCAACTGGGAGCTGCGCTGGGCCCAGGAGCGTCCGTTGATCAACCTGTCCCGCGCCGTGGCAGTGGACATGGAGAGTGGCACCATCGCGGCCCAGGGCTACCGCCTGCGCGTGCCGTACGGCACCTTGCTGTGTGTCTCCGACAAGCCGCTGCACAGCGAGATCAAGCTGCCCGGCTCGGCCAACGCGTTCTACAACCGCGCGGTCAGCCAGCACCTGAAGATCGGCATCGCCGCCCTCGACCTGTTGCGCACCGAGCTCAACTCGCTGCACTCGCGTAAACTGCGCAGCTTCGATGAGCCGCCGTTCCGCTGAGGATCCATGTCCCTGCCACCTCGTAGCACACCGCGTCGCCCTGCGGCGCGGCCCACCGGCCCGCGTCGCCAGCCCAAGGCCCCGCCGGCCGAGCCGCGTCTGATCCTGTTCAACAAGCCGTTCGATGTGCTCACCCAGTTCAGCGACGGCGAGGGGCGGGCCACGCTCAAGGACTTCATCGACATCCCCGGCATCTACCCGGCCGGGCGCCTGGACCGCGACAGCGAAGGTCTGCTGCTGCTGACCAACGACGGGCGCCTGCAGGCGCGCATCGCCGACCCGAAGCACAAGCTGGCCAAGACCTACTGGGTACAGGTTGAGGGAGAACCGAGCGAAGAGCAGCTACAGCGCCTGCGTGAAGGCGTCGAGCTCAACGACGGGCCGACGTTGCCGGCTCAGGCGCGCCTGCTCGCGGAGCCTGAGCTGTGGCCACGCAATCCGCCGGTGCGTTTTCGCAAGAGCGTGCCGACGGCCTGGCTGGAGCTGGTGATCCGTGAAGGTCGCAATCGCCAGGTGCGGCGGATGACGGCGGCGGTTGGCTTGCCGACCTTGCGCCTGGTGCGGGTGCGCATTGGCGACTGGACGATCGAAGGGCTGGATCAGGGTTGCTGGCGCGAGGTGCCGGCGAAGCTTTAAGCCGCACACGTCCCCCGGCAATTTCTGCCTTGATGCTGAAATCCGGGGCTGCTTTGCAGCCCTTTCGCGGCACAAGGCCGCTCCTACAAGGAAGGGTAGAGTTGGCAGGCCGCTACACCCCTTCGAGAAACCCCACCACCACGCTCTTGATGATGAACGCCAGCACGCCAAGGCCCAGCACAAAGAACAGGATCAGCGTGCCAAAGCGCCCGGCCTTGGACTTCTTCGCCAGGTCCCAGACGATGAAGCCCATGAAACCGATCAGCACGGTGACCAGGACGATCATCATCCATTCTTCGAATACTGCGGGATCCATCGGTTCACTCCAGGCAGATTGAGCCCCCGATCATACGCCGCACGCGCGAGGATTCAACGCAGGTGGGTCAATGGCAGCTCGGTGCTGGCCAGCACCTGGTTGAGCACGAAGCTCGAGCGCACGCTGGTCACGCCTTCGATACGGGTCAGGCTGCCCAGCAGTAGCTTCTGGTAGTGGTCCATGTCCGGCACCACCACCTTGAGCTGGTAGTCGGCGTCCATCCCGGTGACCAGGCTGCACTCGAGCACCTGGGGCAGGCTGCGGATCGCCGCCTCGAAGGTCTCGAAGCGCTCGGGCGTGTGCCGGTCCATGCCGATCAGCACGTAGGCGGTCAGGCTCAGGCCGAGCTTCTTGCGGTCCAGCAGGGCCACCTGGCGCGAGATGTAGCCGTCGTCCTCGAGTTGCTTGACCCGACGTGAGCACGGAGAGGGCGACAGGCCGATGCGTTCGGCCAGTTCCTGGTTGGAGATGCGCGCATCGCGCTGCAATTCGGCGAGGATGCTCAGGTCGTAGCGGTCGAGCTTGCTCATGGAAAGGACCTTTTCTGTTCGGATTGCTGCGAATTATCGATCCTGAGTGAAAAATTGCGCAAGCGCTATTTATCAGAGCAATCTTCGCAATCCTCTGCCCCGGCGTCTGGCCTATCTTTATCACCAGAATCACTGCCCGGACATCAGTCCACGGCGACGCGCCCTAGGCGGGCGGTCGCGGCCAGCCATCCAACAGGATCCGCCAGGCCCCCGGGCTACGCACTGTCCAGAAGACGGCGCGAGGTGAGCCGGTGTCACAAGCGCCGAGCACGGACGACAATTCCCGAAGGGAGGCCGCAAGGCCTCCCTTTTTTATTGCGCCGCAGGCTGAGCGCGTGGGGCCTTGCGGCGACCGACCACGGCCAGCGCCGCCAGCAGCACCAGCAACCCGCCCGCCACGGCAATCACGAAGCCGCTGCGCGCTGTCGTGGCGTCCACCCACTGGCCGGCGCCTGCCGCGCCGATGGCCACGCCGACATTCAGGCCGGCCAGCAGCCAGGTCAGGCCCTCGGTCAGCTGGCGCTCGGGCACGTTGCGCTCTACCAGGGCCATGGTCACGATCATGGTCGGCGCGAAGAACACCCCGGCCAGCAACACTGCCGCGGCCAGCAGGGCGAGGTTGTCGACCATGAGCAACGGCAGGGTAGCGAGCAGGGTGGCCAGTGCGCCGAGCAGCAACTGGCGGGGCAGCGGCAGTCGCCAGCGCAGGGTGCCGAACAGCAGCCCCGAGGCACAGGAACCCAGAGCATAGGCCGACAGCACCAGGCTGGCCGCAGCCGGCCGCCCGTGTTCGCTGGCGAAGGCGACACTGACGATGTCCACCGTGCCGACGATCATGCCCATCGCCACCATCAGCAAGGTCAGTTGACGCACGCTCGGCAGCCGCCATACCGGCAGGTCACTTGCCACCGGCGCGTCGACAGCTGCCGGTGGCGGTTCGCTGGCGGTCTGCATCGCCAGTGCCGCAGTGCCCAGCAATAGCAGCGCGGCGGCGGCCAGCAGCCCGGCCTGTGGCCACAGTGCCACGCTGAGTCCAACCGCCAGGGGCGGCCCGGCGATGAAGCTGACTTCGTCGAGCACGGTTTCCAGCGAGTAGGCGGTCTGCAGTTGGGGTTGGCCGCGATACAGGTGGGTCCAGCGGGCGCGGACCATGGCCGACATGCTGGGCATGCATCCGGCCAGCAGGGCGGCGACGAACAGCTGCCAGTCGGGGCCGCGCAGCCAGGCGCAGGCCGCCATCAACAGCAGCCCGAGCACGCTCAGCAGCCCGGCCAGCGGCAGCACCCGGCGTTGGCCCAGGCGATCCACCAGGCGCGAAACCTGTGGTGAAAGCAGGGCGTAGGTCAGCACGAAGCAGGCCGACACCGCCCCGGCCAGGGCATAGCTGCCGCGCCATTGCGCCAGCAGGGTGATGATGCCGATCCCGGTCATCGGCAACGGCAGGCGCGCCAGCAGCCCGGCCAGGGTGAAGGCGCGGGTACCCGCAGGGATGAACAATTGGGCGTAGGGGTTGGACATGTTGCTCCTCCTTGAGGCGGCCCGCTTGCCGGTGGCTGGGCGGGGCGTGAATAATACGTACAGTGCGTATGATTAAATATTCATACGAGCTGAATGTAAATATTCATACGAAGTGTACGTAAAGGAGAGGCCATGGTTCGCCGCACCCGTGCCGAAATGGAAGAAACCCGTGCCGCCTTGCTGGCGATGGCCCGTCAGGTCCTCGGCGAGCAGGGGTACGCACAGACGTCCATGGACGATCTGACCGCCCGCGCCGGGCTGACCCGCGGCGCGCTGTACCACCATTTCGGCGACAAGCAGGGCCTGCTGGCGGCCGTGGTGGCGCAGATCGACGGCGAGATGGACGCGCGCCTGCTGGCCATCTCCGAAGCCAGCGATGACCCTTGGCAAGGCTTCTGTCAGCGCTGCCAGGCGTACCTGCGCATGGCCCGCGAGCCGGAGATCCAGCGCATCGTCCTGCGCGATGCGCGGGCCGTGCTGGGCACCGCTTCGCCTGAGGCGCAGCAGCATTGCATCGCGTCGTTGCAGCGGATGTTGGCCGGCCTGGTCCAACAGGGCGTGGTGGCCGAGGCCGACCCTTGGGCGCTGGCGGCGCTGGTGCATGGCAGCCTCTCGGAGGCGGCATTCTGGATCGCCCAAGGCGAGGACGGTGATGCTCGGCTCGGTCAGGCACTGGGGGCGCTGGAGTTGCTGCTACGCGGCCTTTTGGTGCGCTAGGCTGTCGGCTATTTCATCTGCCGGTCGCGGTCCGCGGAGTAGACTGCGAACGGTAAAGGCGAGCGTTTTCATCGAGAGGAACAACATGAGTTCGCGCATCTGGCGGTTGGCAGGTGTTGGTTTGCTGGGCCTGGGCATCAGCCTGGGCGCCTTGGCCGAGGGGCCCGGGGACGGACATGACGGCCATGGCGGCCAGCAGGAGCAGGGCGGTGGCGAACGGCGCGGATCGCCGCTCAATTCACGTGATGAAGTGCGCCAGACGCAACCGCCACGCCAGGGCTACTACCAGGACATTCCCCGTCGCTACGGTGACAACCGTTACTGGGAGGCAGGCGGCCCGGGTCAGCGCCCTGGCGGCGATTGGTCAGGCCGGCCTGATGGTCATGGCAATGGCTGGGGGCCAGGGCCGCAGTACCATCCCGGGCATACCGTCGACCGCTTCCCGGATCGCTACTGGAAAGTGCCGTATCGTGGGCAGGACTATTTCTACTCCGGTGGCTACTGGTACCGGCCCCATGGCGGCGGCTACGTGGTGGTCACGCCGCCCTACGGTGTGCGGGTCGGCTACCTGCCGCCCTATGCCCGTGAGGTGTGGCTGAGCGGTGCGCTGTTCTTCCTGGTGGCCGATACCTACTACCAGTACCTGGCCGACAGCCGCGAGTACGTGGTGGTCAACCCGCCCGCCGTGGCGCCTGCGCCAATGCCACAGCAGGGCAGCGGCTACGATGTGATCGCCTATCCGATGTACGGCCAGGGCCCGGAGCAGCAGGAGCAGGACCGCTATCAATGCCATCGCTGGGCGGTGAGCCAGTCGGGGTTCGATCCGGCGACCGTCACCTATGCGCCGCCGGCCAATGTGGCGGACAACTATCGACGGGCGTTGGGGGCGTGCCTGAGCGGGCGCGGCTACAGCGTCAATTGACGGGGCATTCGCGATAACAGGCTACACCGGGTCGGCGTGGACCATCACATCGGCCCGTGGATAGCGCTGGCGAATGACCTGCGAGGCCTGCACGCACAGCTCATGGGCGGCATGCAGCGGCATGTCGCCGGGCAGCTCCAGATGCAGTTGCACGAACCACTGGCTGCCGGATACCCGCGTGCGCAGGTCATGCACCCCCTTCACCCCGGGGATCGCCAGCACCACTTCGAGCATGCGCTCGCCGATATCGGCAGGCAGCTCCTTGTCCATCAGGATCGCCGTGCTCTCGCGGGCGATCTGTAGCGCGCTCCACAGGATGTACAGGGCAATCCCCAGGCCGAACAGGGCGTCGAGCTGCGGCCAGCCGAAGCGGGCCAGCAGCAGCGCCAGCAGGATGCTGGCGTTGAGCAGCAGGTCGGAGCGGTAGTGCAGCGAGTCCGCGCGCACGGCGGTGGAGCCGGTCAGGCGGATGACCTTGCGCTGGAACGCCAGCAGCGCCACGGTCAGCGCCAATGACAGCAGCATTACCGCGATGCCGGCGGCGGGGTCGCCCAGAGGTTCCGGCGACTTCAACCGCTCCACCGCCTGCACCCCGATCAGCACCGCGCTGACCCCGATGAACAACGCCTGGGCCATGCCGGCCAGGGCTTCGGCCTTGCCATGGCCGAAACGGTGGTCGTCATCGGCCGGGCGCAGGGCGTAATGCACCGCCAGCAGGTTGAGGAAGGAGGCGGCGGCATCCAGCGCCGAGTCGGTCAGCCCGGCCAGCAGGCTTACCGAGCCGCTCAGCCACCAGGCCACGGCCTTGCTCAGCACCAGGATGCAGGCGACGCTCAGCGAGGCGCGGGTGGCCAGGCGCAGCAGGCGTTGGTGTTCGGCGGTGGCGGTCATGCGCAGGGGATCGTCCGGATCAGGTCAGGCCGCGGGTACCAGGCCGTAGCTGGCCAGTTGCTCGACGCTGCCGCGGTGCTGGATCAGCCGCGGGTCGTTCAGCGGCAGGCGCTGGCCCAGTTCGCTCTCCAGGATAGCCTGCAGCTTGGTCCTGTCGACCTGGCCGTCGGCATTGATCGCCGGCTTGAGCTTGGCCGGGTCGATCTGCACGTTCTTGCCGCCGGGGTAGTAGATGGCGCCGGTGGCGAAGTCGATGCCGAAGGCGATCAGGCCGGGAATCACGTAGAACAGGATACCGATGGCGTCCATGGCCGCGACCACGGGGTCGATCTTGCCTTCGATCTGGCCACGACGGTCGGGGTAGAACAGGGTGCCGCAGGCCGTCAGCTGAGTCAGCAGGGTGGCGATGAGGGCGCCACCGATGACGCGGGAAGGGATGCGCATGTGAATCTCCGGAAGATAACGACAAACAAGGGCGCGGCAATCGTCCGCGCCTGAGGTTAAGACCATGATAGGGCAGCCTCGGTTCGCCGTTATACTCGGTCGATTGTTCGAGGACCACCATGATTTCATTACCGATCGATGCCGTACTGTCCGACCTGCGCCAGGCCCTGGCCGAACGTGACGAAGCGGTGCTCGAGGCGCCTCCCGGTGCCGGCAAGACCACCCGCGTGCCGCTGGCCCTGCTTGCTGAGCCTTGGCTGCAAGGACAGACCATTCTCATGCTCGAGCCCCGGCGCCTGGCCGCCCGCGCCGCCGCTGAGCGCCTGGCCAGCGAACTGGGCGAGAAGGTCGGCGAAACCGTGGGCTACCGCATCCGCCTGGACAGCAAGGTCGGCCCGAGCACGCGCATCGAGGTGGTCACCGAGGGCATCCTTACCCGTCGCCTGCAGGGGGATCCTGCGCTGGAGGGGGTGGGGCTGCTGATCTTCGACGAGTTCCACGAACGCAGCCTGGATGCTGACCTGGCCCTGGCCCTGAGTCTCAACGGCCGGGCGCTGCTGCGGGACGAGCCGCCTCTGAAGATCCTGCTGATGTCGGCGACGCTGGAGGGTGAGCGGTTGTCACGCCTGCTCGACGAGGCGCCGATCATCAGCAGCCAGGGGCGCATGCATCCGGTGGATATCCGTTGGAGCCGGCCCTGGCAGCCTGGCGAGTTCGTCGAGCCGCGCGTGGTCGACTGCGTGCTCCAGGCCCTGGCCGACGAGTCCGGCAGCCTGCTGGCGTTCCTCCCCGGGCAGGCCGAGATCCGCCGTGTGCATCAGGCCCTGCAGGAGGCCGTGGGCGAGCGTCCGGACATCCTGCTCTGCCCGCTGCACGGCGAACTTGACCTGAACGCCCAGCGCGCCGCCATCGAGCCTGCGCCCAAGGGCCAGCGCAAGGTGGTGCTGGCCACCAATATCGCCGAAACCAGCCTGACCATCGACGGCGTGCGCGTGGTGATCGACGCAGGCCTGGCACGGGTGCCGCGCTTCGATCCCGGCAGCGGCATGACCCGCCTGGACACCCAGCGCATTTCCCGCGCCAGTGCCACCCAGCGTGCCGGGCGTGCCGGGCGCCTCGAGCCCGGCGTGTGCTATCGACTGTGGTCCGAGGCGCAGCACGACCAGCTGGCGGCTCATGGCAGCGCCGAGATCCTCCAGGCCGACTTGGCCGGGCTGGCCCTGCAACTGGCGCGCTGGGGCGTGCCGCCGGAGCAGCTCAGCTGGCTCGACCAGCCACCGGTCGCTGCCTACGGCCAGGCTCAGGACCTGCTGGCCCGGCTCGGTGCCTTCAAGCCCGGCTGCCGGGACAACCTGAGCGTTCATGGCCAGGCCATGGCCGAGCTGCCTGCGCATCCGCGCATCGCCCACCTGCTGCTGCGCGGCCAGGACCTCGGATTGGCCGACATGGCCTGCGATGTCGCCGCGTTGCTAGGCGAGCGTGACATCCTGCGCGGTGGCGGTGCCGACCTGCACAACCGGCTGGCCCTGCTCAGCGGTGAAAGCCGCGCCTCCCGTGGCGGGCAAGGCGGCGTACAGCGCGCCCGGCAACTGGCCCGGCAGTACCGCGGCCAGTTGCGCGGCAAGCCGTGCAGTCCGGTCGCCGACCCGGATCATTCCCGCTGGCTGGGCGCGGTGCTGGCGCTGGCCTACCCCGACCGGGTGGCGCAGCAGCGCCGCGAAGGCGGTGCAGAGTATCGTTTGGCCAATGGCCGGGCGGCGCTGTTCGCCGAAGCCGATGCACTGATGAAAAGCCCGTGGCTGGTGATCGCCGACCTGGGCAGCCGTCAGGGGCAGCGTGAGGAACGCATCTACCTGGCCGCCGAGTTCGATCCGGCGCTGTTCGACGGTGTGCTGGCCGAGCAGGTGGAGCAGCTCGACCTGCTCGACTGGGACGAACGTGAACAGGTGCTGCGCGCCGAGCGCCAGCGCAAGGTCGGCGAACTGGTGCTCAGTCGCGAACCGTTACCGGGGCTGGATGACGATGCGCGGGCCAGGGCATTGCTGGGGTTGGTGCGGCGCAAGGGCCTGAACCTGCTGACCTGGACCCCGGAACTGCGCCAGTGGCAGGCCCGCGTCGCGCTGCTGCGCCAGCTGGATCTGGAAAAGGACGGCCACAGCGAGTGGCCCGACCTAGGTGACGACGCCTTGCTCGTCAGCCTGGAAGACTGGTTGCAACCCTATCTAGGCAAGGTATCGCGCCTGAGCCACTTCGCCAGTCTCGACCTGCCCTCGATGCTGCGCAACCTGCTGCCCTGGCCGCTGCCCCAGCGCCTGGACGAGCTGGCGCCATCACACCTGACCGTGCCTTCAGGTTCCAGCATTCGCCTGGACTACAGCGAGCAACCACCGATCCTCGCCGTGCGCCTGCAGGAACTGTTCGGCCTGGCCGACACCCCGCGCATCGCCAATGGGCGCCAGCAGGTCAAGCTGCACCTGCTGTCACCGGCGCGCCGGCCGGTGCAGGTGACCCAGGACCTGGCCAACTTCTGGCGGACCACCTATGCCGAGGTGAAGAAGGACCTGAAAGGGCGTTATCCCAAGCACTACTGGCCGGACGATCCACTGGTGGCGGAAGCCACGGCCAGGGCCAAGCCGAGGAAAGCCTGACGCCTGGGTTGGTTCTGGGAATGCCGGCCTCAGGCGCCGGCTTCACCCTCGAGCAGCATGAACAGGCGGTACAGCACCACGGTGCTGAACAGCTGCAGGAAGCCGCTGAGGCTGTCCAGGGCCAGTTGCACGCCAGCCTGCGGCTCGGGGAACAGCTGCAGCAGCAGGCCGTCGATCAGCCACAGCGGCGCCAGCACCGACAGCATGCAGACCATGATGCGCATGAAGTGGCCGGTGGTCATGCGCGCGCTGGTGCGCATCGACTCGATCACCGGCAGGCCGCGCAGCACCAGCAGGTACTCGGCGAACACCAGGTTCACCATGATCCACACGCCGGGGAAGATGAACAGCGCCAGGCCCGCCATGATCAGCAGCGAACTGATCACGATCAGCAGGGCCAGCATCGGCCACAACTGCAGGGCGCGGGCGAACAAGGCGCGCTTGGCGATATCCTGGCCGTTGCTGCGGGTGTCGAGGTAGAGGATCAGCGCGGCGCTGTACAGCGGGTAGAACAGCAGGCTGACGAGCATGCCGTAGGCCGGCGAGGCTTGCTCGCCCAGCTGGCTGTAGAGCAGCTGGGTGCCGAGGGCCTCGAGTACCACCAAGGGCAGGCACAGCTGGAGGATGCTCGTCAGGTGACGGCGGAAGAAGTACAGGGAGTCGCGCAGAACGCTCAGCGGATTCATCGGTCAACATCGCATGGCAGAAAAAGCAGGGCGTAACTTTAGCCCAGTCGGCCCGCTTGCTGAAAAAAGTTTCATGGCCCGGACAATTGAATCGCCAAGCCCGGGCCTCCATCTTTGACGCTGTCCGATGTCCTGTTCAGCGCACGAGGTTGCCCCGATGAACACTGAAGAACAAACCCTGATCGATGGCCTGTTCGGCCGTCTCAAGCAAGCCGAGGACCCGGCCCAGCCGCGCGATGCCCAGGCCCAGGCGCACATCGAGGAACACCTGCGCCAGCAGCCGGCGGCGCCGTACTACATGGCCCAGGCGATCCTGGTCCAGGAGGCGGCGATCAAGCGCCTGGACGAACAGAACAAGCAGCTCGAGGCCGAACTGCGCCAGGCTCGCGCACAACGGGATGCGAGCCGACCCAGCGGTGGCGGTGGTTTCCTCTCCAGCATCTTCGGCGCGGGAGCCCGCAATCCAGAGCCGCAGCGCCCGGTCGCGCCGCCGCCGACTTCCTCGGGAGGCTGGCGCGAGCCGGCGCCCCAGGCCTACGCCCCGCCACCACAGCAGCAGGGCTTCGGCGCGGCGCCCGCCCCGGCGCGCAGCGGCGCCAGCAGCTTCCTCGGCGGTGCCATGCAGACCGCTGCGGGTGTGGCCGGTGGCGTGTTGCTGGCCCAGGGCATCAGCAGCCTGTTCAACCATCATTCGCAGCCTGAAGAAATCGTCGAGGTGATCAAGGAAGAGTCGGCGCCGGCCAGTGACGCTGGCGGCTGGAACGACCAGGACAGCCAGCGCCAGGTGGCGGACAACGGTGGCTGGGGCAATGACCAGGGCGGTTATGCCGATGCCGATTACAGCGGTGGCGATGGCGGCTTCTTCTCGGACGACGACTACGTCTGAGGGCTCTGGCATACTGCTGCTTCCTATAGCGGGGCAAGCCCGCTCCCACCACGGCGTGGGAGCGGGCTTGCCCCGCGATCGTTTGCCACTGCCAGAGAGAGGCTTCAGGTGAAGAAAATCGCGCTGTTCGCCGATGTGCAGAACCTCTACTACACGGTTCGCCAAGGCCATGGCTGCCATTTCAACTACGCCGCGCTGTGGGCCGAGGTCAGTCGTGAAGGCCAGATCGTCGAAGCGGTGGCCTATGCCATCGACCGTGGCGACAGCAAGCAGCAGCAGTTCCAGCAGATCCTGCGTAACCTTGGATTCGAGGTACGCCTCAAGCCCTTCATCCAGCGCGCCGATGGCTCGGCCAAGGGCGACTGGGACGTGGGCATCACCCTCGATGTCATCGAGGCGGCGGCGCGGGTCGACCAGGTGGTGCTGGCCTCGGGCGACGGTGATTTCGACTTGCTGCTGGAGCGGGCGATGCAACGCCATGGTGTCGAAACGGTGGTCTACGGTGTCCCCGGCCTGACGGCCCTGGCGCTGATCCGCGCGGCAAGCCGCTATGTCCCCATCGAAGGCAAGCTGCTGTTGCGCCACTGACCTGTTCACCTGTTCCGGCTTGGAGCGGTACGTGGGAGCGGGCTTGCCCCGCGATTACAATGTTGGCCCGCCCCACGCTGTCGCCTCAACCTTTTTTACCGTTGCCCTCCAGATGCCCCAGCGGCACCCGTCGCGCCACCGCGCTCGATAGGATGATCGACGTCTTGGTGAAGCCCAGCTGCGACACGCGGTTGATCAGCGCCTCCAGCTCGCCCATCGAAGTGACGGCCGCCTGCATGATCACGCACGGGTCGCCGGTCACCCGATGGCATTCGGTGAGTTCGGGGATCTTCTCCAAAGCCTCGTAGGCCTGCTGATTGCCATGGCTGGCCAAGCGCAGTTCCATCACGCACTGGATCGGCAGGCCGATTTTCTCCAGGTCGACCTTGGCCGTGTAGCCGCTGATCACCCCGCTGGCTTCCAGCTTGGCCACCCGCTCGGCCACCGCCGGGGCCGAGAGATTGACCTGGCGCGCCAGCTGCGCGTAGGTGGCCCGGCCGTTTTCCAGCAGGGCGGCGAGGAGCATGCGGTCGTACTTGTCCATGATGACTCCTGTGGACTTTGCAATCGATTGGAAAGGCGCTGCACAACCATGCATTACAAAGTGTTTCGGTGTTTTAAACGTGTTTTGTAACTTAAGTTTAGGCATGGGCCTTTCTAAACTAAGCCACCCGTAAACGGAATTCGAGCCCTTGCCATGTCCTCCTCCCGTCGCTTCCCGTTGTTGCTTGTCGGCGCCTTTCTCGCCCTGTACCTGGTCTGGGGCTCGACCTACCTGTTCATTCGCATCGGCGTGGAGTCCTGGCCGCCGATGCTGATGGCCGGGGTGCGGTTCGTGATTGCCGGCAGCCTGCTGTATGGCTTCCTGCGCTGGCGCGGCGTGCCGGCGCCGACCTGGCCCCAGTGGCGCGCGGCAGGGGCGATCGGTTTCCTGCTGCTCAGTTGCGGCAACGGCGGGGTGACCCTGGCCGAGCACGCTGGCGTCGCCTCGGGTGTGGCGGCGCTGGCGGTGGCCACGGTACCGCTGTTCACCCTGGTGTTCGGCCTGTTCTTCGGTCATCGCAACTCGCGCCTTGAGTGGGCGGGGATCGCCCTTGGGCTGGTCGGCATCGGCATGCTCAACATGGGTTCGAACCTGCAGGCCAGCCCCATGGGCGCGGCGCTGATCCTGTTCGCCGCAGCGGCCTGGGCCTTCGGTTCGGTGTGGAGCAAGAGCCTGCCGCTGCCCCAGGGGGCGATGGCCAGTGCCGCGGAAATGCTGGTGGGCGGCGCCGCGCTGCTGATCGGCAGCGCCGTCAGCGGCGAGCGCCTGACCCAGATGCCCACCGCCGCCGGTTGGGGCGCGCTGGCCTACCTGGTGTTCTTCGGCTCGATCCTGGCGTTCAGTTCCTACATGTACCTGCTCAAGCACGTTCGCCCGGCGGCGGCCACCAGCTATGCCTACGTCAACCCGGCGGTGGCGGTGTTGCTGGGGATCGTCTTCGCCGGCGAGCAGATCGGCGCCGAGGAGTGCGTGGCCATGGCGGTGATCATCGGCGCGGTGGTGCTGATCGGCCTGCCGCAGTGGCGTAAGGCACCGGAGCAACCTGTGCCGCTAAAAGGCGAAATGTGCAAGTAGGGCAGGGCGTTGCGGTAAACTTGCCGCCTTCGCTGAACCCCCTGACGGTATTGCCATGAATTTCGCCCAACTCGGCCTGATCGAACCGCTGCTGCGCACTCTGCAGACGCTGGACTACACCACGCCCACCCCGGTCCAGGCCAAGGCCATCCCTGCGGTGCTCGCCGGCCGCGACCTGATGGCCGCCGCCCAGACCGGCACCGGCAAGACCGCCGGCTTCGCCCTGCCGGTGCTGCAGCGCCTGGCGCTGGAAGGGGAGAAGGTCGCCAGCAACTCGGTGCGCGCGCTGGTGCTGGTGCCGACCCGCGAGCTGGCCGAGCAGGTTCACGCCAATGTGCGCGAGTACGCCGAGAACCTGCCGCTGTCCACCTACGCGGTATATGGCGGTGTCAGCATCAACCCACAGATGATGCGCCTGCGCCGCGGCGTTGACCTGCTGGTGGCCACCCCGGGCCGTCTGCTCGACCTGTTCCGCCAGAACGCCATCAAGTTCGGTCAGGTGCAGACCCTGGTGCTCGACGAAGCCGACCGCATGCTCGACCTGGGCTTCGCCGAGGAGCTGCAAGCGGTGTACGCGGCGTTACCACGCAAGCGTCAGACGCTGCTGTTCTCTGCCACCTTCTCCGACCAGATCCGTATGCTCGCGGGCCTGGCGCTGAACGACCCGCTGAGCATCGAAGTCAGCCCGCGCAATGCCGCTGCCAACACGGTCAAGCAATGGCTGGTGCCGGTGGACAAGAAGCGCAAGGCCGACCTGTTTTGCCACCTGCTGCGCAAGCAGCGCTGGAAGCAGGTGCTGGTGTTCGCCAAGACTCGCAATGGCGTGGACCAGCTGGTCGAGCGTCTGCTGGCCGAGGGCGTGAACGCCGACGGTATCCACGGCGACCGTCCGCAGGCCACCCGCCAGCGTGCCCTGGACACCTTCAAGGCGCGTGAAGTCCAGGTGCTGGTGGCCACCGATGTGGCCGCCCGCGGTCTGGACATCGATGACTTGCCGCTGGTGGTCAACCTCGACCTGCCGATCGTCGCAGAGGACTATGTGCACCGTATCGGTCGCACCGGTCGCGCGGGCAACAAGGGCGAGGCGATCTCGCTGGTGTGCGCCGACGAGGTGCAACTGCTGGCGTCGATCGAGACGCTGATCCGCCAGGTGCTGCCGCGCCATGAGGAGCCGGACTTCATCCCCGATCACCGGGTGCCGATGACCGATGCCAGTGGCCAGGTGCTGAAGAAGCCCAAGAAACCCAAGAAGCCGAAAGAGAACAGCGCCAAGCGTGGCCTGGGGCGCTGGATGGAGAGCGAGGAGGCGGGGGCTTCGGCACCGGCGGTCAAGGCGGTGCGCAAGGTGCCGAGCTTTGGTGGCAAGCCGGGCAAGCGCAAGCCTTGAGATTTTTGGGGCCGCTTTGTGGCCCTTTCGCGGCACAAGGCCGCTCCTACAGGGTGATGCGTGGATCTCTGTAGGAGCGGCCTTGTGCCGCGAAAGGGCTGCAAAGCAGCCCCGGCAATCTCAGCCAATGCGCGCCAGCCAATCCGCCGCCGCGCTCCCGGCCCGCAGTCCACTGGCAAAACACGCCGTCAGCAGGTACCCACCCGTCGGCGCTTCCCAATCCAGCATCTCCCCCGCGCAGAACACCCCAGGCAGGTTGCGCGCCATCAGCCCCTCATCCAACCCTTCGAAGCGCACGCCACCAGCACTGCTGATCGCCTCATCCAGCGGGCGGGTACGCACCAGCGTGATCGGCAATGCCTTGACCGCCGCCGCCAGACGCTCGGGGTCGGCAAAGGTCGCCTGGTCGGTCAGCTCGCGCAACAACGCCGCCTTCACCCCGTCGATCCCGAGCTGGCCATGCAGGTGCTTGGCCATCGAGCGCGATCCCCTGGGCTTGGCCAGGGCCTGGGCAATCTTGTCCACAGGCCGGTCCGGCAGCAGGTCGAGCAGCAGCGTCGCCCGCCCGTCGCGGTCGATCGCTTCACGCAGCGCCGCCGACCAGGCATATACCAGGCTGCCCTCCACCCCTTGAGCGGTGAGGATGAATTCGCCTTTGCGCGACGCGGTGCCGGGCATGCCGAGTGCGATGTTCTTCAGCGGGGCGCCGGCGAACTTGTCCTTGAGCAGCGCGCTCCAGCCCTCGACCTCGAAACCGCAGTTGCTCGCCCGCAGCGCAGAGATATCCACACCCCGTTCGGCCAGCAGCGGCACCCAGGCGCCGTCCGAGCCCAGGCGCGCCCAGCTGGCGCCACCCAGGGCCAGCACCACGGCGTCGGCCCGTACCTGCAGCTCGCCTTGTGGATAACTCATCCGCAGGGCGCCTTCGGCTGTCCAGCCCAGCCAGCGGTGCCGGGTGTGGATAACCACGCCGGCCTCGCGCAGGCGCTTGAGCCAGGCGCGCAGCAGCGGCGCGGCCTTCATGTCGCGAGGGAACACGCGGCCCGAGGTACCGACGAAGGTTTCGATGCCCAGGCCGTGAATCCACTGGCGCAGGGCCTCGCCATCGAAGTCGCGCAGCAGCGTGTCGATCTCGCCCTGGCGTGCGCCGTATCGGCCGACGAAGGCGGGGTAGGGCTCGGAATGGGTGATGTTCATGCCGCCGACGCCGGCCAGCAGGAACTTGCGGCCCACCGAAGGCATGGCGTCGAACACTTCTACCGCCATCCCGCGCCGAGCCAGGGTCTCGGCGGCCATCAGGCCGGCGGGGCCGCCGCCGATCACGGCGACGAGGGGGCGGGAGGCGGGGCGGGGATCGTTCATGGCGGGCGACAGGCTGTGGAAAAGACCGCGCATTCTACCTCAGCGGGGCCGGCCACGACACTGCTCAAAAAACGACCAACTCTTTGCAGCTCAGGCAGTTAAAGGGCTGGAGCGGCTTTCCCGCAGGTTATCCACAAGCGGTTCCACAGTCATTGTGAACAACCGAGTACCCGCGCCGCGCTGTGGTGGAGGATGCCGTGGCGCCTGGCCAGGGCTTCGCGGTCCTTGCTGTAGCCGCCACCGATCACGCCCACCACCGGGATGTCGCGGCCCAGGCACTGGCGCAACACGTGCTCGTCGCGGGCGGCCAGGCCTGCGTCGGTCAGGTTCAGGTAGCCCAGGGCATCGTCCTTGTGCACATCGACGCCGGCGTCGTACAGCACCAGGTCGGGCTGGTACAACGGCAGCAGGTAATTCAGCGCGTCTTCGACCACCTTGAGGTAGGCGTCGTCGTGCATGCCGCGGGGCAGGGGGATGTCCCAGTCGCTCTGGGCCTTGCGCGCTGGGAAGTTCTGCTCGCAGTGCAGCGACACGGTGATCGCTTCCGGGGTGTCGTGGAGCATGCGCGCGGTGCCATCGCCCTGGTGTACGTCGCAGTCGAAGATCAGCACCCGGTGCACGCGACCGGCCTCCAGCAGGTAGCGGCTGATCACCGCCAGGTCGTTGAAGATGCAGAAACCGGCCGGGTGATCGTAGTGGGCGTGATGGGTGCCGCCGGCCAGGTGGCAGGCAATGCCGTGTTGCAGCGCCTGCTCGGCGGTCAGCAGCGAACCGCCCACGGCGCGCACAGTGCGCCGGGCCAGGGCTTCGCTCCAGGGCAGGCCGAGGCGGCGCTGGTCCTCGCGGGACAGTTCGCCGTTCATGTAGCGCTCG
Source organism: Pseudomonas carassii (assembly GCF_036324045.1). NCBI lineage: Bacteria > Pseudomonadati > Pseudomonadota > Gammaproteobacteria > Pseudomonadales > Pseudomonadaceae > Pseudomonas > Pseudomonas carassii. Next base: position 42,463 of record NZ_JAZDCT010000020.1, on the reverse strand, counting down.
ATGTAGTCGCGATCATGGGCCAGGGCGAGGATGTCGTTGGGGCAGATCTCCGGGCGCAGCAGGGCGGCGTCGGTAGTCAGGCCGCTGTCCACCAGGTGATTGCGCAACAGGCGGAACTTGTCCATCGGGAAGCGATGGTCCGGGGGGAACTCGGGGCTGTAGTCGTCGTGGTAGATCAGCGGCAGGGGCATGGTGTCGGCGTGATGGGGGCGAGCACCGATCTTGCCAGCATTGGTGGTGTCGGTGCCAACGCAATCGCGGGGCAAGTCGGGTCGCCGCGAAAGGGCCGGTACTGCCATGCAGTCATTGACCTGCGGACGCCAGCACCCGTTGCCAGTCCGGCTCGTTCATCCGCCCAAGGATCCGTGCCTTGCCGCTGCCATCCACCGACACGAACAGTGCGCTGGCATAACCGCTCTCACGCTCGCCGCCCGGCACATGTTGCTGGCGGGCGAAGTGATCGATGCAACCGTTGTGGGTCACCAGCACCAGGTTGTGCCCGGGCCGCTTGCGGGCCATGGCCTCGGCCGGGAACGGGTGGTCGCAGCGCTCCAGCCAGTCTTCGCTGGTCACGGCCTGACCGAGGATGAAGTGCGCGGTCTGGCGGGTGCGCAACTTCGGGCTGCTGAGCAGGTCGGCGCCGGCCAGCCCCAGTTGCCGCAGGCCCTGACCGACCCGTTGCGCCGCCTGGCTGCCGGACAGGGTGATGCCGGTCGGATCGTCCAGGCACGGTCCCGGGGCACTGTCGCAGCGTTCGGCGTGGCGAATCATCACGATCACCGCGCCTTCCTTCCAGTCCTGCAGCAGGCCGCTGTCGCTCAACTGTTGCTCGTTGCCAAGGTTCACGATGTGCGTCCTCGTCGCTAGCCAGCTGCTGGCCCCGACCAGTGCCAGGAGCAGGCCGATGGCGGCGCCGACCGTGGTGCGCGAGCGGCGGCGTTTGCGGTGGGCCAGCAGGGCCGGGTTGTGCAGGGTGTTGCTGGGGTGCATGCGTCACTCCGATGGCAGTGCGGCGTCGACGAAGGCCGCGGTAGAGCCGGCATTGTGCGGAGCGGCCTGTCGGGGGGCGGTGAAGCCGATGTGAAAAAAGCATCGGCTGGCCGATGCGCGCGACCTACGCTGTACACTGCCAGACCGTGATTTCGGAGCCGTGCCGATGACCCCCATTCTCGAACTGGAAAGCCCGCGCCTGGTGTTGCGCCAATGGCAGGACGATGACCTGCGCGAGTTCGCCGCCCTGTGCGCCGACCCACAGGTGATGCGCTATTTCCCCGCGCCGATGACCCGGGTCGAGGCGGCGGCGCTGATCGGCCGGATCCGTGGCCATTTCAACGAGTACGGCTTCGGCCTGTGGGCCCTGGAGCGCAAGGACAGCGGTGCCTTCATCGGCATGACCGGCCTGCTCAACGTCAACTTCGACGCCCCGTTCGGCCCGGCGGTGGAGATCGGCTGGCGCCTGGCCCGGCGCCACTGGGGGCTGGGCTTCGCCAGCGAGGCGGCCTGGGCCTGCCTGCGCTGTGCCTTCGCCCAGTTGCACCTGGACGAGGTGGTGTCGTTCACCACCGAGGGCAACCTGCCGTCGCAGAAGGTGATGCAGGCCATCGGCATGGTCCAGGACCTGGCGGGCAGCTTCGAGCACCCGCGCCTGCCCGCCGGTGATCCGCTGCGCCCCCATGTGCTGTACCGCATCGACCGCGAGCGCTGGCAACAGAACCTGCGCGGCTGAATAGGTCGCCATTCGTACGACGGGACGAACGGCAAAACCCTGTATCATTCGCCGGTATAACCGCGCCGTATTGCCTTGCCAGGAGAACCCCATGAGTCACGTACTCGACGATCTGGTCGACTTGCTGAGCCTCGAGTCCATCGAGGAGAACCTGTTCCGCGGACGCAGCCAGGACCTGGGCTTCCGCCAGCTGTACGGTGGCCAGGTGCTCGGCCAGTCGCTGTCGGCGGCCAGCCAGACGGTCGAGGACGCGCGCCACGTGCATTCGCTGCACGGTTACTTCCTGCGTCCGGGCGATGCCAGCATGCCGGTGGTCTATTCGGTGGACCGCGTGCGCGATGGCGGCAGCTTCAGCACCCGGCGGGTCACGGCGATCCAGAAGGGCCAGCCGATCTTCACCTGCAGCGCCTCGTTCCAGTACGACGAAGACGGTTTCGAGCACCAGGCGCAGATGCCTGACGTGGTCGGCCCGGAGAACCTGCCCAGCGAAGTCGAGCTGGCCAGCGCCATGGCCGACAAACTGCCCGAGCGCATTCGCGAAAAAGTACTGTGCGCCAAGCCCATCGAGATCCGCCCGATCACCGAGCGTGATCCGTTCGATCCCAAGCCGGGCGAGCCGATCAAGTACGCCTGGTTCCGTGCCGACGGCAACCTCCCGGACATCCCGGCGCTGCACAAGTACCTGCTGGCCTATGCCTCGGACTTCGGCCTGCTGACCACATCCTTGCTGCCCCATGGCAAGTCGGTGTGGCGCAAGGACATGCAGATCGCCAGCCTCGACCATTCGCTGTGGTTCCACCGTGACCTGCGCGCCGACGAGTGGCTGCTGTACGCCACCGATAGCCCCTGGGCCGGCAACGCCCGCGGTTTCTGCCGTGGCAGCATCTTCAACCGCGCCGGGCAGTTGGTGGCCTCGTCCACCCAGGAAGGCCTGATCCGCCATCGCAAGGACTGGGCATGAGCCTGGGTGACATTCGCCACTGGGTGTTCGACATGGATGGCACCCTGACGGTTGCCGTGCATGACTTCGCGGCCATCCGCGAGGCGCTCGACATTCCGTCGGACCACGACATCCTCACCCACCTGGCCGCCTTGCCGGCGACGGAAGCGGCGGCCAAGCATGCCTGGCTGCTGGAGCACGAGCGCGACCTGGCGATCGCCTCCAAGGCTGCTGACGGCGCGGTGGAGCTGGTGCGTGAGCTGGCCGGGCGCGACTGCCGGCTGGCCATCCTCACCCGCAATGCCCGCGAACTGGCCCATGTCACCCTCGAGGCCATCGGCCTGGCCGACTGCTTCCCGGTCGAGCACATCCTCGGGCGCGACGAGGCGGCGCCCAAGCCCAGCCCTGACGGGCTGCTGCAGATCGCCCGGGCCTGGGGCGTGAGCCCAGCTGAAATGGTGATTGTCGGTGACTACCGCTTCGACCTCGACTGTGGCCGGGCCGCAGGCACCCGCACCGTATTGGTCAACCTGCCGGACAACCCATGGCCGCAGCTGGCCGACTGGCATGCGGCCGATTGCCGGGCGCTGAGGGCGTTGCTGGGCTGACGGCCCTGTCGCGGGGCAAGCCCGCTCCCACGTGTGCTTACCATCGTGGGAGCGGGCTTGCCCCGCGATCACCCAGACCTGTCTAAGCTGCACTGCACCTTTTCCCCCGATGGAGACCCCACCCATGAGCACCAAGGCCCTTTACGTCCTGCCCGGCGGCGGCTACGACAAGGTCCAGGTCGGCACCTGCGAAACCTCCGCGCCCAAGGCCGGCGAGATCACCGTGCGCCTGCACGCCAGTTCCCTCAACTATCACGATTTCGCCGTGGTCAGCGGCATGTGGGGGCCGAGCGAGCGGCGCATCCCCATGGCCGACGGCGCTGGCGAGGTGATTGCGGTGGGCGCCGGGGTCAGCGAGTTCCAGGTCGGTGATACGGTGGTCAGCACCTTCTTCCCCGACTGGCTCGATGGGCAGGCCCAGGTCGAGGGCTTTGCCAGCGTGCCGGGCGACGGCATCGACGGCTATGCCCGTGAACAGGTGACCGCCCGGGCCACGTCCTTCACCCTCGCACCCAAGGGCTACAGCCATGCCGAGTCGGCGACCCTGACCACCGCCGGCCTCACTGCCTGGCGCGCCCTGATGAGCGATGACCACCTCAAACCCGGCGACAGCGTGCTGGTGCAGGGCACCGGTGGCGTGTCGATCTTCGCCCTGCAATTCGCCAAGCTGGCTGGCGCCACGGTTATCGCCACCTCATCCAGCGACGCCAAGCTGGAGCGTCTCAAGGCGCTCGGCGCGGATCACCTGATCAACTACAAGACCACGCCCGCCTGGGGCGAAAAGGTCCGTGCACTGACCGGCGGACGCGGCGTGGACCATGTGATCGAAGTCGGTGGCCCGGCCACGCTGGAGCAGTCGATGATCGCCGCGCGTATCGGCGGGCATGTGTCGCTGATCGGCATCCTCACCGGCGTGGCCGGGCAGTTGCCGCTGGTGCAGGCGCTGGTGCGGCAGATCCGCCTGCAGGGCGTGCTGGTGGGCAGTCGCGCGCAGCAGCAGGCGATGGTCCGCGCCATCGACGCCAATGGCCTGCGGCCGGTGGTGGACAAGCATTTCGAGCTGGAACAGATGGTCGAGGCCTTCAAGTACCAGGAGAGCAACAGGCATTTCGGCAAGATCTGCCTGACCTGGTGACGTGGGAGCAGGCCTGCTTCGCGACTCAGGTATGGGAGAGCAATGGAAGCATCAGCACCTGCCCATCGACACGGGTAGGTGCCGCCCCCCAGACGAACAGCGCATCATCGTTATCCACAACCCGCGCCGCGAAGCCCTCGCTGTTCAGCGGCGCAAACCCTAGCACCACCTCCCGGGTAGTTGACGTGACCAGTTCGGCCAGCACATCGGCCAGCGCCAGTTCGCGTTCGCAGAACACGTCCACCAGCACCATCCGCTCGCCATCCTGTTCCATCACCACATAGGCCTCGTGCGCTGAGGAATGGAACACGGCCTCCCGGTATGGCCCATCGCAATAGAACATCGTCAGCGGCACATTCGGCACCAGGCTCAAACGCGCCTGTGGACAACTCTTTTCCACCGCATCGATGAAGCGTTGACGTTGTTCGCCATCATCCATGTTCACCGGGTGGAAGGTCGTGGCCCGTGGTTGCGCCGACCAGGGCTGGTAGTACTCGTGTTCGACCACTCGGCGAAATCCGAACTTGGGATAGAGATCGAGTACGGTGCTGTTGGCGAACAGGTACAGCAGGTCGCACTGGCCTGCCCAGCGTTCCATCAGCACTTCCATCAGGTAGCGGCTGTAGCCACGGCCCCGTGCCTGCGGCGCGGTCATTACCGTACCGATCTGGACGCAACGCAGGTGCTGGCCATCGAGGGTGAAGTCGAGCAGGTTGGCCGAGGCGTTGGCCAGCATCTTCCCGTTGCTAACCAGTGAGCACGGCTGGTTGTCGGCTTGCCAGAAACCGGCCTGGTACCAGGCTTCGAAGTCGAAGCCATAGGTCTGGCGGGTGAGGGCGTTTAGCTCGGCGCGTAGAAGCGGGTCGTCTCGGTAGTGTTCAACCAGCTTATAGGTGGGCTCGCTCAGGGAGATTGCCATGGCCTTTTCTGCAATTAGGGGTGAGGTATTCGATATTAGCTATCGTACTGAGCGAATGTTGTAATTGTTTGTGCTGGCGGATGTCATGTCTCCATAGTCAAAGAGTCCAGGGCTGTCTTTAAATTTACGACATTGTTACTAGCGGAAACGCTTAGTTTTTTGATTCTAGTTGACGGATTCGTCGCCTGAGTACGTTTATTTCTGCATTTTGCTGTTGAATAATGGCATGCGGTGTTCTTAGTCTTTGATGGCCAAGGTTGATCGAGAGAGGCTGATACGGATGACCCGCTTCATCAGTTTCAAGGCCACCAACAACAGTGTGGTCTAGCTGGGTCATAGGCATTGCTTCGGGAGTATTTTGTAATGCTGCTTGGTTGGGGACACTGAGGGTGTCAGCTGTATCATGGACCCCTATGGCTATCACTATGCCGTTAAATATGGCGGTAGCAAGACTCGTTGGATATCCTAAAGCTTCACCGACGGCGCTAATACCCGCACCAGTTGAGCTGATAGCAGTTGCGATTGTCTTGGGATCTTTCAGGTCAACGTTGTTAGTGCCTTTAATCTTGTCAGCGACAGCATGAACTCCGATTGTTAACGCAGGTTGAGAAGCCCCCGCTATATTTGCACCGTTGGTGATTGCTGACGGAACCCAGCCCGGCACCTGGTCTACCATTGATGACACGATAGGCCCAACTCTGCCCTGGTACAAGTTGCCCTTTGTGCGCCCGCTTCGATCATGGAAATTGATTGGATCTCCATGACAATACGCATAAGTATTCAACCCTCCTCGGCCAAACGGGCTCAGCCCGTCAGGCGAGTGAAACCGCATGATCATGGGGTTGTAGGTCCTGTGCCCATTGCCCAGTAGGTACCAACTCAGATGCTGTTCACAGGGCTGCCCAGTGAAGCCCGATACAGGCGTATTGGCTCGCGGGGTGCGATCACCGTAGGGACCATAGTTTATGCCGGTGGGCTTTTCCGCTTGCCGCATCAAGAGCGGGCTTTGCAGGCGGTCTGTGGCCAGCAAGGTGTTTGTCATGGCGAGTACCCTGGTAGTGGGAAAGCCTGGATGAAAGCGACCTGTGGTGCTCAAGCTGATGGCAGTCAAACTATCAGTGCGTAAAAGCCCGTGAAACTGGTAAAAATGACAGTTGCCCGGGCTACCTCCCCACGTCTGGTCGAAGTGGAGGGCGTTGAAGCTCAGATTGCGTTACGCCCCACTTACCTCCCGATCGAACAGCACCACCGCCGCTCGCAACTTTTGCCCGCCGAACAGGCTCATGCGTTGGAACTCCTGGTGGCTGACCGGCAGGTGCTGACAGTCCAGCGCCTGTCGGTGGCGGGCGTGGTCGGTGTCGGGGTCGTGCAGGTAGACGAAGTCGTCGTCGCAGGCGGTGACCAGCACCCAGTGCGGCGCCTTGCTGCCGGTCAGCCGGTAGTTGCTGATCAGCACCAGCGCCAGGCCGCCTTCGGCCAGCACCCGGGGCAGGTTGGGCGCCTGCCGCGCGATGACCACGTCGCTGTCCTGCAGCTCGGCGCAGAAGTCCTCATGGACCAGGCGCATGACCTCCTTCTTGCCGGGCTGGCGCACGCCATCGAGAAACAGCGGCCCTTCGGTATTGAGCAGCAGCCTGACGCGAAAGCCCCGGCGCCAGGCGGCCAGGGCCAGGCCATGGGGGCTGCAGCCGCCGTGGCCGGAGGTCATGAACACAGTGGTCGCCTCGCGCCACAGGCGCAGTTCCTCGCGACGGCTCGGCGGGCGCTGCGGTCGCAGGGCGGCCATGGCCATCAGCAAGCAGGCCGGGCCGCAGGTGAAGTCGGTGGTCTGGGCGTAGTAGGGGACCGGTCGCGCCTCGCCCGTCGGGTGCTGGAGGATGCGCTTCTCGTAACGCAGGGCGCTGGTGTGGTCCTCGTAGTAGTCGTCGACCTGGGCGAAGCGCCGGTAGCCATGGCGTTCGTACAGGGCAATGGCCTTGGGATTGTCGGTGCGCACCTCAAGACGCAGGTAGGCGCGCTCGTGCTCCAGGGCGCAGCGTTCGGCCTGTTCCAGCAGTCGGGCGCCAAGGCCATGGCCACGTGCCTGTTCGGCAATGGCGATGGAATACAGTCTGGCCAGCGAGGTGCCGCGGTGGAACAGCAGCAACGCATAGCCCATCAGCTGGCCGTCGCGTTGCGCCACCAGCAGGCTGGCATTGGCGTGGGACAGCATCCAGCGAAAGCTGCGCGGGGTCAGCCGGTCGAGGGCGAAGCACTGGTTCTCCAGTGCCAGCAGGTCCGGCAGGTCGTCAACAGTTGCCAGGCGAAATTCGATGTGCATAGGGCCGCCGTAAAAGTTGCGTAATGAAACGGGACATTCGAAAAACTTCGTGCTTAATAGAAACCGTGTCTACCCAACACAGGGCTTCAAACATGTCATCGTTTCAGGAACCCTTACCTGGCTGGCCCGGGGAAAGTTCACACTCAAGTACAACTGGTGTTATTTATCCACTGACCCTGGATAACAAGTCAAGTCAGCTGGTGATCATCGTGGAACGGCGTGAGGACTGGGCTTCGTACCTGCCCAGCGAGGACGTCGTGACGGCCCAGGAGTACCTGGAGGAGCCACGCGAGGCTGATAACGGCAAGCGTGTCCAGGTAATAAACCTATGTCGTAATTACAAGTATCTAGGTCACGGTTATTATTGTTCCTTGTTGGCCGAGGCGCGCGGCCATAAAGTCATTCCTTCGGTCAGAAGTATCAGCGAGTTGACCCGCAAGTCGTTATACGGATTGGCCCTCGACGACATGGCGCGCAGCCTCGAGAGTGCCCTGGCCAATCACCCCTACGGCGAAACCGAAGGGTTCACCCTGTCCCTGTATTTCGGCCGTACCGATCTGGAACCGCTGCAGGACATCGCCCGCCAGCTGTTCGAAAGTTTCCCGTGTCCGATCCTGCTGGTGGAGTTCCGCAAGACCAGCACCTGGCATATCGCCGGGGTCAAGGCCGGCGCGCTGCACAAGTTGCGTGAAGACCAGCAGGACCCCTTCGCCAACGCCCTCGATGGCTTCAGCCGCCGGATCTGGCGCCAGCCCCGCTCGCGGCGGGTGGCGCGTTACGACCTGGCGATCCTCCACGACCCCGATGAGGCGTTGCCGCCATCCAACCCCAAGGCGCTGGAGCACTTCATTCGTGCCGGACGCCAGTTGGGGGTCGACGTCGAGCTGATCGGCAAGAAGGACTACGCCCGCCTGGCCGAATACGACGCGCTGTTGATCCGCGAGACCACCAGCGTCGACAACCACACCTACCGCTTCGCCAAGAAGGCCGAGAGCGAAGGGCTGGTGGTGATGGACGACCCGGCGTCGATCCTGCGTTGTACCAACAAGGTGTACCTGACCGACCTGCTGCGCAGCCATCGCCTGGCCATGCCGGCCAGCGAGATCCTCTACCGCGACAACCCGCAGGCGCTGGAAGGCATCGGCGAGCGGCTGGGCTTTCCGTTGGTGCTGAAGATTCCCGACGGCTGTTTCTCCCGGGGCGTGATCAAGGTCAAGGACCCCGCCGAACTCCAGGCCGCCACCGCCGAACTGTTCGAGCACTCGGTGCTGTTGCTGGCCCAGGAGTACCTCTACACCGAATACGACTGGCGCATCGGCGTGCTCAACCGCAAGCCGATCTTCGCCTGCCAGTACTTCATGTCCAAGGGCCACTGGCAGATCTTCAACCACCAGGCCCAGCGCGACGAAGTCAACGGTGAGTGTCGCACCCTGGCCGTGCACGAGGCGCCTCGGGCGGTGGTGGAGCTGGCGGTGAAGGCTGCCAACCTGATCGGCGATGGCCTGTACGGCGTCGATCTCAAGCAGGTCGGTGACCGGGTGGTGGTGATCGAGGTCAACGACAACCCCAACCTTGATGCTGGCATCGAGGACGCCTACCTGCACGACGACCTCTACACCCTGGTGCTGGAGGAGTTCATCCGCCGCCTGGAGCAGAAGCGCCGGGGGCAAGCCTGGTAACGAGGTGCTGGCATGATCGAAAGCTACAGCCTGGCCCATGGCCAGTTGCGCAAGCGCGAGGGACTCGATTGCGAGGTGCTGCTGTTCGTCGAACCGGACAGCGCCGAGCGTGAACTGTTGCAGGCCTGGTTCCACCTGGATGCCCATGCCCTGGCTTCGGCGCTGGACCCGGACGAGGTGTCGCGCATCGAACTGCACCGCGATGGCCTGTTCCTGATCTGGAAGCGCCCGGAGAGCTACACCGGGGGAGACAGCTTCGCCTTCCAGGTGTCTTCGTTCGGCATGCTGATGGTCGACGGCCACCTGGTGCTGATCGCCCCGGACGCCTCTCTGCTCGATGGCCTCGGGCAACGCCATGCGCTGCACGATCCGATGGATGTGCTGCTGGCCATCCTGCTGGACAACCTGCACCACTACCTGGGGCATCTGAAGGTGATCAAGATGGTCGCCCGCGAACTGCAGCAACGTTTCGAGCAGTCGCTGGAGAACCACCACCTGATGCAGATGTTCAACCTCAGCGAGAGCCTGATCCACTACATCAACGCCATCCACAGCAATGGCGCGGTGCTCTCGCGCCTGCGCGCCCATGGCGAGAAGCGCCATTTCAACCCCGAGGTGCTGGCGCTGATCGACGACCTGGTCATCGAGAACAACCAGTGCCACAAGCAGGCCGAGATCTACTCGACGGTGTTCGCCGGCTTGATGGACGCCCGTGGCAACCTGGCCAACAACGCGATGAACGAGACCTTGCGCAAGCTCACCCTGATCAACGTGGTGTTCCTGCCGCTGAACCTGATCGCCAGCATTGGCGGCATGTCCGAGTTCAGCATGATGACTGCGGGCGTGCCGTGGTGGCTGGCGTATGCCTTGCTGGTACTGGTGATGATGCTGCTGGGCGTGCTCATGGTGCTGGCGCTCAAACGTCTGGCCCGGGGGCGTCGTCCCGTCGCGCCACCAGCTCAGACTGAGCGCCCCGCTGTGCGACCCACCCCCTCATTTCCTGGTATCGCTAATTGGAGAACGCCATGAGCAATCTGCAGATCGGCCTGATGATCGTCACGGTGATCGTGGTGTTCGCGGTGGTGAACTTCTATTGGGACTACCTGCGCGACCGCGACTGACGCAAACAGGCATGTCCGGGGGCTTGACTGACGTGCATGGGCACGTGGTGTCGTGATCGAACAGTTGTCTGACGTTTTCGAGCATTTTGCTCGCGCCGCGCCCGGCTTAAAGTGAAGCCCGCATCCCCACGGTGCGTTGCCTCGGGCGCGTGAGAAGGCCGTAACAGAGCGTGCGCAACGTACTCCGCCCTTAGTCGAGGAGACCGTTTCGCCTGCCCTTGCCCGTCCCTTCCTTGTGTCAGCAAAAAGAGAACAAGACCAATGAACACCGTGGGAACTGATGGCAACCTTGCTCAAGGTTTCAAGCCACGTCACGTAACGATGCTGTCCATCGCCGGCATCATCGGCGCGGGGCTCTTCGTCGGCTCCGGGCACGCCATCGCGGCGGCCGGCCCGGCCACCATCCTCTCTTATTTCGTGGCCGGCACCCTGGTGGTGCTGGTCATGCGCATGCTCGGCGAAATGGCCGTGGCCCACCCCGACACCGGCTCGTTTTCCACCTACGCCGACCAGGCCATCGGCCGCTGGGCCGGCTACACCATCGGCTGGCTGTACTGGTGGTTCTGGGTGCTGGTGATCCCTATCGAGGCGCTGGCCGCTGGGCATGTACTCAACGCCTGGTTCCCCCAGGTGGACAGCTGGATCTTCGCCCTGGCCTCGGTGTTGCTGCTGGCCTGCACCAACCTGTTCAGCGTGGCCAAGTACGGTGAATTCGAGTTCTGGTTCGCCATTCTCAAGGTCACCGCCATTCTCGGCTTCATCGGCCTGGGCTTCGCCGCGCTGCTGGGCTGGTTGCCGCAGCGCGAAGTCAGTGGGCTGAGCACGCTGATGGACGAGCACGGCGGCTTCGCGCCCAAGGGCTGGTCCGCAGTGGTCGGCGCCTTCATCACCGTGATGTTCAGTTTCATCGGCACCGAGGCGGTGACCATCGCCGCCTCCGAGTCCAGCGACCCGGCGCGCAATATCGCCAAGGCCACCCGTTCGGTGATCTGGCGCATCAGCACCTTCTACATCCTGTCGATCTTCGTGATCATCTCGGTGGTGCCGTGGAACGACCCACAGCTGGCCGTGGTGGGTTCCTACCAGCGTGCCCTGGAAATCATGAATATCCCCAACGCGGCGCTGATGGTCGACTTCGTGGTGCTGATCGCGGTGACCAGCTGCATGAACTCGTCGATCTACATCGCCTCGCGGATGATGTACTCGCTGGCCAGGCGTGGCGATGCGCCGGCCTTGCTGAAGAACACGTCCAAGGTGGGAGTACCGCGCGCCGCGGTATTCGGCAGCACTCTGATCGGCGCGGCCATCGCCATCCTCAACTACTTCGCGCCCAAGGGCGTGTTCGAATTCCTGCTCGCCAGCTCTGGCGCCATTGCGCTGCTGGTGTACCTGGTGATCGCCATTTCGCAACTGCGCATGCGTGGGCGACTGGAGCGCGAGAACGCCAACCTCAAGTTCCGCATGTGGCTGTTCCCCTGGCTGACCTGGGCGGTGATCCTGTTCATCAGCGGCGCCCTGGCCGTGATGATGTTCACTGAGGAGCACCGCGCCGAGGTGACCGCCACCTTGAGCCTGGCGATCGTGATTTCGTTCCTGGGGATCGTCACCTCGCGCGGGCATGCGCGCAGCGCGGTGGGCGCTCGCTCGCTGGGGTGAGGCAATGCCGGCGCGTCTGTCCCGCCAGCGTCAGCTCACCGGGTTGCGCGCGATCACATCACTCTCGAAGCACACCTGTTCCACGACCAGCGGCTCCACCAGGGGCCGACTGTCGCGGAAATGCGCGGTCCGGGTGTGCGCTTCGTACGCCTCATCGTCCCGGTAGATCTCGTACAGGTAGATCACATCCGCATCCTCCCGGTCCTGTGACACATCGAATACCAGGCAGCCCGGCTCGGTGGCGACCGAGGCGGCGGCATTGGCCTTGATCGCTGCCAGGAAGGCGTCGGCGGTACCGGGTTGCACGCGGGTCTTGATAAACAGACAGTACACATGAAGCTCCTTTTGTTTTAAATTCTGTTCTGAATTGTATACAAAAATGGAGCCGCGCTCATGTCCGAACTACCTGTCCGTCCAGGCCGCCTGAACGGCCTGCGTCATATTGCCTTGCTGGTCCCCAACCTGGAGGAATGCGAGCGCTTCTACGTGGATGTGCTGGGCATGGAGGTGCTGAACCGAGCCAATGAAGACCTGGTCTACCTCACCTGCGGCAACGACAACCTGTCGCTGGGGCGAGGCGCAGGGGCGGCCAATGGTTTGCAGACCCTGGATCACTACGGTTTCATCGTCGACAGCGTGGAGGAGCTCGAGGCCTGGTACCAGTACTTCAAGGCCCACGGCGTGACGCTGCTGGATCGCCCCTTCAATCATGGCGATGGCGCGCGCAGCTTCCATCTGCTGGACCCTGCGGGGAACAAGGTGCAGCCGCTATATCACCCGGCGGTGTCGGGGCAGCGGCTGGTCTGATGGTATCGATTGCCGGTCCTGCCTTCATCGCCAGCTTGCCGGCGATGAAGGAGACTCGGTGGTGAAGGGCTACTCGGCATCCAGGTGCATCGGCGTCACCACCCGCCCATCGCTTTCAGCCTGGCCGAGATTGGTGTCGATGAAGTACACCCGGTCATCTTCCAGCTGGCCCTTGTCGACCAGGTAGTCCTTGATGCTGCTGGCGCGTTCCTGGCCGAGGGTGCGCAGCAGCGCGGTGCTTTCCGCCCACGACTTGATCACCGCCTCGCGCAGCTTGGCGCTGCGTTCGTCACGGCCCAGCTTCTCCCATTCGGCCGGCGGCTGCTGCTTGAGGCGGGTGCGGTAGATGCCTTCGAGCATCGCCGGCTTGTCGCTGTCGTCCACCACCAGCAGCGAGGCGTTGGCCGGTACCTTGTCGCCGCGGCGCTGGAGGATCTTGTACCAGGTAGCCTGGTACTCGCGCTCCAGGCGCTGCTGGGCGATCAGCGGGCCATCGCTGCTCTGGGCGGCGGTACCCTCGATCTCCAGGCGCAGCTCGGGACGCTCCTTGAGAGCCGAGGCGAGCTTGTCCAGGGACGTCTGCACTTCAGGGGTCAGGTCGCTGGAGCCTGCCGCGAACGAGACATTGCCCAGATCTTCCGCGCCGCCGCCCGAGACCAGCCCGCCGAGCAGCTTGAACGGCGCCTGGGCCGCGCGCAGCACCAGGTTGCGCAGGGTCTGCCAGACGATCGGCATCACGCTGAATTGCGGGTTGTTGAGATCGCCCGATACCGGCAGCTCGATGGAGATCCTGCCTTCGGTGTCCTTGAGCAGGGCGACCGCCAGGCGGATCGGCAGGTCCACGGCGTCCGGGCTGTCGACCTTCTCGCCCAGTTGCAGTTGCTCGATCACCACCTTGTTCTCGGCCTTGAGCTGGCCATTGGTGATCAGGTAGTGCAGGTCGAGGTTCAGCCGGCCCTTGCGGATGCGCAAGCCGGCGAACTTGCCGGAGTAGGGGGTGAGGGTTGTCAGCTCGACACGCTTGAAGCTGGTGGCGATGTCCAGGCTGGCCAGCGGGTTGAACGGGTTGAGCGCGCCCTTGATGGTCACCGGCGCGTAGCGGTCCACCTTGCCCTTGATATCCACTTTGGCCGGCAGCGGCTTGCGGTTGTCGATAGTGCCGATCTGGCCATTGAGCTGCTGCACTGCAGTGGCGAAGTTGGGCGTCAGGGTCAGGTCGGCGAAGTTGGCCGAGCCGTCGTTGATGCTGATCTGGCCGATACGGATGCCCAGTTCCTTGCCACTGCCGGACGCCGCCGGCTTGCTCGGCGCCGCGGCCGGCTTGTCCGCGGGTTGCGGGATCAGCAGGTCGTCGACGTTGGTGGTGCGGTCTTCGTTGATGATGAAGCGCGCATAGGGTTGCAGCAGGGTGACCTTGTCGATCGACAGGGCATCGCCGTGCACATAGGACAGGCCATCGACGTTGACCTGCTGCCATTTGACGAAGTCGCGGTTCTTGATGGTGTCCAGGGTGTGCAACTGGTTGGCCTGGGCCTTGCCGGTGATGCTGAAGGCCAGTGGCTCGGTGCTCTTGAGGTCGACCTTGAGGTCGCTGGAGAGCATGCCGCTGCGCAGTTCCAGGCGGATGAACGGGCTGATGTAGGCCTGGGCGACGCGCAGGTCGATGTCGCGGGTGGCGACGTCGAGTTTCGCCGTGACCGGCGCCAGGTTGACCTGGCCCGCGGCCTGCAGCTTGCCCTGCTTGCCCACGCCGGTGTCGAGTTTGAGGGTGAAGGGCGACTGGTTGAGGCTGTCGAAGTTCTGCAGGTCGAGGTTGAGCGGGCCGACATCCAGGGCCACGGGCTCCTTCTGGCTACGGTCGGCCAGGTGAACCAGGTAGTTGCGTGCCTGCACGTCCTTGAGCAGGACCTGCCAGGGCTTGCTCGGCTCCTTGGCGGCCTGTTGTTCCGGAGTCGGTTCGGCGGCGGCGGGCTCGGCCTGTTCCTTCGGCGTGGCCTTGGCCGGCTGGCTGGCAAACAGCTTCTGCCAGTCGAGCTGGCCGTCCTTCTCCAGGGCCGCCCAGGTCTCCAGCTTCTCGCTGCGGATCTTGCCGACGGTGACCAACTGCTTGGCCAGGTCGATGGAGGTTTCGCTGACCTCCAGGCTGGCCAGGCGTGCCAGCGGACGCCCGTCCGGGGCCTTGATGGCAAAGGGCGCGACCCGCACCGAGGTGTTGTCGAGCAGCAGCTCGGTTTCCTTGGCGAGGTTGAGCTTGTAGTGGGTGTCGAGGCTGACCATGCCGTCTTCCAGCACCAGCGGCACGGCGTCGCGCACATAAGGCCAGAACAGCTTCATCTTGCCGTCGGTGACCTTAAGGGTACCTTCCGAGGCGATCGGCGCCAGGCTCAGGGTGCCGCTCCAGTCGATGCGCCCGCCCGCCGGGCCGTTGGCCACCAGGGTCATGTCGGCGTTGTCGTCGGGCAGGGTGCTGAGGTTCTTCAGCTCCAGGTTCATCGAGTCGTAGAGGAACTCGATCGGCTCGCTCGGGCGCAGGTCCTGGAAGTGCAGGTAGCCCTCGCTGAGCTTGATGCTGGCGATGCGCAGCGGGAACGGATCGCTGGGCGGCTCCTCCGGCTTGGGCTCGCTGGGCGGAATCTTGAACAGCTGGGCCAGGTTGAGGCTGCCGTCCTTGGCGAACAGCAGCTCGGTGCGTGGCTTGTCCAGCTCCACGGCGTCCAGGCGCAGGGCCTTGGTCCACAGGCTGTCGAGGGCGAGGTTGGCGTACAGGCGTTCGAAGCCGACCTGTTCCTTGCCGGGTTCGCCGATCTGCAGGCCCCAGAGCGTCAGCTCAAGGCTGAACGGGTTGAGCTCGATGCGCTGCAGGTGCGCCGGCACCGTGGCGTATTGCGCCAGCTGCTGGTTGGCGATGCGCAGGGCGACACCGGGGAGAATGAAAAAGCCGAGCAGGCCGTACAGGGCCACGAGGGCCAGCAGTGCGCCGAGAGCGCGGGTCAATCCTTTGGGCATGTGTCGCTTCGTCTGTATCAGGCTGGAGTGCTTGGAGTATGGCACGTTAAATCGGTTCCGATGAACGGGGCAAAATACCTCATTCGATGCCCATGCGCCGCCGTGCGCGGTGCGCCGAACCGTCGCGCATGGCCCAGCGCAGCACTGGTGCGGTGTTGTTCAGGCCCAGGCGGATCATGCGCCGCTCGACCGCGCCCTGGTGCAGGCCGAGCATTTCGCTGGCCCATTCGGGCAGCAGGTCGATGCCGGCCTTGAGCATCAGCTTGCCCACCGGCTCGGCCATCCGGCTGGGCGCCGGGGCCTTGAGCAGGATGTCCACCACCTCCAGGCTGCGCGCATCGCACTGCAGTTGCGGGCGCATGCGGCGCAGGTAGTCGTCGACCTCGGCGCAGGAACGTGGCACGTCGCGTGCGCCGAGGCGCTCGGCGATCAGCGCGATCTCGTCGTAGTAGGCGTCTTGCTCGGCGCGTGGCAGACGGGGGTTGCGATAACGCAGGTGGGCGGCGAGGAAACTGCTGACTTCGGCCACATGCACCCAGGTCAGCAGGTCGGGGTCGCTGGCCGCGTAGGGACGGCCGTCAGGCGCGGTGCCGGTGACCTTGAGGTGGATGGTGCGGACCTTGTCGATCAGCCACTCGGCGTCACGGGTCGAGCCGAAGGTGGTGCCGGAGATGAACTGGCTGGTACGGCGCAGGCGCCCGAGCAGGTCCTGGCGGAAGTTCGAGTGGTCCCACACCCCGGCCAGTGCCAGCGGGTGCAGCAGTTGCAACATCAGCGCGCTGATCCCGCCCACCAGCATGCTGGGGAAATCGCCATGCACCTGCCAGCTGATGCTCTGCGGGCCAAACAGCCCGGGGTCGCCCTTGGGCGATTCCAGGTCGAGCTGGCCGAGGGCCAGCCCGGTGAGGCTCATGACCTGGGTTTCGATGCGACGACGTAGGACTTCCATGGCGACCTTGATTCAGGGCGGCCGCCCGGGCCGCGGGTTATTGATTGAGACGCTTGTCGATCAAACCCTGGACCACGCTGGGGTCGGCGAGGGTCGAGGTGTCGCCCAGGTTGTCCAGTTCGTTGCAGGCGATCTTGCGCAGTATACGCCGCATGATCTTGCCCGAGCGGGTCTTGGGCAGGGCGGGTGCCCACTGGATCAGTTCGGGCTTGGCGAAGCTGCCGATCTCCTTGCTGACCAGGGCCAGCAGTTCGGCCTTGAGCGCGTCGTCCGGCACGACGCCGTTCATGGGGGTGACGAAGGCATACACCCCCTGGCCCTTGAGGTCGTGGGGGTAGCCGACCACGGCGGCCTCGGCGACGCCGTCGTGCAGCACCAGGGCGCTCTCCACCTCGGCGGTGCCGATACGGTGGCCGGAGACATTGATCACATCGTCGATGCGCCCGGTGATCCAGTAGTCGCCATCGGCGTCGCGACGGGCGCCGTCGCCGGTGAAGTAGTAGCCGGGCATCGGCTTGAAGTAGGTGTCGACCATGCGCTGGTGGTCGCCGTAGACACTGCGGATCTGTCCGGGCCAGCTGGCCTTGATCGCCAGCAGTCCGGCGCCGGGGCCTTTGATCAGCTTGCCTTTGTCGTCCAGCAAAACCGGTTGCACGCCGAACATCGGCTGGGTGGCGCAGCCCGGCTTGAGCCGTGGCGTCCCGGGGAGGGGGGTGAGCATGATGCCGCCGGTCTCGGTCTGCCACCAGGTGTCGACGATGGGGCAACGCTTCTGCCCGACGGCCTCGAAGTACCATTCCCAGGCTTCCGGGTTGATCGGTTCGCCGACGCTGCCGAGCAGGCGCAGGCTCTGGCGCGAAGTGCCTTGCAAGGGCCCGGGGCCTTCGCGCATCAGCGCGCGCAGGGCGGTGGGCGCGGTGTAGAAGATGTTCACCCGGTGCTTGTCGACCACCTGCCAGAAGCGCGAGGTGTCGGGGTAGTTGGGCACGCCTTCGAACATCAGCGAGATAGCGCCGTTGGCCAGTGGGCCGTAGACGATATAGCTGTGGCCGGTGACCCAGCCGACGTCGGCGGTGCACCAGAACACCTCGCCGTCCCGGTAGTCGAACACGGTCTTGAAGGTCATGGTCGCCTGCAGCAGGTAGCCGGCGGTGGTGTGCAGCACGCCCTTGGGTTTACCGGTGCTGCCCGAGGTGTAGAGGATGAACAGCGGGTCCTCGGCGTTCATCGGTTCGGCCGGGCAGTCGTCACCGGCCTTTTCCGTCACCTCGTGGTACCAGAGGTCGCGGCCTTCGCTCCAGGCCACCTCAGCGCCGGTGCGCTTGATCACCAACACGCTACTCACCGCCGGGCAACTGGCGAGGGCCTTGTCGACGTTCTGCTTGAGCGCAATGCGCTTGCCGCCACGCACGCCTTCGTCGGCGGTGATCACCGTGCGGCAGTCGGCGTCGAGGATACGGTCGCGCAGGGCGTCGGGAGAGAAACCGCCGAACACCACCGAGTGGATGGCGCCGATGCGCGTGCAGGCGAGCATGGCATAGGCGGCCTCGGGGATCATCGGCATGTAGATGCATACCCGGTCGCCTTTGTTCACGCCTCGGGCTTTCAAGGCGTTGGCCAGGCGGCAGACCTGGCGGTGCAGTTCGCGGTAGCTGATGGCCTTGCTGTGCGCGGGATCGTCGCCTTCCCAGAGCAGGGCGGTCTGCTCGCCGCGCTGGGCCAGGTGGCGATCGATGCAGTTAAGGCTGACATTCAGCTGGGCTCCGTCGAACCAGCGGGCGCTGCCGGTGTTCAGGTCGCATTGCTGCACGCTTGACCAGGGCTTGATCCAGTCCAGGCGCTTGGCCTGATCGGCCCAGAACGTGTCGGGGTCATCCACCGACTGGCGGTAGAGGCGGCGGTAGTCGTCGTCGCTGAGGGTGGCGGACTGGCTCACGGCCAGGGCCTGGGGATAGTCGCGGATATCGAACATGGCGGGTGGTCCTGCTCTTGTTAGGGGCGAGGGACTGCAACGGCTATTCGATGGACAGTGTAGAAGGTGGGGGTGTTCCCTGGGGGAGACGCCGTCCGTGTAGGAGCGGCCTTGTGTCGCGAAAGGGCCGCAAAGCGGCCCCAGGATTTCAGCGATATAGCCTTGATTGCCGGGGCCGCTGTGCGGCCCATTCGCGGCGCAAGGCCGCTCCTACACACACACAGAGCGGCTGTGTAGCATCAGCCGCGATGACGACCGCGGAAGTAGTTGATCAGGCCCTGGGTCGAGCCGTCCTCGGCGTTGTCCTCCTGGGCGCCGACCAGGCGCTGGTAGACACCCTTGCCCAGTTCCTTGCCCAGCTCGACACCCCACTGGTCGAAGGCGTTGATGCCCCAGACCACGCTCTGCACGAACACCTTGTGCTCATACATCGCCACCAGCGCACCGAGGCGGCGCGGGCTGATGCGCTCGACCACCAGGGTGTTGCTTGGACGGTTGCCCGGGATCACCTTGTGCGGCGCCAGCTTGGCGATATCGGCCTCGTTCAGGCCCTTGGCGCGCAGTTCGGTCTCGGCTTCCTCGCGGGTCTTGCCGAGCATCAGCGCCTGGCTCTGCGACAGGCAGTTGGCGTACAGCCACTGATGGTGGTCCGCCACCGGGTTGAAGCTCACCACCGGGACGATGAAGTCGGCAGGGATCAGCTGGGTGCCCTGGTGCAGCAACTGGTGGTAGGCGTGCTGGCCGTTGCAGCCGACGCCGCCCCAGATCACCGGGCCGGTGTCGGTCTTCACCGGGGTGCCGTCCTGCAGCACGCTCTTGCCGTTGGATTCCATGTCCAGCTGCTGCAGGTGCTTGGTGATGTTGCGCAGGTAGTGGTCGTACGGCAGGATCGCATGGGCCTGGGCGCCCCAGAAGTTGCCGTACCACACGCCCAGCAGGGCCAGCAGCACCGGCATGTTCTTCTCGAACGGCGCGGTCTGGAAATGCTGGTCCATGGTGTAGGCGCCGGACAGCAGTTCCTTGAAGTTGGCGGTGCCGATGGCCAGGGCGATCGGCAGACCGATGGCCGACCACAGCGAGTAGCGCCCGCCGACCCAGTCCCACATCGGGAAGATGTTCTCCTCGCGGATGCCGAAGGCCACGGCCGCGGCCTTGTTGCTCGACACGGCGATGAAGTGGCGGTACAGCTCGGCTTCCGAACCGCCCTGGGCCAGGTACCAGGTGCGCGCGGCCTGGGCGTTCTTCAGGGTTTCCAGGGTGTTGAACGACTTTGACGAGACGATGAACAGGGTGGTCTCGGCGCGCAGGTTGGCCGACAGCTCGTGGAACTCGCTGCCGTCGATGTTCGCCAGGTAGTGGCAGCGCACGCCGCGCTGGGCGTAGGGCAGCAGCGCCTCGGAGACCAGCTCGGGGCCGAGGAACGAGCCGCCGATGCCGATATTGACCACGTCGGTGATCGGTTTTTCGCTGTAGCCGCGCCACAGGCCGTCGTGGATGCGGCCGACCAGTTCGGTGATCTGGTTCAGCACCTTGTGCACTTCCGGCATCACGTTGACGCCGTTCACGCTGAGCTTGTCGCCGACCGGGCGGCGCAGGGCGGTGTGCAGCACCGGGCGGCCTTCGGAGGCGTTGATGATCTCGCCGCTGAACATCGACTTGATGGCCGCTTCCAGGACGACGTCCTTGGCCAGGTTCACCAGCAGGTCACGGGTCTGCTCGGTGATCAGGTTCTTCGAGTAGTCGAGGAACAGGCCGCAGCTGCTCAAGGAGAACTGCTCGAAGCGCTTGCCGTCGGCGGCGAAGGCTTCGCGCATGCTGAAGCCCTGCATGGCGTCGCGGTGTTGCTGAAGCGCCTGCCAGGCGGGCAGCGCCGTCACATCGTGGGGGGTACGGTAATACGCCATTGCGGGTGGTTTCCTTGGTGCATGGTCAGGCTTGGACAGCGGCATTCGTTGCCGGTTGCAAGCTGGACATTATAGGCATTGGCGCCAAGGCGGGAATGGGGGGAGGCGAACGGGGTGGATTAAAATTGTCACCGGCCGGATACCTGGCGTGCGTGGGGCGGCGGTTCGCCGCGCCCACGCAGGGATCTCAGGCGGTCTGCTCTTCCAGGTGCAGGTAGATGTTGTCGATCAGCCGGGTGTTGCCCAGGTACGCCGCCGCGATTACCACCAGGTCACGGTCGTCGATCATCGCCGGGCGCAGGGTCAGGGCATGGCGCACTTCCAGGTAGTCCTTGCGCAGGCCTGCCGCTTCCAGTTGCGCCTGGCCTTCGGCGGCCAGCGCCGCGAAGTCGCGCTGCCCACGGTGCAGGGCGTCGGCGATGCAGCTCAGGGTGCGGTACAGCACCGGGGCGGTGGCACGTTGCTCCGGCGTCAGGTAGCCATTGCGCGACGACAGCGCCAGGCCGTCCTCGGCGCGCACGGTCGGCTCGCCGATGATCTGGATCGGCATGTTCAGGTCGCGCACCATGGCGCGGATCACCGCCAGTTGCTGGAAGTCCTTTTCGCCGAACACGGCCAGGTCTGGCTGGACCATGTTGAACAGCTTGCTGACCACCGTCGCCACGCCTTCGAAGTGCCCGGGGCGGCTGGCGCCGCACAGGCCTTCGGACAGCTGCGGCACGCTCACCCGGGTCTGCACCGCCATGCCATCGGGGTACATCTCCTCGACGGTGGGGGCGAACAGCAGGTGGCAGCCGGCCTGGAGCAGTGTTTCCTGGTCGGCGGCAAGGGTGCGGGGGTATTTGTCCAGGTCCTCGCCGGCGCCGAACTGCAGCGGGTTGACGAAGATGCTGGCGACCACGAAGTCGGCGCGCTGGGCGGCCTTGGTCACCAGCGCAGCATGGCCGCTGTGCAGGTTGCCCATGGTCGGCACGAAGGCGATGCGCTTGCCTTCGCCTCGGGCGCGGGCCACCGCGGCACGCAGTTCACGGACGGTCTTGACGGTATTCATGCGCTGAACCCATGTTCGCTGCCTGGGAAGCTGACGTCCTTGACCGCCCGGACATAGGCGGCCAGGGCACTCTGGATGTCCGGCTGGCCGGCCATGAAGTTCTTCACGAACTTCGGCACGCGGCCGCTGAGCGACAGCCCGAGCATGTCATGCAGGACCAGCACCTGGCCATCGGTGGCGCTGCCGGCGCCGATGCCGATCACCGGAATGCTCACCGCCTGGGTAATCTCCGCCGCCAGCTCGCTGGGCACGCACTCGAGCAGCAGCATGGCCGCGCCGGCCTGCTCCAGGGCGATGGCGTCGGCGCGCATCTGGCGGGCCTGGGCTTCCTGGCGACCCTGGACCTTGTAGCCGCCCAGCACGTTGACTGTCTGCGGGGTCAGGCCCATGTGCGCGCACACCGGCACGCCGCGTTCGGCCAGCAGGCGGATGGTCTCGCCGAGCCAGGCGGCGCCTTCGATCTTGAGCATGTGGGCGCCGGCGCGCATCAGTTCGGCGGCGTTGGCGAAGGCCTGCTCGGGGGTGGCATGGGCCATGAACGGCAGGTCGGCGAGGATCAGCGCGCCATCGTTGCCGCGTTTGACGCACGCGGTGTGGTAGGCCATGTCGCGGTTGGTGACGGGCAGGGTGCTGTCATGGCCCTGCAGGACCATCCCCAGGGAGTCGCCCACCAGCAGGACTTCCACGCCGGCCTGGCTGGCGACCTTGGCGAAGGTCGCGTCGTAGCAGGTCAGCATGGTGATTTTCTCACCCTTGGCCTTCAGGCCGTGCAGGGTGGTCAGGGTTACTTCAGGCATGTAGGGGAATCCTCGTTCAGGCGCTGTGAACAACAACTGCGTACAACGCGTGTATTCATCTTCCGGAGCGGCACATCATCGTCTGTGATGTTCGGGCACAGGTCCGTCCGAGCCTAAATGGGTGATTGCGGCAGAGTGGCGCCGCGGGACGCCTATAGTCGTGAGCGAGGTGGGGGAAGTCAACCAGCCGTGTTACCGCATTGTTACGGCACCGGTGTTACTGGCGTTACCGCCGTCGGAAACGCCCGAATTACAGGCGTTCCAGGCCGACGAACGGACAATCTTCGAGCAGCTGCGCCAGGGCGCGGCCGTCGGCGAGGCGGAATTCGGCGGGGACCAGCTCGGCGAGCGGGTAGAGCACGAAGGGGCGGGCGTGCATGTGGTAGTGCGGCACCTGCAGGCGCGGCACATCGATGACCTGGTCACCGAACAGCAGCACGTCGAGGTCGAGGGTGCGCGGGCCCCAGCGCTCCTGGCGCACGCGGCCCTGGTCGTTCTCGATGGCTTGCAGGGCGTCGAGCAGGTCCAGCGGCGCCAAGGCCGTGTCGATGGCCGCCACGGCGTTGGTGTAGCGCGGCTGGCCGGGCAGCAGCGAGTCGCTGGTGTAGAGCGCCGAGGCCGCCGCCAGGCGGGTGTCGGCGATCAGGTCCAGCGCCTGCAGGGCGCTGCGCAGCTGCTCGGCGGGCTCATCCAGGTTGCTGCCCAGGCCGATGAACGCACGGGTGCTCATGCTCAGTCCCAGGCCTGCTCGTCGTCGCGCTTGCGTTTGCCGCCGCTGCGCTTGCGTTTGCGCGGGCCGGCAGTGCCGCCGGCACCGTCGTCGCGGCTGCCAAGCTCGCGGATCATGTCGCGGCGCTGGCTGTCGTTGGCGTCCTGGTAGTCGGTCCACCATTCGCCCAGGCCGTCGGTTTCCTCGCCAGCGCTTTCACGCAGCAGCAGGAAGTCGTAGCCAGCGCGGAACCGTGGGTTGTCCAGCAGCATGTCGGCACGCTTGCCGCTGCGCCGTGGCAGGCGCTCCTGCATGTCCCAGATCTCGCGGATCGGCAGGGTGAAGCGCTTGGGGATGGCAATGCGGGCGCACTGTTCGGCGATCAGGTCGTGGGCCGCGCCGTTCATGGCCGGAATCGGCGGCACGCCTTGGCTCTGCAGGTACAGCGCGCGGCCCGGCAGGGCTGGCCAGAGCAGGGCGGCGAAGAGGAACGCCGGGGTCACCGGCTTGCCCTGCTTGACGCGCAGGTCGGTGTTGCTCAGGGCCTGGCTGATCAGGGTGTGGGTGTAGGTCGGGCGCTCTTCCAGGGCCTGGCTGCTGGCCGGGAACAGCGGCTCGAACAGTTGCAGGTCAACCAGCATCTCGAAGGTGATCGCGCCCTGGCCGTTGAGGAGCAGCTTGAGGCTTTCCTCGAACAGGCGTGCCGGCGGAATGTCACGCAGCATGGGCGCCAGCTCGCGGATCGGCTGCACGGTGTGCTTCTCGATGCCGAAGTCCAGCTTGGCGGCGAAGCGCACGGCGCGCAGCATGCGTACCGGGTCTTCCTGGTAGCGGTGCGTCGGGTCGCCGATCAGGCGCAGCAGGCGGTTACGGATGTCGTGGACACCGTTGGCGTAGTCGAGGATGCGCTCGCTGACCGGGTCGTAGTACAGGGCGTTGATGGTGAAGTCGCGGCGTTGCGCGTCTTCTTCCAGGGTGCCGTACACGTTGTCGCGCAGGATGCGGCCGCTGGCATTGTGCGACGAGCGGTGGCTATCGGACTGGTCTTCATCCGAGTGCGGGGCACGGAAGGTGGCGACCTCGATGATGTCACGGCCGAAATGCACGTGGACCAGCTTGAAGCGCCGGCCAATGATGCGGGCGTTGCGGAACTCCGCGCGGACCTGCTCGGGCGTGGCGCTGGTGGCGACGTCGAAGTCCTTGGGCGTGATGCCCAGCAGCAGGTCGCGGACACAGCCACCGACCAGGTAGGCCTGGTAACCGGCCGCCTGCAGACGCTCGACGATGCTCACGGCATGGCGGCTGAACTGGCTGCGCTGCAGCGAGTGCTGGCTCTTGTTGATCACTTCAGGCGTGGTGCGCCTGTGGTGCTGGCCACGAACGGGCGGGCGGAACGACTGGAACAGCTTCTTCAGCATGGGATGCACTGTTTGAAGGAATGATCGGCCAAGGATAGGAGAATGGCCGCATGATGGGCGGGGATTCTAGCATTTACTGGGGGAATGGTGTAGGCGGTGTGCCAAGGGCGATGCGAAAGGGAGAAACGACATGGGGAGCCGAAGCTCCCCATCAAAGTCGTTGCGTGCTCTTATTGTTTTTTTGCTGGGCTTCTTGTTTTTGTTGAATGCCCTGTCCACAAATCTCGAAGCTTGTGGACGCCCCCCAAACCGGGGGGTGAAGAGCAAACGGATTGCTTTGGTCGCCGAGTTGATGCTGATCTGTCGATCCAATCAGTTCAGGTGCTGCTTTTGAGTGCAGTTTTTGTTGTTCTCTGCCTGATCGTGGGGCAAGCCCCAAACACAACGCCTCTCCAAAAGAATCAGTTAGCTGCGCCTCCGCCGTCTTGTTCTTATTGTGCGTGAGCCGTTTCGTCTTGTTCTTATTCTGAGTTGCAGTGCTTGTTATTGTTCTTGTACCAGACATAAAGCAGATGCCGTGCCAACTTTTGAAAGCCCAATGAAATTGGGGGTTTCAGCGGTTCAGGCAGGTTTTGGGGCGGGGCAAATGTAGAAATTTCGTTACCTTACGCCTCGGGGGATGTTACGGCTGACAGGGTGGGTAACAGATTTTTGCGGGAACTGATGTGTTACCGCGCAAACGCATCGCGGAGCAAGCTCGCTCCCACAGACCAGGCAAGGCTGGCGTGGGAGCGGGCTTGCCCCGCGATCGGATTACACAGAATCAGTTGTCGCTGGTGGCGTTGCTCTTGCGCCGCGGGATACCCAGGCGTTGGCGGCGTTCCCACAGGCATTTGCGGCTGACGCCCAGCTTGCGCGCCAGCTCGGTCTCGGTCATGTGGTCCTGGTGCTCGAGAACGAAATGCTGGAAGTAGTCCTCCAGCGACAGGTCCTCGGTCGGCTCGTGACTGGCGTTGTTGGCGCTGGCCAGGCTCGGCAGGTTGTCCAGCACGTCGTCGTCTTCCAGGTCGCTCAGCTCGATGTCGATGCCCAGCAGGTCGGCGGAAATCTCCGCGCTCTCACTGAGGATCACCGCGCGCTCCACGGCGTTCTCCAGTTCGCGCACGTTGCCCGGCCAGCTGTAGTGACGGATGGCCTGCTCGGCCTCGTGGGAGAAGTGCAGGTCGTCGCGGCCGATGCGCGCGCTCTGGCGGGCGAGGAAGGCATTGGCGATCTCGTTGACGTCGCTGCCGCGCTCGCGCAGGGCCGGCAGCTTCAGGGCGATCACGTGCAGGCGGTAGTACAGGTCTTCGCGGAACTGCCCGGCCTTGGCCAGGTTCTTCAGGTCGCGGTGGGTCGCGGCGATCAGGCGCACATCGACCTTCTGCGACTGCACCGACCCGACCCGGCGGATCTCGCCCTCCTGCAGCACGCGCAGCAGGCGGGCCTGGGCTTCCAGGGGCAGTTCGCCGATCTCGTCGAGGAACAGGGTGCCGCCGTCGGCGGCCTCGACCAGGCCCGCGCGCCCGGCGCTGGCGCCGGTGAATGCGCCCTTCTCGTGGCCGAACAGCTCCGATTCGATGAGCGTTTCCGGAATCGCCGCGCAGTTCACCGAGATCATCGGCGCCTTGGCCCGGCGCGAGAGGTTGTGCAGGGCGCGGGCGACCAGCTCTTTGCCGGTGCCCGACTCGCCCTGGATCAGTACATTGGAGTCGGTCGGGGCGACCTTGCGAATCTTGACGTACATGTCCTGCATGGGCGGGCACGAGCCGATGATGCCGATCTCGCCGTTGGCGGCCGTGCTACCTGCCTTGTCGCTGGCAGCCTTGCCGTTGCCGGCGCGAGGTTCGGCGACAGGCGCGGCCGCTGGAGCGTTCTGCCGGTCGCGCAGGATGCGGGCCACGGCCTGGAGCATCTCGTCGTGGTCGAAGGGCTTGGCGATGTAGTCCACCGCGCCCATCTTCATCGAGTCCACCGCCGAGCGCAGGCTGGCGTAGCTGGTCATGATCAGCACCGGGGTGCCCTGGCCGAGCTTGATCAGCTCGGTGCCCGGGGCGCCTGGCAGGCGCAGGTCGCTGACGATCAGGTCGAAGGTGGCAATGCTGAAGCGTTCCTGGGCTTCCTGCACCGAGCCGGCTTCGCTGACCTGGTACTGGTTCCGTTCGAGCAGGCGACGCAGGGCCGAACGGATGATGGTTTCGTCTTCGACGATCAGAATGTGCGGCATTGATTCAATTCTCTCGACGGTCTCGAATTTCAGGGGACGTCGCTACGACATGCCGGGGCAGGGTCACGCGGATCCGGGTACCACGTTGGCGCTCGATGTCGGCCGGGCTGTCGATGGTGATTTGCCCATAATGCTCTTCCACGATGGAATAGACCAGAGCGAGCCCCAGTCCGGTGCCTTCGCCCGGGTCCTTGGTGGTGAAGAAGGGTTCGAAGAGGCGGTCCATGATGCTTTTCGGGATGCCGCTGCCTTCGTCCTCGACGATCAGGTCGACGGTGTGTTCGTTCACTTCGCTGCGCACGCGCACGGCGCTGCCGGGAGGGGAGGCGTCGCGGGCGTTGGAAAGCAGGTTGATCAGTACCTGGGCCAGGCGCTGCGGATCGCCCTCGACCCAGTGCTCCGGGTCGCAGAGGTTGAAGAACTGTACTTCGAAATTGCGCCGGTTCAATGCCAGCAGACCAATGGCGTCCTGCGCGACTTCGGCCAGGCACACCGGCTCCTCGCTGTTCTGCTGGCTACCGCCGGCATGGGCGAAGCTCATCAGCGACTGGACGATGCGCGACACGCGCTTGGTCTGTTCGAGGATCTGGCTGGACAGCTCGATGATCTCGCCGTCGCCCTCGCGCTCCTCGCGCAGGTTTTGCGCCAGGCAAGCGATGCCGGTGATGGGGTTGCCGATCTCATGGGCCACGCCCGCCGCCAGGCGACCGATGCTGGCCAGGCGTTCGGAGTGCACCAGCTTGTCTTCCAGCGCCTGGGTCTCGGTGAGGTCCTCGACCAGCAGCACCAGGCCGCTGTTGCCTGGGGCCAGCGGCTCGTCGATGGCCGCCTTGTGCAGGTTGAGCCAGCGCGGCTGGCCATCGAGGGCCAGGCGCTGCTTGTGCAGGTGCTCGTCGGGCACGTTGATGAAACCTTGCAGCAGGCCGCGCCAGGGCTCGCCGATGGTCACCAGGCGCGAACCGACCACGTGCTTGGCGGCGATCCCGGTGAGTTCCTCCATGGCCTTGTTCCACATCAGGATCTCCTGGTCCTTGGCCAGCGAGCACACGCCCATGGGCAGTTCCTGTAGGGTCTGGCGGTGGTAGCGGCGCAGGGCGTCGAGCTCGGCGGCAAGGCCGGTCAGGCGCGAGTGGTAGTCCTCGAGGCGGCTCTCGATGAAGTGGATGTCCTCGGTGACGTAGTTCTCGTTGCCGGACTTGTAGGGCAGGAAGGTCTCGACCATGTCCTGGGCCACGCTCGGGCCCATCAGGCCGGAGAGGTTGGCCTCGATGCGGTCGCGCAGGCGACGCAAGGCGTAGGGGCGGCGCTCGTCGAAGGGCAGGTAGAGGTCGCGCAGGGCCTGCTCGACCTCCTTCTGCGCGGCCTTGGCGCCCAGCGGCTTGGCCAGCTGGGTGGCGAACTCCTGGGGTGAGGCGGCATGCAGCTCGCGACGTTGCGGGCGACGCACGTTGTCCACCGCGCAGGCCTCTGCGGCGCTGACCTCTTCGCTGCTGGCGTTGGTGAACAGCGAGATCAGGGTGAACAGCAGGACGTTGGCCGCCAACGAGGCGATGGCCGCCATGTGCCAGCTGGTGTCGTCCAGCACGTAGATCATGTCCAGCAGCGGGATATAGAAGCCCTGCAGGTTGCCCAGCAGCGGCAGCAGCATGGTCACCATCCACACCAGCATGCCGGCCAGCAGCCCGGCGATGAAGCCGCGGCGGTTGGCGGTCGGCCAGTACAGCACCGAGAGCACGCCGGGCAGGAACTGCAGGGTGGCGACGAAGGCGACGATGCCCAGGTTGGCCAGGCTCTGGTGGGTGTTCTGGGTCAGGTAGAAGACGAAGCCGGCGGTGATGATGGCGACGATCAGCGCCCGGCGGGTCCATTTCAGCCAGCGGTAGATGTTGCCTTCGGCCGGCGGCTGGTACAGCGGCAGCACCAGGTGGTTCAGGGCCATGCCCGACAGTGCCAGGGTGGTGACGATGATCAGCCCGCTGGCGGCCGACAGCCCGCCGACATAGGCCAGCAGCGCCAGCGCTTCGTTGTTGGCGGCGATGCCCAGGCCCAGGGTGAAGTACTCGGGGTTGGTGCTGGCGCCCAGGCGCAGGCCGGCCCACAGCACCAGCGGCACGGCCAGGCTCATCAGCAGCAGGAACAGCGGCAGGCCCCAGCTGGCGCTGACCAGCGAGCGCGGGCTCAAGTTCTCGGTGAAGGCCATGTGGTACATGTGCGGCATGACGATCGCCGAGGCGAAGAACACCAGCAGCAGGGTACGCCACGGCCCTTCCTGCAGCGGCGTGTGCAGGGCGGCGAGGGCGGTCTGGTTCTGCAGCAGCCAGACTTCCAGGCCGTGTGGCCCGCCGAACACGCCGTACAGCGCATAGAGGCCGACGCCGCCCAAGGCCAGCAGCTTGATCACCGATTCGAAGGCGATGGCGAACACCAGGCCTTCGTGCTTCTCGCGGGTGGCGATATGGCGCGAGCCGAAGAAGATGGTGAACAGCACGATCAGCACGCAGAAGGCGAACGCCACCCGCGCCTTGACCGGCTCACCGGTGAGGATGCTGATCGAGTCGGCCACCGCCTGGATCTGCAGGGCCAGCAGCGGCAGCACGCCGATCAGCATGAAGATGGTGGTCAGCGCGCCGGCCCAGGTGCTGCGAAAACGAAACGCCAGCAGGTCGGCCAGCGACGACAGCTGGTAGGTGCGGGTGATCTTGAGGATCGGGTAGAGCAGCACCGGCGCCAGCAGGAAGGCACCCGACACACCCAGGTAACAGGCGAGGAAGCCGTAGCCGTACTGGTAGGCCAGGCCGACCGAGCCATAGAAGGCCCAGGCGCTGGCGTAGACGCCCAGCGACAGGGTGTAGGTCAGGGGGTGGCGGATGACCGCGCGCGGGATCAGCCCGCGTTCGCTGATCCAGGCCACGCCGAACAGCACCAGCAGATAGGCGGCGCTGATCAGGATCATCTGGGTCAGACTAAAGCTCATCGGCATCTCGTTGGCTCTGCAGGATGAAGGTGACGACGATCAGGATCAGCCAGAGCAGGTAGGGGCGGTACCAGGCACCGGTCGGTTCGATCCACCAGTCCATGATGGCCGGGGAGAACAGGTAGATCCCCACGACCAGAAGCAGGACCAAACGATAGATGTACATGCTGGCCTCGATGGGTTGGGCGCTGCGGGCTTGGACTTATTATTGGCGCAAATGGCTGGGGCGATGCTAGCGGGAATCGGTGGGGTTCGCCAAGGGGTTGAATTTGTTGGGCTTTTGATTTTGCTGAAACGCAGGGCTTGCTGTCTTGCGCGGTCCCTGTAGGAGCGGCCTTGTGTCGCGATGGGGCGCGTAGCGACCCCAGGTTTTCAGTGTTGCCTCAGATATTGCCGGGGCTGCTTTGCAGCCCATCGCGGCACAAGGCCGCTCCTACAGGGACCGCGTTGGCCGGTCGGATCAGGACATTAATGCAATTCAGCCTCGGGTACCGTCATCTGCCGCGCAATATGCTCCGGTCGCCATTGCTGCCGGGCCACCGCCAGCACCTCGGCCGGGCTGGCCTCCGCCAGTGCCGGATCGGCCGGCTGCCCCAATGCCCGCAGGGCTCGCAGCAGCAATGGCGTCGCCTGGTCCGCCTCCAGCGGTGGCGAGCGGTACGACTTGCCCAGCTTGTGCCCGTCCGGCTGCACGATCAATGGAATGTGCAGGTAACGTGGCTGCGAGAACCCCAGCAACTCCTGCAGGTACAGCTGGCGCGGCGTGTTGTCCAGCAGGTCGGCGCCACGCACGATATCGGTAACTCCCTGCCAGGCGTCATCCAGCACCACCGCCAGTTGATAGGCATACAGCCCGTCGCGACGCTGGATGACGAAGTCGCCCACCTCGCGGCCCAGGTGTTGCTCGAACGTGCCCTGGACCCGGTCGCTGAATCGGTAGATCAGCTCCGGCACCCGCAGACGGATCGCCGCGCCTTCGCGGGCGTGCCCGGCGTTGCGGCAAAAGCCCGGGTAGATGCCGTTGTGCCCCTCCAGCTGCTTGCGCGAGCAGGTGCAGGCATAGGCCAGGCCCATGTTGAACAGGCGGTCGACCACCGCGGCATAGGCATCATGGCGCTGGCTCTGGAACACCACCTCGCCGTCCCACTCCAGCCCGTAACGCTCCAGCGTCTGCAGGATCGCGTCACGGGCGCCGGGCATCTCCCGGGGCGGATCGGTGTCCTCCATGCGCAGCAGCCAGCGACCGTTCACGGCGCGGGCGTCGAGCCAGGAGGCGAGGGCGGCGACCAGCGAGCCGAAGTGCAGGAAGCCGCTGGGGGTGGGGGCGAAGCGGCCGATGTAGCGGGAGTCGTTCATGGATCGCACAGCTATATAAATGAAGACGGGGCGTACCCGTCGTAGAACGCGGGCAAGCCCGCTTCCACAACCGATACGCCCCGTCTGCGAGGGTCAGGGATCAGCCTTTACCGACAGTCTTTTCCTTCTTCTCTGCAATTTCCTTGCAGTCGAAGCACAGGTCGGCGGTCGGACGGGCCTCGAGGCGGCGCAGGCCGATCTCGATGCCGCAGGAGTCGCACCAGCCGTACTCGTCGGCCTTGATCTTGTCGAGGGTCTTGTCGATCTTCTTGATCAGCTTGCGCTCGCGATCGCGGTTGCGCAGCTCCAGGGCGAATTCTTCTTCCTGGCTGGCACGGTCCGCCGGGTCGGGGAAGTTGGCTGCTTCGTCCTTCATGTGGTCCACGGTGCGATCCACACTGACCATCAGCTCGCCTTTCCAGGCGTTGAGGAGCTTGGTGAAGTGCTTCTTCATGGGCTCGCCCATGTACTCCTCACCCTTGGTCTCTACGTAGGGTTCGACACCGTACATGGTCTGGACTTTTTGCTTTTCTACGGTGGACATGAATAGACCGCCTCTCACTCATCTGATCCAATGCGCAGGCTGCTTCCATCTCCGGCGCCCGCCGGCCCTGCGACTGCGAGCCGCCGAACTTACCAGATAGATCCAGGGTGCGCTACCCCGCCCTATGCCTGCTTTTGACAGCGGCTTGACCGGCGCGTTCGTTGGCGTGCACAGGTAGAATCACCAGTTTAGACCCAATTGAGAGAAGGCCCATGGCTCAGCCACACAGTGCGCGCAGTCGCGCCATCGAACCCTTCCACGTCATGGCCCTGCTGGCCCGTGCCAACGAGCTGCAGGCCGCGGGCCACGACGTGATCCACCTCGAGATCGGCGAGCCGGACTTCACCACCGCCGCGCCGATCGTCGCCGCCGGTCAGGCCGCCCTGGCCGCCGGGCACACCCGCTACACGGCGGCCCGTGGCCTGCCGCAGCTGCGCGAGGCGATCGCCGGGTTCTATGGCCAGCGCTACGGTGTGGACCTTGACCCGGAGCGCGTGCTCATCACCCCAGGCGGCTCTGGCGCCCTGCTGCTGGCCAGCAGCCTGCTGGTCGATCCGGGCAAGCACTGGCTGCTGGCCGACCCGGGGTATCCGTGCAACCGGCACTTCCTGCGCCTGGTCGAAGGCGGCGCGCAGCTGGTGCCGGTGGGGCCGGACGTCAATTACCAGCTGACCGCTGATCTGGTCGAGCGTCATTGGGACAAGGACACTGTCGGCGCCCTGGTCGCCTCGCCGGCCAACCCGACGGGCACGGTACTCGACCGCGACGAGCTGGCCAGCCTTTCCAGGGCCACCCGCGAGCGCCATGGGCATCTGGTGGTGGACGAGATCTACCACGGTCTCACCTACGGCATGGATGCGCCCAGCGTGCTGGAAGTGGACGATGAGGCATTCGTCCTGAACAGTTTTTCCAAATATTTCGGCATGACCGGCTGGCGCCTGGGCTGGCTGGTGGCCCCGCCGTCGGCGGTGGGTGACCTGGAAAAGCTGGCGCAGAACCTCTACATCAGTGCCCCGAGCATGGCCCAACATGCCGCGCTGGCCTGCTTCGAGCCGCAAACCCTGGCTATCCTCGAGGAACGCCGCGCCGAGTTCGCCCGTCGCCGCGACTACCTGCTGCCGGCATTGCGCGGGCTGGGCTTCGGCATCGCCGTGGAACCGCAGGGGGCCTTCTATCTGTATGCCGATATCAGCGCGTTCGGCGGCGATGCCTTCGCGTTCTGCCGGCATTTCCTGGAAACCGAGCACCTGGCGTTCACCCCGGGCCTGGACTTTGGCCGACATCAGGCCGGTCATCATGTGCGTTTCGCCTACACCCAGAGCCTGCCGCGCCTGGAAGAGGCGGTACAGCGCATCGCCCGTGGCCTGCAGAGCTGGCAGGGCTGACCGATGCAGTTTCCGCCCCTGGAACAGGCGCGCCTGCTGCGCCGCTACAAACGCTTCCTGGCCGACATCGAGTTGGCCAGTGGCGAGCAGATCACCATTCACTGCCCCAACACCGGCTCCATGCTCAATTGCATGCGCGAGGGCGGGCAGGTGTGGTTCAGCCGCTCCAACGACCCCAAGCGCAAGTTGCCCGGTACCTGGGAGATCAGCGAAACGCCCCAGGGCCGTCTG
This sequence comes from Pseudomonas carassii, assembly GCF_036324045.1. Taxonomy (NCBI): domain Bacteria; kingdom Pseudomonadati; phylum Pseudomonadota; class Gammaproteobacteria; order Pseudomonadales; family Pseudomonadaceae; genus Pseudomonas; species Pseudomonas carassii. Next base: position 9,050 of record NZ_JAZDCT010000020.1, on the reverse strand, counting down.
GCCTGCGTCAACACCGGGCGCGCCAACGCCGTGGTGGAGGAGGCCTTGCGCGCCGGTGTGGTCAGCGAGCTGGCCGGCTTCACCACGCTCAAGCGTGAGGTGGCCTATGGCGAGGAGCGCAGCCGGATCGACTTCTACCTGGAGTATGCCGACGGCTCCAAGGCCTATGTCGAGGTCAAGAGCGTAACCCTGGGTTACCCCGACACGCCGATGGCGGCCTTCCCCGACGCCGTCACCCAGCGCGGCGCCAAGCACCTGCGCGAGCTGGCCGCCCTGGCGCGCCAGGGCATCCGTGCGGTGCAGCTGTATTGCGTGAACCTGACCGGCATCGAGGCCGTGCGTCCTGCCGAGGAGATCGACGCCGCCTATGCCCAGGCCCTGCGCGCCGCCGTGGCGCAAGGGGTCGAGGTACTGGCCTACGGCACCCGCCTGGATGCGCAGCAACTGGTCATCGATCGCCCGCTGCCGGTGCTGCTCAATCCGTGAACCAGATGCCCTGGTTGTCTTCCCGGCAGTCCAGGGCCTCCAGCCATTCGCCCGCGCAGGGGCCGGTGATGCATTCGCCGCTTTCTATCAGGAACTGGGCCCCGTGATGGGCGCACTGGATCAGGCTCGCGCTGTCGTCGAGAAAGCTGTCCGCTGCCCAGTTCAGCGGGATGCCCCGGTGCGGGCAGCGGTTGCGGTAGAGGTGGACCTTGCCTTGGCGGCGCACGCCGAACAGCGGCACGCCGGCTACGCTGAAGGCGCGGCTGTGGCCCTCGGCGAGGTCGTTGGAGGCGCAGAGAAAATGCATTGCGGCGGAGCTTCCGGTTAAGCCGTGTGACAAAGGGATGGCTTGACGCTTCAATGCGAATAATTATCAAATTGCCCGCATTCGCCGCGCCAGGCTGTCTATGGTGCGCACTTGTGCTGCCCGCCACAAGGTGTGCTGCCCGCCCTCTGCAAAGGAATCCGATGATGCGCCGTCCCGCTGCCTTGATTGCCCTGTGCGCCGGTCTTGCCCTGTCCGCCCAAACCATGGCCGCCGAGCTGCCGCAGCGCTGGGTCAGCGCCGGTGGCGCCCTGAGCGAGTGGATCAGCGCCCTGGGCGGCGAGCAGCGGCTGGTCGGTGTCGATACCACCAGCCAGCATCCCGAGTCGCTCAAGGCGCTGCCCAGCATCGGCTACCAGCGCCAGTTGTCGGCCGAAGGCATCCTCAGCCTGCGCCCTGATGTGCTGGTGGGCACCGAGGAGATGGGGCCGCCGCCGGTGCTGGCGCAGATCCGCAAGGCCGGGGTGCGGGTCGAGCTGTTCTCCAGCAAGGCCGAGGTCGGCGCGGTGGACGAGAACCTCAAGCATTTGGGGGCGTTGCTGGGTAACGAGCAGAAGGCCGAGGCGCTGGCCGCTGACTATCGCCGGCAACTGGAGGCGCTGCACAAGCAGGTCGAGCAGGCCCAGGCCGGGCACAAGGCGCCCGGCGTCCTGCTACTGGTCGGCCATGCCGGCGCCAAGCCAATGATCGCGGGACAGGGCACCGCCGGGGACTGGGTGCTGCGCCAGGCAGGAGGCCGCAACCTCGCCGATCACCAGGGCTACAAGAACTTCTCGGTGGAGGCCCTTGCCGCGCTGAATCCGGAGGTGGTGGTGTTCTCCGACCGGGCCCTCAGCGGCGAGCAGGCCCTGCAGGCACTGATCAAGGAAAACCCGGCCCTGGCGACTTCGCGCGCGGTGCGCGACAAGCGCCTGCTGTCCCTGGACCCGACGCTGCTGGTCGGCGGCCTGGGCCCGCGCCTGCCGGCCACCCTGCATGAACTGGCCGCCAGCTTCTATCCCGCCGCCAAGGCCAGCCTAAACCCATGAGGCAGCGGGTTCGACCACGTACGTTGTTCATTACCCTGGCGTTGCTGTGCCTGCTCGCGGTCTGGCTGTCGCTGGCGCTGGGCCCGGTCAGCCTGCCGTTGCTCGATACCCTGCGCGCCGGCCTGCGCCTGGTCGGCTTGCCGGTGGCCGGCGAGAGCCTGGAGCAGGCCGAGATGATCCTCGGCCAGATCCGCCTGCCGCGCACCCTGCTGGGGCTGGCGGTCGGTGCCGTGCTGGCGTTGTCCGGCGTGGCGATGCAGGGGCTGTTTCGCAACCCGCTGGCCGACCCGGGGCTGGTCGGCGTCGCCAGCGGCGCCGCCCTGGGCGCGGCGGTGGCGATCGTCGGTGGCAGTTGGCTGGGGGGCATTCCCGACTGGTTCGCGCCTTACCTGCTGTCGCTCTGCGCCTTCGTCGGCGGCCTGGGCGTGACGGCGATGGTCTACCGCCTGGGGCGGCGTGACGGCCAGACCAACGTGGCCACCATGCTCCTGGCCGGTATCGCCATGACCGCGCTGGGCGGCTCGGCGGTGGGCCTGTTTACCTACCTGGCCGACGATGCCACCCTGCGCACCCTGACGTTCTGGAACCTGGGCAGCCTCAACGGTGCCAGCTATGAGCGGCTCTGGCCCTTGCTGCTGGTGGCTGCCGCCGTGGCCCTGTGGCTGCCGCGCCGGGCGCAGGCGCTCAACGCGTTACTGTTGGGCGAGTCGGAAGCCCGCCACCTGGGCATCGAGGTCGAAGCGCTCAAGCGCGAACTGGTGTTCTGCACGGCGCTGGGCGTGGGGGCGGCGGTTGCCGCCGCCGGCCTGATCGGCTTCATCGGCCTGGTGGTGCCGCATCTGGTGCGGCTGGTGGCCGGGCCGGATCACCGGGTGCTGTTGCCAGCGTCACTGCTGGCGGGCGGCACCCTGCTGCTGTTCGCTGACCTGATCGCGCGTCTGGCCCTGGCCCCGGCGGAGTTGCCGATTGGCATCGTCACCGCGTTCATCGGTGCGCCATTCTTCCTGTTCCTGCTGGTGAAGGTGCGCAGCTGATGCTCGACGTCCAAGGGCTCTCTCTTAAGCGCGGTGGCAGCCTTGTGCTGCACGACATCAACCTGACGCTGCGGCCCGGGCAGGTTCTCGGCGTGCTCGGGCCGAACGGCGCCGGCAAGAGCAGCCTGCTCGGTGCCCTGTGTGGCGAACTGGCGCCCAGCACCGGGCAGGTCCGCCTCGATGGCCGCAGCCTGGAGGGCTGGCCGGGCCAGGAACGGGCGCGGCGACTGGCGGTGTTGCCGCAGGTATCCAGCCTGGGCTTTGCGTTCAGTGTCGAGGAGGTGGTCGGTTTAGGTCGACTGCCCCATGCCAGCGGCCGTCAGCGTGACCGGGAGATCGTCGAGGTGGCGCTGGCGGCGGCGGATGCGGGGCACCTGGTCGAGCGCAGTTACCTGGCGCTGTCCGGCGGCGAACGCCAGCGCGTGCACCTGGCGCGGGTGCTGGCCCAGCTGTGGCCGGGTGAGCCGGGTACCACGCTGCTGCTTGACGAGCCCACCTCCGCGCTCGACCCGCTGCACCAGCACACCACGCTGCAAGCGGTGCGCAGCTTCGCCGACCGTGGCGCGGCGGTGCTGGTCATCCTGCATGACCTGAACCTGGCGGCGCGCTACTGTGACCATATCCTGCTGCTGGAGCAGGGCCGCTGCCATGCCCTGGACACGCCGCAACAGGTGCTGACGCCAACGGCGCTGCGGGCAGTGTTCGGTATCGATGTCCTGGTCCAGCCGCACCCGGAGCGCGGCCATCCGCTGATCATCACTCGCTAAGAGGCTTACTCCATGCGCCATCCCCTGCTGTCCATCTGCTTGATGCTGGCTTTGGGTGGTTGCCAGGCGAGCCTGCCACCCGTGCCGGCCTGGCAGGGTACCGAGGGCCGTGACAGCGTCCAGTTGGGGCAGATCATCGAATTGTCCAGCGGCCAAGCCTTGAGCCCTGGGCAGTTGGTCCAGCGCCTGGCCGATGCGCCACGGGTGCTGGTGGGTGAAAAGCACGACAACCCCGACCACCACCGCCTGCAGCTCTGGTTGCTGCGTGCCCTGGAGAGCCGCCGGCCACAGGGCAGCCTGCTGCTGGAAATGCTCGAGCCACGGCAGCAGGCCCTGGTCGATGCGCAGAAGGGAAAGGCGTCGCCGGCAGCCGACCTGCCCAAGGCCCTCGATTGGCAACCCGGCTGGGACTGGGCGCTGTACGGGGCGATCGTCCGCGAGGCCCTGGGCCAGCCATACCCGCTGCTGGCCGCGAACCTGTCGCAGGAGGAAGTCCGCCAGGCCTATCGTCAGCCAGCGACACCGCCGGGCGAGCGCTCCAATGCGCCGGCCGTGGTGCAGGCGCTGCTGGCTCAGGTGCGCGCTGGCCACTGCAACCTGCTGCCGGAAAGCCAGCTGCCGGCTATGTTGGCGGTGCAGCAGCAGCGCGACCGACGCATTGCCGAGCGGCTGCTGGCCGCGCCGCAACCGGCACTGCTGCTCACTGGCAGCTACCATGCGCGCAAGGACCTGGGCGTGCCCCTGCATCTGGCCGACCTCGACGCCAAGGCCGAGGGCAAGGTGCTGTTGCTGACGGAAGTGGGAGAGACGGTCGAGCCGGGCATGGCCGACTTCGTCTGGTACACCCCGGCGACACCGGAGCAGGACTACTGCGCCCAGCTGCGCAAGGCACCCTGAATCGCGGGCAAAAAAAGACCCGGCAAAGTGCCGGGTCAATAACCGTGATTAGCCTGATGAGGAGATAATCTGAGCGTCCGAACCAGGGAGCATTCAGGTTACCCAACCGGTCTCGCGACCAGTCGTGATAATCATAACGATTCTCATTTCGACGTCAATGCCTTTTGCGAATTATTTTTCGTTTTTCTGCGCCGGGCACTTCGCGTCGAGCTGTTGGTTCAGCGCTTGCTTGCGTTCGGCCGGCAGGTCGTTCCAGTGCATGTCCAGCAGGGCCCCCTCGATGGCGTACAACAACACCTTCGAAGCCCGGAATCCTCGCGTTCTCACGGCTTGATAGGCACCCACCGCGCCGAGCCGGCGCAGGTCCGAAGCACTGTGGATACCGACGGCGTGCAGCCATTGCGCGGAGGTCTTGCCAAGGTTTTTCAGATGCTGCAATTCATCGTTCATCGAGCCTCCTTGCGATGGCTGAACGGGTCGTGGGGATAAATCGCGAGCAGGTCAATGAGGAGTGTAGCGGGGGTTGGAAAATGCGCGGCCTTTTGCCATCTGTCGGCGACGGGATGCCCTTTTGCATCTGCAAACCTGGGCTTGCTGACCGAATTGATGGGGCGTAATGAGCGAGCTTACCTGCGGACGCATCGCAGTGAATTTGCTGGTAAGCCGCTCAGAGCCTCGCAGCCCAAAATAGTTTGCTTACAGGGGTTGTCGCGCCATCCATGCCCCCAGCAGGCGGGTATCGCGTGCGTTCAGTTCCTTGTCGATCCTGCACTGTGCGGTCTGCGACCGGCTTCATGTTGTTTCTTCTGGATTTGGACCGGTACGGGACTCACGGTCTATCGCTTCCGGCCATTGCACCCTGGGGGCCAGTCGGCGAATGGGGGTGAGCTCGAAGTCATTGTCCCAATCGCGGGGTGGGCGAACAAAGGTGGGAAGGGCGTCTGGGCCCTGTTGCATGAACAGTCTGATGATCTCCCAGTATTGCTTGCCATCCTCAAGGTCATGACTGAAGAACAGGCGGTCGATTATTTCGTTGGTACCTGTCTTGCGTACGGCGATGACGATATTCTCAACGAGTCCGCCGTTGCCCATAGGGGCATAAAGGCTATAGACCTCGGCGATGAGGTCGCTCCAGTTATAAACGACAGGGCGTACCCCCCAGTGCTTTTTACTGAATATTCGAACCTTGTCTTGCTTGTATTCGTAAAAGTAAACTTTTTGTCGTAGTCGGTTGAAGCGGATCGGCTCGTCGCGCGGTAGTTCAGCGTCTAAGCGTACGATAGGAATGGTCAACCAATATATAGCTGTCAGCGCGGTTAGGCTTATTATGGTGAAATTCAGTTCAATTCTCACCCTTTCGAATGCCGTTATGTATATTAAAGATAGTATTGGTAGTAGCCCTGTCAACAGGACTATGCTTCCACCGATGAGGCCGATACCTCTAACTCTTAGTGTGGATCTGGGTACCTCCATGTAGGTTTCATTTATTTTGTTTGGCGTTGGGGGGAGCACGACTGCGTTGAGATTTTGTGTGGGCTTTTCATTGGGTAGAGGTAGATTGTATTTCCACCCTAGGCCCCGGCGAGGTAGCGTATTGTTATTAATGGTCATTGACAGAGTTCCATGGATTCCTGATGGGCTGTACACGCAATCGATCTCACGTGGGGTCTCCTGTGGGATCGGTACGGGACTCACGGTCTATCGCTTCCGGCCATTGCACCCTGGGGGCCAATCGGCGAATGGGGGTGAGTTCGAAGTCATTGTCCCAATCGCGGGGCGGGCGGACAAAGGTGGGAAGGGCGTCGGGGCCCTGTTGCATGAACAGTCTGATGATCTCCCAGTATCGCTTTCCATCCTCGATGTTATGGGTGAAGAAAAGACGGTCGATGATTTCATCGGTACCTGGCTTGCGGACTGCGATAAGGACTTTCTCGACGACTCCACCATTGCCCATGGGCGCGTAGACACTACAGGCTTCGGCGATGAGGTCTTGCCAGTCGTAGGCTACGGGTCGCACCCCCCATTTCTTTCTGCTGAATATGTGGATGCGATCAAATCGAAATTCATAAAAATAGACTTTTTGCCTGAGTCGGTTGAAGCGGATTGGTTCGTCGCGTGGAAGTTCGATATCCATGCGGACAAAGAATATAGTTGCCCAATATATGCCTGCTAGTGTGATAATTGTTATTGTGATTATGTCTGCTGCGGCTTTTACGCTTCCGGCTATTATCGTTGCTACAAGAGCTGCGATTGGTAATAGCGTAATTAGGAAGCATAGTGTGCCTCCAATTATAAATACTCCTCTTATTTTGTGAGTGGATCTAGGGATTTCTATGTAGGTGTCATTTATTTTGTTTGGTGTGGGTGGTAGTAAGGCTGCGTTAGTCTTTTGTATGGGCTTTTCATTGGGGAGAGGCAGGTCGCATTTCCAGCCCAGAGGATGGCGAGGTAGGTATTCATTGGTTTTAGTCATTCGTTGATCGCCTGGATTTCTAAGTGTGCATAGGCCTCAGGAGAGTTTCGGTCTGGCCAGTAAGTCACGTTTAAAGTTGCAGCCTGTATGCTGTGCCTGCCAAGGCTTGGAGTGAGTTCTATGTGGCCGGTTATGAACTCGGTGGTAGTGGATCCACCGGAGTGCAACACGGCAGATTTTTTGCTGGTTTTTTGGCTGAGGGTATCTGTTCTGTAGTCTTTCACTTTGCGAGAGGGGCGCGACGAGGGCTTTTTCTGCGAGGTTGGCAATGGATGTAAAACCTCATGGGACCCTGTCGCGATGATCTCGCCGCTCGTGTAGTTGGACGGAACCCCATCGCCATGTCGGTGAGCGGTCAGGGACCAGTGATAGCTGTAGCTGGAGGCATCAATGTTGGGGAGGAGGATCTTGAATGTCAGCTTTTGCTCGGTGGCCGCTTGGGCAATCCATCCGATTTTAGCCGTGAGCGTGGGGTCGGCTCTTTGGGTTTCGAAATTCAGACCCGCTTCAACACCTAATGTGGCGGCGTTTAATGCTGCAAAAGCGATATCCGCATGTTCGGGGTATTCCCAATGAATGGCAGGGCTTTCATTGGCTTTGCCGAAATAACACCGCCTTGCCCAACGTTCTATTGGGCTCGATTCTCTGTTTGCTGCCCAATTGCTAGCACCGTACGCAGCCGTAGCAAGGATGATTGCTATGCCTAAAGGGCCTATCAGTACTGGACTAAATACTGCATAGACGGAATAAAATGCTCCGGCAATCGATAGTGCTACTGTAAATTTATAAGCGTACATGGCGCTTTCGTCCCCGTTCGCCCATGTTCGCTTTAAGGCAAAGACCGCTTGCGCCGTATCGTAAATACCGGCTACGGCCCCCATGACGGCACCTATCCTGACGGTTGTCCGCCCCATCTTGATGGTCGTGACCGCCCGTGCCGTCCCCGCACGCGTCAGGGGTATCCTGCTATTGATCTGCGTGGCGCCGGCCTTGATGATCAAACCCAGCGTCTCGATCCCGCCGCCAAGAATCGCCAGCTTGGACCCATGCAACGCCATCACCGCTTCCCTGGATTTCTCGCCGATCTCGATTTCCGCCTTTTCTAGATTCTTCGCCAGGCTGTCGTGGGTCAGGTACAAGCCGCCCAGGGCCAGCAGGAGCTCCCAGCTGCCCGCCACGCCGCGCATGCCGGTGAAGCTGGTGCGCACCAGCTGCGCCGCCTGTTTCGCGGTGATGCGCATGCCGTGGAGCAGTTGGCGGGCGTTGGCGTCGAGGGTTCCTGCGGCGACCGAGAGGTTGACCAGGCTGATCTGCGCGGCGTCGCTGAGCTGGTTGACGCGCAGACCGGCTTCCTGGGCCAGGCGCTCCTGCAGCACGTCGGCGGTGCCCTCGACCCAGACGCTGACGGTGATGACGCTGTGCGCCAGCTTCGGGTCGAGCACCGCCAGGCTCAGCAGCCCGTGCTGGATGACCGGCCGCACCCAGCGTCTGGACGCGCTCACCCCTTCGTCGAATTCGCGCAGGCCCAGGAGCATGCGTTCACGGGCTTTGGCGGTCTGCGCGCTGGCCTTGTGCTGCAGCTCGCGCAAGTGGGCGCTCTGCAGGGCGTAGTACTCGCTGAGCTTCATCTGCACCTGCAGCTCGATCAGTTGTACGCCGTTGTACAGCCACTGGCTGGCGCTGTTCAGGCGCATCACGGCGCGCTGCACGCCGGGCGGCAGCAGGGGCTTCAGGCGCAGGCTGGCGCCATTGATCGCGCCTTGCATCTCGGCGATGGCCTGGCGCAGGGTGTCACGCAGGTTCAAGCCGGCATCGTCACTGGCGATGACCTTGCTCAGCGCCCCATAGAGCTTCTCGCTGTCGCCCCAGTCGGTGGGGTCGGTGGTGGAGAAACTGGGCAACAGCGCGGCGAGCAAGGCGCGGTCGCGCAGGAGCACGGCGCGGTAGGGCGGGCTGTTGGGATCCTGCAGCCAGCGCTGCCACAGCGCCGCGCTGCTGCCCGGGGCAGGGGCGCGGGCTTCGCCGTCCGCGTCGGGGGCT
>NZ_JAZDCT010000019.1:0-109807 GCF_036324045.1 Pseudomonas carassii | reverse complement strand
GTGAGGGGACCCGGAGCGAAGCGGAGGGCCGGATGAATGGAGCGCAGCGGCTTTGGTTACTTTGGCCAAGACCAAAGTAACCCGCCGTAAGGGCGGAAAGGTGAATAAGCGTCGACATCGCAAATGAATGCGCATACAACTTCCAAACCCACCAAACCCACCAAACCCACCAAACAACAACAACAACAACAACAACAAAAACAACAACAACCCACACAACTCTAAACACAATACGCTACCAGAGTTAAAACACTCAAACCCATCCGAGATCCCCACACCCGCCAGCGCAAGCTACAATACCCCCACCCCAGGCCCCACCCAAGCCAACCATGATCCAGTCCAACCTCGACCTCTTCTCCCCCCACCCCCAGCGCCTGGCCCCCCAGACAACGCTGCTGCCCGGCTTCGCCCTGCCCGACCTCGAACCCCTGCTGGACGCCCTGCGCCCCGTGCTGCGCGCAGCACCCTTTCGCCATATGCGAACCCCCGGCGGCCTGCGCATGGCCGTGGCCCTGACCAACTGCGGCTCACTGGGCTGGGTCAGCGACGAAAACGGCTACCGCTACACCCCCACCGACCCCGTCAGCACAAAACCCTGGCCCGCCCTGCCCCAGATACTGAGTGACCTGGCCACCCGCGCCGCCGCGCAAGCAGGCTTCGACGGTTTCATGCCCGACGCCTGCCTGGTCAACCATTACCTGCCCGGTACCCGCCTGAGCCTGCACCAGGACCGCGACGAACAAGACTACGGACAACCGATCGTCTCGATCTCACTGGGTCTGCCAGCGGTATTCCTGTTCGGTGGCCTGCAGCGCTCGGACCGTCCCCAGCGCATCCCGCTGAATCACGGCGACGTGCTCGTATGGGGCGGCGAAGACCGCCTGCGCTTTCATGGCGTAATGCCGATCAAGCCAGGCGTGCACCCACGCATGGGCGATCGGCGCATCAACCTCACCCTGCGCAAGGCAGGATGAGTTCGGCACCTACAGGCTGGAGAACCACTCGCGCCGTTCGTCGAAGGCAGCCCGGATCGCCCCGACCATCACCTGCACCAGCGGGTCGGCCTCGGTCTGGCCGTTGACCGCCAGCCACACCCGCCGGCGCATCGGCTCGCGGAACAGCCCGGGCATCGCCAACAACCCACGATCCAGGTGCGTCGCATAGTGCGGCAGCAAGCCGACACTGGCACTGCACTTGATCAGCTGACAGTACATCTCGTAGTCCTGGATCTGCGTCACCCCGGTCGTACGGGTCCGCAGCAGCGCCTGCCAGGGCATCAGTGCCTGCACGCCCACTTCGCCCTGCCATTGCACCAGCATGTAGTCCTGCAGGTCCGCCAGGCTGGTCGGCCGGTTGGCCTCGCGGGCATAGCGTTTGGCGATATGCGGCAGGTACTCGAGGGTGGCCAGGGCCTCGGGGGCGGCACCGGCAAAGCTGCCAGCACGGGCGCCGTGGCTGGTATCGCCCAGCCACAGGGCGACATCGGCAACCTGCTCGGGCGCCTGGCGACCGTCGAGGGTGGCCACCTCCAGACGCATGCCGGCATGCTGGCGCACGAAGTTGATCAGGTTGCGGCCCAGCAGGTCCTGCAGCAGCGGCTCGGCCACGGCCAGGCGTACGCTGGCGCTTTGCTCCTGCGGTAACGGCACGACCGGCTCGCGCGCCTGGAGTATCTGCAGCAGACGCTCGCCCTGCTGGCTGAGCACCGGGTTGTTGTTACGGTTGACGAACAGGCTGTAGCCCAGGCGCGCCTCCAGCGCTGCCAGGCGTTTGCGCAGGGCCACCGGCTTGAGGTTGAGCCGCCGCGCCGCCTGCATGAAACAACCGCAGCGCGCGGTGACCAGAAAACAGTTCAGGGTCTGTTCGTCCAGGGCCAGCGGCACCTGGGGACGAACGACAGGCACGGCGGTATCCGGGGCTCGCCCCGGGGACAGATCGATCGGCATCCCTCGCCTCCCGCGGGCCCGCCTGGGCAGGCCCGGTTCTTCCATGGTTGTTGGCGACTAGCGGCTGCTGCTTTCCAGAACCTGGTTCAGCGCCGCGCCATCGATGCTCAGGGTGGCCGTGTCGAACATGCCCTCGACATAGGCCTTGGCCACCTGCTCCTGGCGCTGGGCACGTAGCAACTCGCGCAGACGTGGCGCCACCTCTTCGAAGGTCGCCGCCCGGGCGGGCTGCTGCTCGACCAGCTTGATGATGTGGTAGCCCGCCGCACTCTGCACCGGGTCGCTGACCGTACCCGCCTTGAGCTTGGGTACCACCCCGCGCACCTCCGGCAACAACTGCGCCAGGGCCTGCAAGCCAGTGTCGCCGCCATTGGCGGCCGTGCCGGCATCCTGGGAGTGTTCACGGGCCAGCGCGGCAAAGTCTGCATCCGCGGCCTGGGCCTGCTTGGCCAGTGCCTGGGCCTGCTTGCGCACGGCCTCGTCATCCCTGGGGTTCTCCACCCGCAGGAAAATCTGGCTCAGGCGGTAGCGCACCGGCAGTTGCAAGCCGGCCTTGCCCGCCTCGTACGCTTGCTTGAGCTCAGCCTCGCCGGGATAGTCGTCGGGCACCTTGCTCACCGAGTTCAGGTAGTCGCGCAGGACGATCTGCTCGGTGGCCGCGCGGGTCTGCACCTGGATTTCCGGGCGCTGCAACCAGCCCTGGGCCTCGGCCTGCTGGTACAGGGCCTTTTCCGCCAGGCGGGCGCGGATCCAGGCCTCCAGTGCCGGGCGGTCGCCGCGCAGGCTGGCCCGGGCTTCCTCGGGCAACTGGGCGAACAGCGCCTTGAGTTCGCCGCTGCCGACCTGCTGTTCACCCAGACGCGCCAACACCGGACCGTTGTCGGCGGCCACCAGGGCGGCAGGCGACGCCGGACGCGCCGCCGCCACCGGCTCGCCGCCCGGGCGCAAGGCCAGGGCGACCGCCACCGCGACAACGGCCAGCGCGCCAGCGCCGGCCCAAAGCGTACGCGCCGTCACGAGGCGCGCTCTTCGTCGCGGGCGACCTGGGCGTGCTGCTGGTCGGCCACATTACGGCTATAGTCGCGCAGATAGACGATCAGTTCCTGCAGCAGGCGGTCCCACAGCACCAGGCTGCCCAACAGGTGCTGCTGACTGACGCCATCGGCGACCACCACATCCTGCTCCATTACCAGGAACTCGCCCTGCACCGACAGGCGGGCGAAGCGGCGGCTGGCATTCCAGTGCTCGGCCAGGCCCGCCGGCAGCTCGCCCTGGATACGCAGGGCACAGCTGAAGGTGAAGTCGAGGAATTCGCCCTCCTTGCCCGCGGCCCGGTTGCCGAAACGAACGGCATAACCCACGCCCTGGCTGGCGCTGAGCAGCTGCACCACGGCATTCTGCTCGGTGCGGTTGACCCGGCAGCCGGCATCCTGCAGCAACTGGGTCAGGGAGTCGGCGCTAACGGTTTCGATCAGGGTGACTTCGGTCATGTGCTTACTTCCTTGCGTTGAGAAAACGTCACTGGGTGACGCCCTTGGGGGCGTCGAACTGGCTTTCGTAGAGCTTGTCGCCGTAAGCCTGGGCCAGTTCCTCGAACTTGACCCGGGCGCCACCCGCAAATGGTTGGCGCATCTTCATGACATCGGCGAGATCGACCTTCTCGTAGGCGGCCAGCATCTCCTTGGCCACCCCGTACATCTGCTGGTTGCGGGCCTGGCATTGCTGCACCTGGCCATCACGCTCGCCCAGCTGCGCCTGCAGGGTGACGCGCTCGCTGTCCTTGGCGCGCGCCATCGCCAGCAGCTCGTCATAGGCCTGCTTGTACTTGTGCAGTTGTTCGTTGCTGCTGGCCACCAGCGCCTGGGCTTGGCTGTGCACGGCCTGTTGCTGGCCGGCCAGTTGCTCGCTCTGGCCGCGGGCCTTGGCCAGTTGCGCGGTCAGTTCGCGGACCTGGCCCAAGGCCGCGTCGCGCTGCTGCTCGGCCGCCTGGCGGGCGGCGCTGGCCTGGGCCTGCTCGCTCTGCAGGGCCTGCAGCTGTTGCGTGGTGCTGCGCAGCTGGGCGCGCAGGCGTTCCTCGAGGGTTTCGGCCGACGCCGAGGCCGTCAGGCTTGCGCCCAGGGCCAGCATCAACCAGGCGCAGCGGTGGCGATAAGCTCCCTTGTTCATCCCCGTGCTCCTTCCCTAGAACCGCGTGTTGACTTCAAGTTGTAGCACATCGATGTCAAACGGCGCGCCGTAGACCGCCTCGCTGCTCAACCAACGGGCTGTAGCGTAGACGTTGTCGGCCAGACCGTAGTTGCCACCGAGGAAATAGCCCTTGGCGTTGGTACCGCCGAGGTGGAAGCTCGAGTCGTTGAAGCCGTCCGGCAACGCGTCGGGCTCGATGTGCTTGTAGCCGGCGAACAGGTTCCAATCGCCGGCCTTGCGCATGTCCAGGGCGTTGCCCAGGGTGAACTGGAACATCCAGGCGTCGCCGCCGCTCTTGAGGTTGCCGTTCTCGTCGACGTTATTGGCCAGTTGTCCGGCCGAACGCTTGCGTATGTCACCCTCGTCGTAAGCCAGGTTGTGGACGTAGTTGGCCTGGCTGCGCAGCTTGAAGTCATGGGGCAGGTCGGCGTCCCACACCAGGTTCAGGTCGAGCAGTTCGAACTCCGAGGCGATGCCGACAAACTGTGGCTGCGGCGTGGTCGCCGGATTGGCCGGGTTCGGTGTGATATCGCGCAGCAGGAACACGGTGTTGCCCTTCTGCATGAAGGTCGGCCGGCTTTCGTCGCTGTCGCAGGCCGGTTGGCCGTCCCACGGGGCGCAGGGGCTGGAGCGCTCGCCGGCGATGTCGTCGAAGCGGTAGTAGGCCATCGCGCCCTTGAGCCGGTTGTGGTCGTTGAGCGCCCATTTCGCGCCCAGCTGAGCGCCGTACAGCCACTTGTTGTCGCTGTCTTCCTTGTCCAGGCCGTTGCTGGTGGCGTTGTCATCGCTGTATTGCACAGGGAATGCACCGACAGTGCCGAACAGGCTGAGGTCGCGGCCCAGCGGATGGTCGAACAGTGCCGCCACGCCATCGAAGTTGAGGTCGTGGGAATACAGGATGTCGGTGGACATGAACGGGTTGGCGATCCGCCCGCCGGTCAGTGTCAGACGCTCGCTGGGGGTCCAGGTGACATAGCCCTGGTCGAGCCAGATGTCCTTCTTGCCAAAGCCGCCACCAAGGTTCTGAGTGGTCGAGACCGGATTGTTGTTGGAACCGGTGGCGACGCGGATGCCGGCCACCCAGTTTTCCGCCAGTTGCGCCTTGAGGCCGAAGCGCGCCCGCAGGCGCAGGAGGCTGTCGCGGTCCTCGCGGGTGTTGAGCAGTGGCGGCAGGCTCGAGCTGCTTCTGGGGTTGACGTCGTAGGGCCCCTTTTCATTGAGCCTGGCGAAATCGACGATCTCGTTGCTGTTGCTGTCGGCGTAGGAGCGCGACTCGTAGCGCAGGCGCAGGTCACCGTCGAAGCTGATGCGCGAGGCCCAGTCGGGGAAGGTGTTGGGCGCGGCCCAGTTTTCCTGCTTGGCGGTGTTCAGCACCTCGGCCTTGATCTCGTCGCGGATCTGCTGGCGAACGATGGCCGGCACGTACTGCACGCGCACCTCACCGTTGGCGGCCGGGGCCTGGGCGACGATCGGCGCGGCGCTGCTGGCGACCCGGGCCTGCTGGGCTTCGCGTTCGGCCTGGGCGATCAGCGCGTTGGCCTTGTCCTGCTTGAGCACGCCCTGCTCCACCAGCAGGCGGATCAGGTTGACGGTCGCGTTCTCCGACGGCGCGGCGTGGACGACGGTCGGACCGACCGCGGTGGCGGCGGCCAGCAGGCCGAGCGCCAGGGTCAATCGGTTGACTGGGCACTTCATGGGTTTGCAACTCCTGTGGGTCAGTCGTGCTTCGTTGTTCATGGCCGGCGCCCCTGCAGGGCGATCTTCACCGGCAAGGTCAGGTTGGCGGGCGGGCGCTGGTCGAGGGCACGGGCGCCGCGCAGGGCGGCGAGCACCTGGGCGTCCACCTCCGGCTCGCCGCTGCCGCGCAGCAGCTCGACACGAGTGATCTCGCCGGCGGCGCTGAGCCAGATCTCGGCCTGCAGGTTGAACACCAGGTTGCGCAGCTCGGGGTTGTCGCGCAGCAGGCGCTGGAAGGCGTAGGCCAGGTACTGGCTGTAGGTGCCGCTGCCCAGGCCCCCACCGCCGCCACCGGCCATGCCGCCACCCTTGCCGGCGCCGACGTTGAAGCTGTCGCCGCCCGCTTGCGCGTCGCCGTCCATCTGCATCGGATCGGCCAGGTCCTGGGCCGGGTCGGGTGCTTCCTCGGCGGGCTTGACCTCCTCGGCCTCGGGCACCGGCTGCGGCTCGACGATCTTCTCCTCGACCGGCGGCTCGGGCTCCTTGGGCGGCTCGGGCGGGGGCGGCGGCGGAGGTGGTGGCAGCGGGATGATCGCCGGCACCTTGGGCGCCTCGCGACGCACCCCGGCCATGTCGTTGGCCCACTGCCACAGCAGCCAGGCCAGGCCTGCGCCGGCAACGGCGAGCACGGCCCAGGTCAGCAGGCGGCGGGGGTTGGCTGTACGTTCCATGCCGGTGCTCATCCCTGGTTCGGCTTGCCGGTGACCAGCCCGACCTGGGCCAGTTCGAGACGGCGCAGCAGGTCAAGCACCTCGACCACCTTCTGGTACTGCACCCCCGCGTCACCGCGCACGATCAGCGGGAAGTCCGGGTTGCGCGCCTTTTCGCTGCGCAGGCGGTCCTCCAGCTCCTGCAATGTCACCGGGTAGGCATCGAGAAACACCTGGCCGGCGTCGTTGATCGAGATCGCCTTGGTCTTGGGCTGGGCCAGCGACACCGTGGCGCTGGCCTTGGGCAACTGCACCTGAATCCCGGAGACCTGCGCGGTGGCGGTGAGGATGAACATCACCAGCACCACCATCAGCACATCCACCAGCGGGGTGATGTTGATGCTGTCGACCGCGGCGTCGGCGTCGTCGTCATGGGCGTTGTTCACGGATGCCATGGCTGCGCCCTCACGCCGGAACCGATGGGTTGACGCCACGCCCAACCGGACGCTGCGCCGCCTCACCGGCCTGGCCCTCGCCGTGCAGCTCGGCCAGGCGGGTGATGAACTCGTCGACGAACACCCGCATGTCGGCGCTGACCTCGCGGTTGCGCGTGGTCAGGCGGTTGTAGCCGAACAACGCGGGGATGGCGACGAACAGGCCCATGGCGGTGGCCAGCAGCGCCGCGGCCATGCCCGGGGCGATGGCGTTGATGTTGACGTCGCCGGCCATGGCGGTGCCGAGGAACACCACCATGATCCCCAGCACCGTGCCCAGCAGGCCGATGTAGGGGCCGCCGGCGATGGCGTTGGACAGGGTCGACAGCTTCGACGACAACACCTGGTTCTCGCGGGTGCGCACGCCGTCCATGGAGCAGCGGATGGCCTCGATGGTGGCCGCGGACACTTCACGGGTGTCGGCGCCCTGGGCGCGGCGAGTGCGCAGCTCCTGCACGGCCACCAGGTACAGGCGCCACAGCGAGGAGTCGGTCAGCCGCGCATGCAAGTCCTGATCGTCGGCGAACTGCTCCAGGCGCGTGCCGACCGTGGCGAAGCGCTCGCGGAACCGGGTGTTGGCGGCAGTGACCCGATTGAGGCTGCGCTGCTTGCGCAGCATGATCACCCACGACTGCACCATCATCAGCACCAGGATGGCGATGATCACCCAGGCGTCCACCGGCACCGCCTTGAGCAGGAAGCCCAGACCGCCGAAGCCGAAGCCCGACTGTTCCTCATCGACGCCGTACGCCACCAGGCGCGACTCGGCGCCCTGGGCCAGCACGTCGGCCTGTAGGCCGGCCTGGCTGCGGGCCACGCGGGACAGGCGCAGTTCGTCCAGGGCGCCGACGAACGGCGCGAAGTGGCTGACCGCCTCGCCTTCGCCCGCCGGCAGGTCGCCGCCGATGCCCAGGGCACCGCTGAATGCCACCAGGCTGGCCGCCAGGCGCGCCACCGGCTGGCCTTCGAACAACAGGCTCAGGTTGCCGCCCTCGCCCACCAGGGCCAGGTGTTGCCACTGGCCGGCGCTCACGGCCTGGTTGGCGCTGGCGCGCTGGCCGTCGACCTCGATGAAAGGCACGCCCTGGGCCAGGCCCAGCAACAGGCTGTGGCCAGCCTCGCGACGGGCCAGCAGCAGTTGCTCGCCCACCGCCTGGTCCTGGCGCAGCCAGGTGCTGAAGGTGAACGCCGCGCCCGCCGGCAGTTGCAGCGAGGCGCTGGCCGGCAGTTGCAGAGGTTGGCCGCCAAGCTGAATGGCCCGGCCGATCACGCCATCGACGCTCACCGTCGGCCCTTGCAGCTGGTTGCCATAGGGACTGGCATCACGCGCCGTGGCACCGTCGAAGTGGTAGAGCGCGGTGTAGTCGGCGTCGAAGCTGGGCTGGCCGGCCGGTGCCTGGGCTTTCGGGTTGCCGTAGTACATCCACAGGTCCTGGCGCTGGCCCGCTTCTATGCGGGGTACGTCCACCCAGATCAGCGCCATGCCCATCAATGGATCGAACTGTTCGACATGGTGGTTGAGCACGGTCTTGTCATCGGCGCCGACGAAGCGGATGTCGGCACCGGTCTCGCTGACGCCGTCAAAGCTGAAGTTGCCGGTGTGCAGGCGCACCAGCAGCGCGGTGCGACCCAGCGCCTGGATCAGGCCGGCGCCCTGGGGCGTGGTGTCCACGGCAATCTGCTTGCGGTACATCCAGTCGTCCTGCCACCAGGCACTGGCGCTGCCCGGCAGGGCGAAGCCCAGGCACAGCAGCAAGGTCAATATCAGGCGTTGCATGAGAGGTCTCCAGGTCGATGCCGGTCAGTGAGTTCAGAAAGTCGCCTGCACGCTGAAGTGCACACGGGAAGCGTTCTTGTCGGTGTTGGGGCCATCCTTGAGCGGCACGGCCCAGTCGACGCTGCCGGACAGCCAGTCATTGAGCGTGGCGCGGGTGCCGATGCCGACACTGGCCAGGCTGTAGCTGTCGTCCTGCTCGGGCAGCGCGTCCTGCAGGCGCAGCTGGGCGCCTTCGGCGAACAGGTAGAAGCGCCAGTCGCTGATGTAGCTGCCGACGTAGCGCCCAATGGACGGGGTGCGCAGCTCCTGGGAGAACAACAGGCCGTCGTCCCCGGTGCGCTCGGCGGCCAGGTAACCGCGCACCGAGGTGGCGCCACCTGCGGCGAACTGCTCGTTCGACACCAGCGGCCCCGAGGCCAGCTGGAAGGCCAGCTTCGAGGCGCTCTGCCAGGAGCCTGCGAAGTCGAAGGTGTAGCTGCCGTCGCCCTTGAGCGCGGCAAAGCTGGAATCGGCGCGGTAGCGCTTGTAGTCGAACTCGGCGTCGTCGCTGCCGTAGCCCAGCAGGCTGCGGGTGCCGGCCACCAGGCTCAGGCCCAGGCTCAGCTGGGCCTGTTCGGTGAAGCGGTAGCCGGTGTAGCCCAGGGTGATCGGGGCGTACTTGAGCGGGACCTTGTCGCTGCTGCCGCCCAGGCCGACCTGCTCGTCGAAGTCCTTGAAGTCCACGCCGATCGACAGGGCGTTGGCCCAGGCGCCGACGCCGGGCAGGTTGTAGATCGCCGAAACACCGTAGGAATGGCCCTTGCCCAGGACGTTGGTGCCGCCCACCGTGGCAACGTTGCTGTCGGAGTGGTAGCCGGAGAACTGCACGGTCCAGCGCTCGCTCAGGGGCGCGGCGTAGGAGCCGGACCAGACCTCGGCGTTATCACGGTCCTGGGGCGCGGTGAACCAGGTCAGCGAAACGCTGTGGCCAGCCTGCCAGAGGTTGTTGTAGCCCAGGCTGACGACGCTGCGCAGCTTCTCGGTGTCGGCGCTGTGGTCGTTGTTCAGGCCCAGGCTCAGGTTCCAGGGCTGCTTGTCCTCGACCTGCAGGTCGACGTCCATGGTGCCCGGCCGCTGGCCTTCGCGCACCAGCGGCATGACCTGCCGGCCCGGGGTGCGGTTGAGCGTGGCCAGTTCGTCCTGCACCTGGGCGAAGTCGGGCACCTTGCCCTCCTCCAGCGCCGGGACCTGCTCACGAATCTCCAGCGGCGAGTAATGCTTGGCGCCCACCACCCGCACGCGGCCGACCTTGGTTTCGCTCACCTGCAGGTAGACCACGCCGCCCTCGACCTTCTGCTCGGGCAGCTCGACGAACACCGACTGGTAGCCACGAGCCTGGAAGCTTTTCTGCAGGGCCTCGCGGGCGCCTTCGAGGTCGGCCAGGGTCTTGTCCGGCCCCAGGTAGGGATAGACCGCCTCTTCGATGGCCTGGGCGTCGAGCACCGTATTGCCGCGCACCACGTATTCATTGATCTCGACCCGGCGCTGCGCCTCGTCCGCGACCACCTCGACCGCCAGCAGGCACGACAGCAGCCCTGCGCCGATGGCGCATCGCTTGAAGAAAAAATGCTCCACACCGCCCCCTTGAGCGCCAGGAATTCGTTGGGTTTCTAGTGGTTTGCGTCAGGCGCGGCCTGACCTTGGTGACGTGCCAGCCAGCTGTGCAGCAGGGCCAGGTTAAGGCTGAACTCGGGCATGGCCTGCAGGCTCGCGCCGAGCACCTCGTCGACCATGCGCTGCAGCAGCGACACGGCCATGGCGCTGCCCAGCAGCACGCCGAGGTCATGGCTGAACAGGCTGAAATTCCACACCCGCGATTTCAGTTCCAGGCCGGCGAACCAGCGGAACAGCAGGTTGTAGTTGAGTTGCTCGTAGAGCTGTTTCTCGCTGGGCACCGAATACAGCAGTTGCAGCAGCAGTACGTGCATCAGCGTGTGCGGGGCGATGATCATGCCCTGCTGCTCGGCCAGCAGCGCCAGCGCGGCCTGGTGCTCGTCCAGCAAGGCCTCGATGCGCGGCTTGAGCAGCGCCAGCGAATGCCCGGGCGGCACGCAGCTGGCCACCTCGCGCAGGGCGCCCTGCCAGTCTTCCTGGGAGACGATCCACACCCAGGGCGCGCCATAGCGGTAGACCGAGACCGGCTGCTTGCGCGCCGCCTCGACGATCTTCGCCAGGCGCTGGTCGAGCTCCTGCATTCCCACTTTCGTGTAGCGTTCCATAGTCCCCATCGCCCCGCTCCCAGGCCGTTCCCCAAGGCTCTACCGGCCTGATGGCCAGATGCCTTGTCGGTATCCATGGCTTTGACGGGGGGGGTGGTTTGCTACCGAAGTTTTGTCATGAAAGGTTCATCAGAGGGGCCAGATGTGCGCTGCAACGCTAACGTCGAACACCTTGAGTTTTCTGATCCGCCAGGCCGGCCAGTCGCTGCGCCAGCTCCAGGGCCACCCGTCCGCTGGCCGGCGTAGGTACCAGCTCGGTGAACGGGATATCGATCATGCGGTTTTCGCGCACCGCCCGTAGGGTCGAGAGCACCGGGTCGCGGGTCAGCAATCGACGCTTGCGACTGGCCGGCGACCACAGGGCGTCGGCTAGCAGGATCACATCGGGGTCGCTGCTCAGCAGCGCCTCGCGGCTGACCGTCACGCGGTATTGGTCGAGCCCGCCGAGCACATTGCGCGCCCCGGCGGCGGCCAGCAACGGCGTGACGAAACCTCGCCCGCCTTCGCTGTCCAATCCTCGGACCTCGCTGTCGAGGTAGAACACCGAGAGCGACCTGCCGGTCGGTGCGATCGCCCTGGCCCGCGCCAGATCCGCCTCCATTGCCTCGATCAATGCCTGCGCCCTCGCCTGCCTGCCCAGCAGCTCGCCAAGGAGAGTCAGGTCACGCCGGACATGGGCGTAGTAATCCAGCGAATGACCGGCACAGGCCGATTCGAGCAGGTAGGTGGCGATCCCGTTGCCGGCCAGCCGGGTTCGCGAGCTGACCCCGTCGCCAAAGGCTGTGGCGAATCCGCCGACCACCAGGTCCGGCCTTTGCGCATACAACACCTCGCTGGCCGGATACTCCCGGGCGATCACCGGCACATCCTGGTAGCGCCCCTGCTTGTACGCGGCGCCGTTGTCATCCAGGTAGGCCACCCCGACCATCGACGGCCCCGCGCCAAGGGCGAGCAGCAAGTCGGCCGCATGCTGATTGAGCGCCACGATGCGCGCAGGTACCGCAGCGGGCCGTTGCCAGTCCTGCCCGCAGTTACGATAGCTGTCGGCCACGGCCGGTGTACTACAGCCCAGGACCAGCGACAGCAACCAGGCTTTACGCATCGCACGCCCCTCCCTTGATCAGCAACTGTTCGGCGACCCTTCCGCCCTGCAGATGCGTCTCCACCAACTGCTCCACCTCCCGATTATCACGCACCCGGTACCAGCAGCCGTCCGGATGCACCGTCAGCACCGGCCCCAGGTTGCAGGGGAACTGACAACCGGTGCGGGTCAGCAGCACACCGCCCGGGGTCTCGATCAGGTCACGTTCCAGCAGCTGGCGGCGCAGGCGTTTCCACAACGGCAAGGCTCCGCGCCGCACGCAGCGCGGACCGGTACACAGGAACACCTGGCGGGCATGCTCGGGTACCCGCGACCAGTCCGGGTCGCTGGCCACCGCGTTGACCTGGTCGCATGGCAGGTGACGGGCATGCTCGCCGATGCTGGCACAAGCCGCCCGAGCATCCAGCCCCCGCCGGCCCAGGGCCTGGGCCGTGACCCAGATCCCGGCCCGGCCTTGTGCCAGGCGCCCCAGTTCATCACGCAGCCAGTCGAGGTAGGCGCTGTCCGAGGTGGGCTCCAGGTCCACCACCAGCAAGCGTTCAACCCCCTGGTCAAGGGCTTCGCGGATCACCGCCCACAGCCCGTCGAAGCCCTCCAGGGTATCGACGATATCCCGGCCTGAATCGTGGCCACGCAGGTCGCGAACCTCGGCGCCAAAGGCCTCCGCCGCCGAGCCGCCGCCCAGGCCAGGGCCGACGAACAACACGCGCTGGTAATACATGCTCACGCCCCTCAGAAGGTGTAGGTGTACCGCAGTTCGCTGGTGAACGGTCGCCCAAGGTTGTCGACGTTGCTCGCCCGGCTGGTGACATAGTCGCGGTCAAACAGGTTCTCCACCAGCAGGCTCAGGCGGTGCTGGCGGGCGCCGTCCAGGTAGCGGTAGGCATCGGCGTCGACCACCGAGTAATGGCCGTAGTCGACGCCCTTGGAGCTGACCACATCGCGAATGTAGCGAATCGCCCCTCCGGCACCCCACAGGCGGTCTGCCGATTCGTAGCCGAGCCGCGAGCGGGCGAAGAAACTCGGCACGTCGTTGATCGTCGCCCCGGTGCGCGACTCGGTGAGGTTACGGGTCATGTCGGCCTGCAGGCTCCACTGGTCGTTCAACTGCAAGCGTGCATCGGCCTCGAAACCACGCATCTGCACCTGGCCCTGTCCGTTCACCCACTGGCTGCCGTCCAGGGTAATCAGGTCGCTGATCTTGCGCCGGAACACGGTGACGCTGGCGCTGAATTCACGCTCCAGCAGCAGGCCGTGATAGTCCAGGCCAAGCTCGGCATTGCGGCTCTTCTCGGGCTTGAGGTCGCGGTTGCCGATCTCGTCGCCGGGCTCGTTGACGAACAACTGCTCGGCGTTGGGCAGCTTGTAGGCGCTGCCGTACTGACCACGCAGCTGCCAGTTGTCGTTCAGGTCGTACAGCGAGGTGAGCATGCCGACGGTGGCGCTGTCGCCGCCGCTCATGGCCTCGTGGCGCACGCCAAGGCTCGGGTGCCAGTTCGGCAGGGCCTCGATCCTGGGCCGCAGCTGGGCATACAGCGCATTGGCCTGGGCCTTGTTGTCGTCGATCACCAGCACGTCATCCTGGCCCTTGAACCACTGGTTGTCGGAACCGAACACCAGCACATGGCCGCCGTCGAGCTCGGCCTTGCCCTCGGCCTGCACGCCCCAGTCGGTGAAGCCCCAGTAGTCGTTGTGGTTGACCACGTTGCGGCTGCCATCGCCACGGTTGTTGATGCGGGTATAGCGGGTGTCCCAGTCGTTGACGTGGCCCTTGATGAAGTAGCTCAGGCGCTCGTTGAGGCGCTGCTCGAAGGTGGCGGTGGCGATCTGCTGCACGCGGTCGTTGGTGGTCTTGTAGTTGTTCACCGGCCGGGCGAAATCGAGGTTGGCGTCGGTGTACTGGTAGAACAGCTCCAGCCGCGCATCGTCACCGAAGGCCTGGATCGCCTTGCCGCCGAAGGTGGTCACCTCGTAGCCGCGCTGTTTGTCGCTGACGTTGCCGCTGTAGTCCCGGTTGCGAAACGGCTGGTAGCCGTCGGAAACATTGTGGCTGACATAAGCCAGCAGGCCCAGGTCGCCGAAGCCGTTGCTGAAGATCCGCTCGACGCGGGCGTCCTTGCTGCTGCCGGCGAAGCTGTCCAGGCCCAGGTTGACCTCGCCCGAAGCCTCGCGGCTCTTTGGGCTGCGGGTGACGATATTTATCACCCCCGCCACCGCCTGGGTGCCGAACAACAGGCTCTGGCCGCCCTTGAGCACCTCGATGCGCTCCACCGCGTTGGCCGGCAGGGTGTCCAGGTACAGGCCGCCGTACAGGCGGTTGTTCAGGCGCACGCCGTCGAGCAGGATCAGGGTGTCGTCGTTGCGCCCGCCCAGCAGCGAATAGGTGCCGTAGTCGAACGGGCCGTTCTTCGGCGCGACGTAGAAACCGGGGATGAACATCTGCATTACCCGGGTGATGTCGGCGCCGGGGCCGGCGCGCTCGATCTGCTCGCGGCTGACGATCTCGACCTTGCTGCCGTACTGGGCCATGGCGGCGACCGTGGTCGACTCCACCGACGGCGCGGCGACGATCTGCTGGTCGAGGATCAGGGGGGTGTTTTCGGCCAGTGCCAGGGGGCTGGCCAGACAGCCCAGGAGCAAGGTCCGGGCCGTGGGGAAACAACGTCGGGAGTGAATCACAGCAATCATGCTCTTCTCGAAAGTGACTTTCGCAGAAGCACGCAGGAGCAGGGATCGCGCACAGCCAATACCGGCCCATGCCCGCCCACCGCAGGAGTTTGCCTACAACATTCCAGGCCGGTCTCCGGGCTCGCAAGACAAGATACCTTCACCTTCCCATGGCGCGCGGGCCACAGTGGTCTGTCGAAGGCATCACTTGCATACCGTTGCGGGGGCAGCACCGGACTCGCTCCATGAGCTTACCGGTTTCCCGTTTCACCCCATGCGCGGCGGCATGGGACACCTGAAATCGGTCGGCATCTGAACACCTGGGGCCGAGAGGCGTCAAGCCAGCCAGGTGAATCGATTCGAATGTTTTTTATCGGCCAAGCACTCTAGGCAGATGTTTCAAACGCTGTAGAATCCGCACGCCGAACCTATTCTCATTCCCTTCGAGCTTTGCCGATGAAGCTGGCCCGCCACACACGATCGCAAGTCGCCTGGGTGCTG
This sequence comes from Pseudomonas carassii, assembly GCF_036324045.1. Taxonomy (NCBI): domain Bacteria; kingdom Pseudomonadati; phylum Pseudomonadota; class Gammaproteobacteria; order Pseudomonadales; family Pseudomonadaceae; genus Pseudomonas; species Pseudomonas carassii. The sequence goes on along the minus strand of NZ_JAZDCT010000019.1, from coordinate 94,488 downwards.
TATTTCAGCATCCTGTTCGGCTCGTTGCTGTGCGCCATGGGCCATGGACAGATGGCAGGCTTGCGCCTGGCCGGCCTGGATGACGCCGCCTGGTGCGCGGCCGACAGCAGCGGCGTGTTCAAGGGCGACCAGGACGTCACCGACCCGGTGCTGCCCGCTGGCGGCGACTGCGTGATCGCCAGCCTGTTCAGCGCCACCCTGCTGGCGGTGTTCTTCGGCCTGCTGGCCCTGCTCGCCGGGGAGTCGAGCAAACCCTTACCCAGACAACCCGCGCCGCCCCTGCCCAAGCAGCGCTGGCCGCTGGTCAATCCGCGCGCCTCCCCCGCCTCGCTTCTCGCGTTCTGACATCGCCACGCCCGAGTACTGCCTGATCGGCAGCGGGCGTGCGCTCACCGATTTCAGCCAGGAAGCCTTGCATGTTCCGCATGACCACTTTGGCGCTGCTCGTTGGCAGCGCAACCTGCGCCTGGGCGCAGGATGACACCCTGACCCTGCCCGCCAGCAACGTCACGGCCACCGCCGACCAACCCAAAGAAGCCACCACCCTGGACCTCGACCGGCCTATCGAAAGCGGCTCGCGACTGAACCTCAGCGCCCGCGAAAACCCGGCCTCGGTCAGCGTTGCCGACCGCAAGACCATGGAGCGCATCGGCGCGCGTAACTTCCAGGACGCCGCCAACGCCCTGCCCGGGGTCAACGCCTCGGCACCGCCCGGCTGGGGCGGCTATGTGTCGTATCGCGGCTTCAACGGCGCCCAGGTCAGCCAGTTGTTCAACGGCATCAACCTGCAATACGGCGCCACGGCGCGCCCGGTTGGCGCGTGGATCTACAACCGCGTCGAACTGCTCGGCGGCCCCTCGTCGTTCCTCAACGGCAGCGGCGCCGTCGGCGGCAGCCTGAACATGATCACCAAACTGGCGAGCCGCGACGAGGACACCTTCGAAGGCCGCGTCAGCTACGGCCGCTACGACACGATGGAAACCTCGGTCGGCTTCAACAAAGCGCTCAACAGCGGCGACGGTCCGCGCCACTACGCGCGGCTCGACTACAGCCGCACCAGTACCAATGGCTACATCGACCGCCAGGAGAACGGTGCCGGCAACCTGGCCTTCTCGCTGCTCAGCGACATCAACGAACAGCTGTCGCACACCCTGGCCATCGAGTACCTGGAAGAGAAGGAAGACAGCCCGTATTGGGGCACGCCGGTGCTGCAGCCGGCGGTCGGCACCCTGCACATCGACAAGCACAATCGCTTCAACAACTACAACGTCGAGGACGGCCGCTACGAGCAGCGCACCCGTTGGCTGCGCTCGATCACCGACTACCGCATCGACGACAGCAACCAGCTGCGCAACACCTTCTACCACTACAACGGCCAGCGCGATTACCGCAACCTCGAGGTGTACCGCTACAACGCCGGCAATACCGCCATCAACCGCTCCGGCGGCTACCGTCAGAGCCACGACCAGGAGGTCAACGGCAACCGCGTCGAACTGACCCACCAGGGCCAGCTGTTCGGCCTGGCCAGCGACTGGGCGTTCGGCGTGGACTACAGCCGCAACCAGCAGACCACCTATCCGCTGTCCAAAGGTGCCTTCGACACCATCAACCCGAACGGTTTCCAGCCCGGCCACTTCCTTGACATCCCCGGCATGGACGCGCCGCGCACCAAAGGCCGCACCACCACCACCGACACCACTGCGGGGTTCGTCGAGAACCGCACCCACCTGACCGACCAGCTAGCGTTGATCACCGCGCTGCGCTACGACCATATCGACTTCGACGTGGTCGACCACGTGACCCGGGCCAAGCTGGACCGGCGCTGGGACGCCTTCACCGGACGCCTGGGCCTGGTCTACGACCTGACGCCCAATGTCAGCCTGTACACCCAGTACAGCACCTCGGCCGAGCCGCCGGGAGGCTCGCTTACCGGCGCCTCGCTCAGCCAGGTCGGCGACTTCGACCTGAGCACCGGCCGCCAGGTGGAAGTGGGCAGCAAGTTCGACTTCCTCGACGGGCGCGGCTCGGCCACTGCGGCGGTCTATCGCATCGTGCGCAAGAACATCTCGGTGCCCTCCTCGACCGTGCCCAACACCACCGAGCAGGCGGGCCAGCAGACCTCCACCGGCATCGAGCTGGCGGCCTCGTTCAAGGTCACGCCCAAGCTGCTGGCCGCAGGTAACTTCAGCTGGGTCAACGCCGAGTACGACGAGTTCAACGAAACCATCGGCGGCGTGGTGTACTCGCGCAAGGGCAAGAACCCAGTGAACATCCCCGACCGGGTCGCCAACCTGTGGCTGACCTATGACCTGGCGCCGGGCTGGCAGATCGGCGCCGACGCCCGCTATGTGTCGGCGGTTTACGCCAACACCGCCAACACCGCCTGGGTGCCGTCGTACACCGTCTACGGGCTGTCGATGACCCACGACCTGGACCAGCACGTGCAGCTCAGCGCGCGGCTGCGCAACCTCACCGACGAGGTCTACGCGCGCTTCATCCACCAGACCAACACCCAGTACTACCTGGGTGAGCCGCGCAGCCTGGAAGTCGCTGTGCAGTGGCGCTACTGATGGGCCTGAAACGCCAGCTGTACCTGTGGCACCGCTGGCTGGGCATCGTCGCCTGCCTGTTCATGGCGCTGTGGTTCGTCTCCGGGGTGGTCATGCTGTATGTCGGCTACCCCAAGCTGACCCCGGCCGAGCGCCTGGCCCACCTGCCGGCATTGCCGGCGGGTTGCTGCGCCGAGTTGCCGGCGCAGTGGGCGCAGCAGCCGTTGAAAGCGCTGCGTCTGACCAGCCTGGGCGGGCGGGCGCACTACCTGTTGGAGCTGGCCGACGGCCGCCACGTCGCCCTCGATGCCACCAGCGGCGAGCTCCTGGCTCACGCCGATGCCGACTGGGCCCTGGCCAATGCCCGGCAGTACGCCGGTGACGCGGCGCTGGCCTACCAGGGCACGGTGGACGAGGACATGTGGACCCACTCCCGGGCCCTGGACGGCGACCGGCCCCTGCACCGGGTGCGAGTGGACGATGCCGCTGGCACCTGGCTGTACCTGTCCGGGCGCAGCGGTGAAGTGGTGCGCGATGCCACCGCGCAGGAGCGCACATGGAACTGGGTCGGTGCCTGGCTGCACTGGCTATATCCCTTGCGCGGTGGATTCGGCTTCGACAACGGCTGGCGCACGCTGGTGATCGGCCTGTCCGTGCTCGGCACGCTGATGGCGATCCTGGGCATGGCGGTGGGCATCCTGCGCCTGCGGCTGCGCACGCGCTACCGCAGCGGTTCGCGCAGCCCCTACCCCGGCGGCTGGCTGCGTTGGCACCACATCGGCGGGCTGCTGTTCGGCGGGGTGCTGGTGCTGTGGGTGTTCAGCGGTCTGATGTCGATGCGCCCCTGGGGCCTGACCGACAGTCATTCCCAGATCGCCCTGCAACCCGGCCCGCTGCGCGCCGCCGACCTCAAGCTGCCGGTCGCCACGGTGTTGGGACTGTTGCGCGACGAGGAGCAGTTCAACACCGTCGAGTTGCAGTGGCAGCGCCTGGCCGATGTCACCTACCTGGTGGCACGCAATGCCGACGGCGACAGCCGCATCCTCGAAGCCGACACGCCACCGGCCCGGGCGTTTGCCCGACAGCGGTTGCTGGCGGCCGCGCAGGCCATGGCCCCGGGCATTGCGGTGCAAGATGACTGGCAGACCGCCTACGACTTCCACTACTTCGCCCGCGACCCGCAGAGCATGTACGGTTTCCAGTCCCGTCCATTACCCGTGCTGCGCCTGCGCTTCGATGACCCGGCCGCTACCTGGGTCTACCTGGACCCGGCCAGCGGCATGCTGGTGGCCAGCCACGACCGGGCGCAACGCACCGGGCGCTGGTTGTTCAACCTGCTGCACAGCTGGGACTGGCAACCGCTGCTGGCGCGGCCGCTGTTGCGGGAAGGGCTGATCATCGTCCTGAGTAGCGGTGGACTGGTGATTGCCCTCAGTGGCGTGGTGCTGGGCTGGCGGCGTCTGCGCAGGACGCTCCGTTAGCTTCACTGGGCCGCTTTGCGGCCCCATTCGCTTATCTTGCGGCTACCCCCGCTTCTTCTTCACCCCGCCCTGCCTGGCCTTGAACCGCGGGTTGGACTTGCAGATCACATAGATCCGGCCACGACGCTTGACCACCTGGCAATCACGATGACGGCGCTTGGCCTGCTTGAGTGAGGACAGTACTTGCATGGGAACCTCTAGTTACGTAATAACATTACAATAACGCGAATCATTCCCATCTGACAACCGCTCTGAATACCTCATCTGACTGTGGCGCCAGCACAACGTTAAATGTTACGTTATTACGTATTCATTGGAGAACCCTCGTGAACCCTCGCGCACCGCTTCTGGCCGGCCTCACCCTGGGCCTGTTCGGCCAACCCCTCTCGGCAGCCCAACCCCTGCTGCTGGAGGAAACCTCGATCACCGACGCCTACCTCGAAGAGCGAGCCGACGGTCCCGTGCAAGGCTACCGCGCCACCCGCTCGGCCACCGCCACCCGCACCGACAGCGATATCCGCGACACCCCGCAGAGCATCCAGGTGGTGCCCGCCCAGGTGATCAAGGACCTCAACAGCACCCGCATCGACCGCGCCCTGGACTTTGCCGGTGGCGTGTCGCGGCAGAACAACTTTGGCGGCCTGACCTTCCTCAACTACAGCGTGCGCGGCTTCACCACCGGCGAGCTGTACAAGAACGGCTTTGCCATCAACCGCGGCAGCTACAGCTCCCCGGACACCTCCAGCATCGAGCGCATCGAAGTGCTCAAGGGCCCGGCCGCCAGCCTCTATGGCCGTGGCGACCCTGGCGGTCTGGTCAATATCGTCACCAAACGCCCCCAAGCCGAGACCTTCAGCACTCTCAGCCTGAGCGCGGGCAGCTGGGACCGCTACCGCACCGCCCTGGATGCCAACTCGCCCCTGGACAGCGAAGGCAATCTGCTGGGCCGGATCAACCTGGCGGTCGAGGACAATGGCAGTTTCCGCGATCACGTGGACAGTGAACGACGCATCGTCAGCCCGTCGCTGAGCTGGCAGCTGTCACCGGACACCCGCGTGATGCTCGATGCCGAGTTCTCGCGCACCGAATCGGTGTTCGACCGGGGCATTCCGGCGGTCAACGGCCAGTTGGGTTCGGTACCGCGCTCGGCCTTCATGGGCGAACCCAACGACGGTAGGATCCGCAACGACAACCAGACCCTCGACCTGGCGCTGGAGCACTTCCTCAACGACGACTGGAAGCTGCGCCTGGCCAACCACTACACCCAGGGCACGCTCAAGGGCAACAGCTCAGAGCCCCAGGCCCTGGTCGGCAACACCCTCACCCGCTTCTACCGCGAGCGCAACTTCGAGTGGAACGACAACATCACCCAGGTCGAGCTGCACGGCCAGTTCCAGCTGCTCGGCTGGCAGCACCAGAGCCTGATCGGGCTTGAATACGAAAACTACCGCAACAGCCAGAAATACCCGCAAAGCGCGACCTCGGCGGGCTATGGCCTGGACATCTACAACCCGGTGTACGGCAAGCCCAAGCCGACACTTACACGGGCCAACGACTTCTTCGAACGCACCGAAAGCCATGCTCTCAACCTGCAGGACCAGATCGCCTTCACCGAGCGCCTGCGCGGCCTGCTCGGTGTGCGCCTGGAGCGCATCGAACAGACTGCGCAGAACCGCTCCACCGGGGTCAGCAACAGCCAGGCGAAGGATGTCGCCACGCCGCGCATAGGGCTGCTGTATCAACTGACCCCGCAGGTGGGCGTGTTCGCCAACGCCTCGACCTCGTTCAAGCCCAATACCATTGGCACCCAGGGCCAGGTCTACAAGCCTGAAAAAGGCTTGGGCTACGAGACCGGACTAAAACTCGACCTGCTAGACAACCGCCTGGGCGCGACCATCGCGCTGTTCCATATCGACAAGGAAAACGTCATCACCACCGACGCGCTCGGCGAAAGCGTGGCGGCGGGCGAAGCGCGTAGCCAGGGGCTGGACTTGCAGTTCAGCGGCCAGCTGACCGATGCCGTGCGGGTGATCGGCGCCTACGCCTACATCGATGCCGAGGTCACCAAGGGCGACGCGGCCCTGCCCAAGGGCAGCGACCTGCTGGGCATTGCCCGCAACAGCGGCAGCGTGATGGGCGTTTACGAGTTCCAGGACGGCGCCCTGCGCGGCTCGGACATCGGCGCGGCGTTCAACTATGTCGGCGAACGCTCCGGCCAGGCCGGCAGCCACTTCACCCTGGATGCCTACAGCACGGTCGACCTGCTGGCGCACTACAAGGCCAGCGAACAGGTCACAGTGGGGCTGAACCTCAACAACCTGTTCGACCGCAAGTACTACGAACGCTCGTACAACAGTTCGTGGGTGCTGCCGGGCGAGCCACGCAACTTCAGCGTAAGCCTGACCCTCAGTCTCTGAGGGTCGTTCACGTCGCCATGGGCGACCCGAACCTGCGCCCAAGCGCCTGCCAGAGCAGCACCAGCACAAACACCCCGGCAAAGGCCATGACGATGGTCGGCGCCGGGGCGCTGTCGAGGTAGAACGAGCCGTACACGCCCACGAACGAACAGCCGATGGCGACCAGCAACGACAGCCACAACATGTGCCGGAACTGGCGCGTCAGCAGCGCGGCGATGGCCCCCGGGGCAATCAGCAAGGCGATCGCCAGGATCACCCCCGAGGCCTTCAGCGCCCCGACCACCGCCAACGAGATCAGGCACAGCAGGCCATAGTGCAGCCAGCCGCTGCGCAGGCCCACCGCGTGGGCTTGCACCGCATCAAAGGTGTGCAGCATCAGGTCCTTCCACTTGGTGGCGATGACCAGCGCCGTGAGCACGGCGATGCCCGCGCACAGCCACAGGTCCTGGGGGCCGGCGCCGAGGATGTCGCCGAACAGGATATGGTCCAGGTGCACATCGGACTGGATCTTCAGGTACAGCACCAGCCCCAGGCCGAACATCCCCGAGTAGACGATGCCCATCACCGTGTCCTGCTTGATGCGGCTGTTCTCCTTGAGGTAGCCCGTGGCCACCGCGCAGAACATGCCGGCCAGGAACGCCCCGATGGCGTAGGGAACCTGCACGATGTAGGCGATCACCACGCCGGGGAACACTGCGTGGGCGATGGCATCGCCCAGCAGCGCCCAGCCCTTGAGCACCAGGAAGCACGACAGCAGTGCCATGGGAATGGCGATCAGCACGGCGATGGCCATGGCGTTGACCATGAAGTCGAAGCGCAAGGGTTCCAGCAGCAGGTCGATCACGTTCATGGCTGCACCTCCAGCGCCTGGCGCCGACGACGGCGCGCGGCCAGCAGCCCGTGCTTGCGGGCGAAGACGAACACCAGCAGGAAGATCAGCGTCTGCAGCACGACGATCACGCCGCCGGTGGCGCCGTCGAGGTAGTAGCTTAGGTAGGTGCCGGTCAGGCTGGTCAGGGCGCCAATGGCGACGGCGATGACCAGCAACCGGGGAAAGCGGTCGCTGAGCAGGTAGGCCGTGGCGCCAGGGGTGATGACCATACAGATCACCAAGAACGCCCCCACCGTCTGCAACGCGGCCACGGTCGAGGCCGACAGCAAGGCGAAGAACAGCAGCTTGAGTGCATCCGGGCGAATGCCGACTGCGCGGGCCTGCTGCTCGTCGAAGAAGGTCAGCATCAGGTCGCGCCACTTGGCCAGCAGCACCGCCAGGGTGACCAGGCCGATGATCGCCAGTTGCAGGGTGTCGCCCGGGGTGATCGCCAGGATGTTGCCGAGGACGATGGTCTGGATGTTCACCGAGGTCGGAGATAGCGAGACCATGAACAGGCCCAGGCCGAAGAACGAGGTGAAGATCATGCCGATCACCACATCTTCCTTGAGCCGCGTGCGGCGCTGCAGGAACAGCAGCGCCGCCGAGGCCAGCCCGCCGGCGAAGAACGCGCCGAGGGAAAACGGCAGGCCGATCATGTAGGCGCCAGCCACCCCCGGCACGATGGCGTGGGACAGTGCATCGCCGATCAGCGACCAGCCCTTGAGCATCAGGTAGCAGGACAGGAACGCGCAGACCCCGCCGACCAGGGTCGAGACCCACAGGGCATTGCGCATGTAGCCGTAGGCAAACGGCTCGAGCAGCAGTTCGATCATGCGTCGGCCTCGCTGTCGCTGCCCGGCTCACGGCGCGCCGGCAGGCCGTTGCGCAGGATCAGCGGCCGCTCGTCGTCGCTGAACACGCTGACCGGTGGTTGCTGCGACGGATCGCCCGGCAGCAGGGCGAAGTGGCGCAGCACCCCGCCGAAGGCGCGTTCGAGATTGTCGCGGGTGTAGACCTCGTCAGTCGGCCCGTGGGCCAGCACGGTGCGCTTGATCAGCACCACCCGGTCGCAGAACTCCGGCACCGAACCGAGGTTGTGGGTCGACACCAGCATGATCCGCCCTTCAGCGCGCAGTTCGCGCAGCAGCTGGATGATCTGGTCTTCGGTCTTCACGTCGACCCCGGTGAACGGCTCGTCGAGCAGGATCACCCGGCTGTCCTGGGCCAGGGCGCGGGCGAGGAACACACGCTTGCGCTGACCACCGGACAGTTCGCCGATCTGCCGCTTGCGCAAGGCCTGCATGTCGACCCGGCACAGCGCCGCGTCCACCGCCTCGTGATCGACGCGTCGGGGGATGCGCAGCGGGCCCATGTGCCCGTAGCGCCCCATCATCACCACGTCCTCGACCAGCACCGGAAAGTCCCAGTCCACTTCCTCGGCCTGGGGCACGTAGGCCGTGCACTTGCGCCGCAGGGCGCGCTCGGCCGGCAGGCCCAGCACGCTGATGCGCCCGGCGGCCAAACGCACCAGGCCCATGATGGCCTTGAACAGGGTCGACTTGCCCGAGCCGTTGATGCCCACCAGCGCGGTGATCGAGCCCATCGGCAGTTCGAAGCTGGCGTCGTGCAACGCGGTATGGCCGTTGCGGTAGGTCACGGTGGCGCCCTGGACGACGATGCCGCTTTCCAGGGCCTGGTTGTGCTGGTTCATTGGCTGCCTGCCTGGCCCAGGCCCTGGACGATGGTGTCGGTGGTCACCCGCAGCAGGTCGAGGTAGGTCGGCACCGGCCCGTCCTGGGCGCTCAGGGAGTCGACGTAGAGCACGCCGCCATAGTGCGCGCCGGTTTCCCGGGCCACCTGGCGGGCCGGCTTGTCGGACACCGTGCTTTCACTGAACACCGCCGGGATGTGATGCGCCCTGACCGCGTCGATGACCGTGCGCACCTGGTTCGGCGTGCCCTGCTGGTCGGCGTTGATCGGCCACAGGTACAGCTCCTTCAGGCCGAAGTCGCGGGCCAGGTAGGAGAACGCGCCTTCGCTGCTGACCAGCCAGCGCCTGCCGGCGGGAATCTGCTCGAGACGGGCGCGCAGCGGCGCGATGGTCGCCTCGATACGCGCCTTGTAGGCCTCGGCGTTGCGCTGGTAGGCCTGGGCGTTGCCCGGGTCGTGGCGCACCAGGGCGTCGCGGATGTTGTCGACGTAGACCAGGGCATTGCGCGGCGACATCCACGCGTGCGGATTGGGCTTGCCGCTGTAGGGGCCGGCGACGATGCCCATCGGCTCGATGCCGTCGGACACCACCACCCCCGGCACCTGCTGCAGGCGCTGGAAGAACTTCTCGAACCACAGCTCCAGGTTCAGGCCATTCCACAGGATCAGCTGCGCCCCCTGGGCGCGGCGCAGGTCGCCGGGGGTCGGCGAGTAATTGTGGATCTCGGCGCCGGGCTTGGTGATCGACTCGACCACGGCGGCATCACCCGCCACGTTGCGGGCCATGTCGGCAATGATGGTGAAGGTGGTGACCACCTTGAACTTTTCCGCCGCGCCCACGGGCAGCGCCAGCAGCAAGGTGGCGAACAGTGCGCCTGCCAGGCGCCAGGGGCGGGATTGGGAACTGCTTCTATCGAACATCCGTCACTTCCACTTCGAGTCGGAGGAAACGGCTAAGGCACGGAACGGCGGCCGATCTTGTGCGCAGCCCCAGGTCGTGCGGCGTGGGTCATGCGGTCGGCTCTGCCTTGTCGAGTATGGAGAGCCGCCACACGGATGGCAAATGCGCCGACAGGCATTACCCTGCCAGTGTCGCCAGTGCCAGCACTGGCCACCCCGCCACAGCCGTTCCAATCGCCAGCCGCGGCTGGTAGGGCAGCACCAACACCAGCACCAACCCCGCCAGCGAGACCAGGCCAAGCCCGCCGATAGGCCCCATGGCCCAGCCCCAGGCCGCGACGCTGGCGGCGAAGCTGGCCGCCAACGCCAGCCAGCCCGATAGCCGCAGCGCCCGACGCAGCGACAACGATGGCGGCCGTCCCCAGACCTGTTTGTAGTGCCGCTCCAGCCCCAGGCACAGGGCGATCATGCCGCTGTACGCCAACCACAGTCCCGTGGCTATCGCCAGCCCCATTTCAGTTGACCTCCGTACGGACACGCAGCGCACGCTCCGGCGCTGGCTGCCCGATTTTCCAGGCACACGCGGCCAGCAGGCCGCCGACCACCAGGGTGGTGACTTCCAGAGGGATGTAGTCGCCGCGATTGACCGTGACCACGTTCAGCAACGGCAACCCCAGGCACAGCGCCGCCGCCAGCCCGAGCTGCTCCTGCCAGGCCCGTAACCAGGGGCGCAGGCAGGCGTGCAGCAAGGTCGCCAGCCAGATCAGGAAGAACACCCGCACCTCCCAGCCGTCACGCTGCGCCAGCTCGAGCGGCAACAGGCGGTTGGCCCACAACAGGCCGACGCAGGCCAGCGCCAGGCCGGCCACCACGCTGACGTTGATGCGCTCGGCGCCGACATACAGCGCGGCGCCCAGCGCCCCTTCGCCGTCATGCCGGCGTCGGCGCTTGACGGTGAACAGCACCAGCCCCGTGGCGATCATCGCGCAGCTGGCCAGGCCGCAGACGAAGTACAGCCAGCGCATCGGGTAGCCGCCGAACTGGGCGAAGTGCATGCCCGCCAGCACCCGTTGCATGAGCAGGCTCGGGCGGCTTTCGGCGGGCGCCCGCAGTACCTTGCCGGTCACACCATCGAAGACCATGCTCTGGCCCTTGGTCAGCTCGATGCGATTGCCCAGCAGCGGGCGCACCTCGATCCGCGCATCGCCGCGCCCCGGGTTGTGGATCGACAGGCTGGCCAACGGCCCCAGCACGCGCTCGGCCTCGGCCAGCAGCGGCGGCAACGCCGTCAACGGCGCCGGCCCGGCAACCTCCTGAGGTGGCTGGCGTCCCTGGCCGGCATGCTGCTCGGGCATGCCGCGCAGGGCGCGATTGAGTGCCTCGCGATCCCCGCCGAACAGCGCATCGGAGGCCGCCGGCATATAGATCAGGTAGAAGATCACCAGGCCCGTGTAGGTGATCATCAGGTGGAACGGCAGCACCAGCACGCCGGTGGCGTTGTGCGCGTCCAGCCAGGAGCGCTGGCCCTTGGCCGGGCGGAAGGTGAAGAACTCCTTGAAGAACTTTTTGTGGATGACGATGCCGCTGACCAACGCCGCCAGCATCGCCATCGCCGCCAGGCCCACCACCCAGATGCCGAGCAGGCGCGGCAGGTTGAGGGTGAAATGGAAACGGAAGAAGAAGCCGCCGCCGGCCGTTTCACGCACCTGCAGCAGCTCGCCGGTTTCCGGGTCCAGCGCCTGTCCGCCGCCGCGACGCTGCTCGCCGGTAGACACGCTGAGGGTGGGTGCGCGTTCGTTGGGCAGGCCGATGTTCCAGGTGCGGGCGTGCGGATGACGGGCCTGCAGGTAGTCCAGCGCGCTCTGCGCCGCCTCGCGGCTGTCCAGGCTGTGCGCCGGGATTTCCGGACGCAGCCAGTTGTCGATCTCCTTGTCGAATACCGCCAGGGTGCCGGTGAGGAAGATGGCGAACAGCACCCAGCCGAACAGCAGCCCGCTCCAGGTGTGCAGCCATGACAGGGATTGGGTGATGGTTTTCTGCTTCATCCCAGGCGCTCCAGCAGTTGCGGCCAGAAGCCGATCAGCGCCAACGGCACGCCGAGGGCGAGGCCGGCCCAGCCGCGGGTGGCGCTGCGGCAGGCGAAGGCCCAGAGGATCGCACCTGTGTAGACGGCGAACGACAGCACGGTGGCGACGATCAGGGCATCCGCTGGCTGCAGCGGCAACAGCCGCGCCAGCGCGGCGGTGAAGGCGTAAGTGAAGGCATAGCCGCCGAGCACGGCGGCGACGATGCGCGAGAGCATGGGCCAGGCGATATTCACGGTTTGCATTCCTTGGGGGCGCGTTGCGCCCCTTTCGCGGCACAAGGCCGCTCCTACAGAAAATCACATCCCTCTGTAGGAGCGGCCTTGTGCCGCGAAAGGGCTGCGCAGCAGCCCCGCTTTCATCAGAACGAGGTGGTCACCGACGCATAGAACGCGCGCCCCGGCTCGTTGTAGGTGGCGGCGCCGGCGCTGGTCCCCGCCCCTTCGCGGTACACGCGCTTGTCGAACAGGTTGCTGATGCCGGCGCCGAACGACAGGTTCTTGTTCAGCGCGTAAGTGCCACCGATGCCCCAGACATGGTACGGATCAAGGGTCTTCAGCTCGTTCTGCGCCGTGACGCTGACCTCGCGGGTCGGGTTGAACTGGCGCGGCTCCTGCTTGCCGTAGTAGGTGCCGGTCAGGCTCAGCGACAGGGCCTCGGTCACCTGCCAGTCGAGCATGGTGTTGACGGTGTACTCAGGCACCACCGACAGCGGGTTGCCGTCGCTGTCCTCGTTGGCGTCCATGTAGGTGAAGTTGGTGTTCCAGCTCAGCACCTCGCCGGCCTCGCCCAGCAGCGGCACGCCGATGCTGCCTTCCCAGCCCTTGACCACCGCGTCCTGGGCGTTGTCCCAGCGCAGGATCGCCTCGTTGGTGGCCGTGCGCCCGGTCACGTCGTTGGCCGAGACGATCTTGTTGTCGTAGTCGTTGCGGAAGTAGGTCAGGCTGGCACTCCAGCCATCGCGGGCGAAGCTCACCCCCAGTTCCTTGTTGACGCTGATCTCCGGGTCGAGGTCGGCGTTGCCCAGCACGTAGCAACCGTTCGAGCTGAGGCTCGGGGCACAGCCGTTGCCGTTGCTGCGGTACAGGTAGTTGGGGTTGGACTGGTACAGGTTCGGCGCCTTGAACGCCCGGGCGATGCCGGCCTTGAGGGTGACGTCCTCAGTGAGCTTGTACGAGGTGTTCAGGCTCGGGCTCCAGTTGGCGCCGAACTGGTCATGGTGGTCCAGACGCAGGCCCGGGGTGAGGAACCAGTTTGGTGTCAGCTCGATATTGTCCTCGGCGTAGACGGCCATGATGGTGGCGTCCATGTCGGTGGGCCGCGCCCCGGCAGCGGAGGTCGGCAGCGTGGTGCCCACGGCGCGGTTCAAGGTGCTGGGGTCGTCGAGTTCCTGGTAGTTCCACTCGGCGCCCAGAGTAAGGGTTTGTGGACGCAGCAGATCCAGCGGCAGGTCCAGCTGGCCCTGGACCAGGTAGCTGTCGTAGGTGCTGGTGGCTTTCTCGTTGCCGCTGATATCACCGTCGACGCTGCCGGTCATGCCTTCGAGCAGACGGTTGTTGCGGGTCTTCTCGTACTGCGCCAGCACACGGGAAGTGCCGAAGTCCCAGTCGCCGCGATGGGTAACGGAGAAGTCCTGGCGGTACATGGTATTGGTCTCGCGACCTAGCCAGCCGTTGATGGTGCTGCCCGGCACCAGCGAGTCGGTGCCGCCGGTGCCGACGTCGCCAGCGTAGATGTTGCCCTGGCGACTGAAGCCGGTCTCGAAATCGATCGTCTGCTGGTTGTCCAGCGCCCAGCTCACCAGGGCGTTGATGTCCTTGTTGCGCACGCCCTCGCGGCCGGCGGCCAGGGACGAGCCGCTGGCGGTGTCGGTATGGCCCTGGTTGATGTCGGCGTCGTCGGCGTCGGTCTTGTTCAGGTTGCCGTACACGCGGAAGGTCAGCGACTCGGTCAGCGGGCCGGCGAGGCTGAAGGTGGTGCGTTTGGTCATGCCCTCGGCATCGTCCTCGGGCAGGTTGGTGAAGGCGGTGATGCTGCCGGTCATTTCCTGGGTCGGGCGCTTGGTGATGATGTTCACCACCCCGCCCATGGAACCCGAGCCATAGCGGGCCGCCGCCGGGCCTCGGAGCACCTCGATGCTTTCGACCTGGTCGGCCGGCACCCAATTGCTGTCGCCGCGGGTGTCGCGCTCGCCGGCACGGGTGTAGCGCACCGCGTTGCGCGAGGTCACCGGCTTGCCGTCGATCAGGATCAGGGTGTTTTCCGGGCCCATGCCGCGCAGATCGATCTGCCGGTTGTTGCCCCGCGAGCCACTGGCGCCGTTGCCGGTCAGGTTGACCCCGGGCATCTTGCGAATGATCTCGGACAGGTCGTTGACCGGCGGACGCTTCTTGATGTCCTCGGCGCTGATGATCGAGACGCCCGATGCCTGCTTCAGCTCCTGCTCGGCGGTGGCCACCACGTGGGTGTCGCTCAGTTCAAGCACCTCGTTGCCCTGGCTGTCGGTGGCGGCCCACAGGGTCGCGGGCGACGCCGCCAGCAGGGCCAGGCAGAGATGGTTGAGCTTGAATCGGGGCTGCATCGGGACACTCCTTGCGCGTTGGAAACTGTCCGGGCAAGGAGCGAGCGGGAGCACGACGATCCGACTCGCCCCGGGGCCGGCACGGGACGAGCACGAATGCTATATATTCTCATTTGAGAGTAAATCTATTTTACAATCTATACATTTCTCAGCCGCAGGCTGACCCGCAGGCCCGGTGAGCGGTTCTGCGCCCAGACCTCGCCGCCCTGCAGCTGCGTGACGCTGCGGGCGATCGACAGTCCGAGGCCAAAGCCATCGCCACCCGGACGCGCGGCATTGAGCCGGGTAAAGGGCTGGAAGATGCTTTCCAGGTGCTGCGGTTCGACGCCGGGCCCCTGATCCTCGACCCACAGCAACCAGGTATCACCCTCGCAATGGCCGCCCAGGGTCACAACGCCGCCCGACGGCGAGTGGCGCACGGCATTGCGCAACAGGTTTTCCAGGGTCTGGGCCAGGCTGTTGAGGTGGCCGAGCACCGTGCAACTGGCAGGCAGCGCATTGCGCAGCTGTTCGACCGGCCAGCCGGTCTCGTAACAGACGTCGTCGCACAACACTTCCCACAGCCGCCCCACATCCACTGGCTCCAGTGGCAGGAGCGGCCGCTCGGTGTCCAGCCAGACCAGCTCCAGGGTATCGTTGATCAGCCGCTCCATGCCCTGCACTTCGCGCTCCAGGCGCTGACGCAAGGCCTGGTTGTCCTGCTCGCGCTCGCCGCTGACACGCAGCCGACTCAAGGGGGTGCGCAGCTCGTGGGACAGGTCGCGCAGCAAGCGGCGCTGGAATGCCACGGTATTTTCCAGGCGACCGGCCATGTGATCGAAGGCCCCCGCCAGTTCACCCAGTTCGTCGCGACGCCGGGTGAGTTGCCCGCCGACCCGCGCGGACAGGTCGCCGGCGCTCAGGGCGATGGCCTGGCGCCGCAGCACGGCCAGCGGCGCGATGACCCGGCGGTACAGCAGCACGCCCAGACCCAGCGCCAGAGCGGCCGGCAACACCCGCTCGAGCAAGGCTCGCCACAGGTGGTTGTACTTGCGTGGGTTGAGCCGCGCCGGCAGGTCCATCACCAGCTGGGCCTCGCCGCGACTGAACGGCACGTAGAACGTCGGCGTGCCGCCGGGCCGCCCCACTGACCAGTCCAACGAGCGCATGAAGCTGAGCTTTTTACGCTCTCGCCCACGCAAGGGCTGCGACGACAACGACACGCCATGCGGCCCGACCACCGCCGCCCACACGCCCTCCTGCGCCGTCAACGTGTCGAGAAAGGCATCCACGCCCGCCTCGCCGCCCTCCTCCCAGGCCTGCTCGGCCTGCCGCGCATAATCGGACAGCGTGTTGCGCGCCGTGCTACCGAGGGTCGAGGTGGCCATGTCCAGGCGTTGGCTGACATCTACGTGCAGGCTGATGATCAGCAGGCTGAGCAAGGCGATGCCGCCGAGCAGTGTCCAGAACAGCGAGTGCCGATCCGGCAGCCTCATGGGAGCACGCGCTTGAGCATGTAGCCGACGCCGCGCACGGTCTCCACCCTGGCCGCGGCGTAGCCGATCGACTGCAGCTTGCGGCGCAGGTGACTGACATGCATGTCCAGGCTGCGGTCATGGATCGAATAGGCGCGGTTCAGCGCCTGCTGGTAGAGGAAGGTCTTGCTCAGCGCTTCGTCCTGGGCATGCAGCAGGGTCTCGAGGATCCGGTACTCGCAGCCGGTCAGCCCGGCCCAGCACTGGTCGTGGCAGACATCGCCGCGCAGCGGGTCGAAGGTCAGGCCCAGGGCGCTGCCCAGATCCTGATGACTGACCGGGCCTTGCCGCTCGTAGGCGATCCGGCGCAGCAGGGCATCGATGCGCACATCCATCTCCGCCATGCTGAAGGGCTTGGCCAGGTAGTCGTCGGCACCCTGGCTGTAGCCGACGATACGATCCTGCTCGGCGCCCAGCGCCGACATCAGGATCACTGGCACGCGCTGGCGGCGGCGCAACTCGACGAGCATGTCCAGGCCATTGCTGTCCGGCAGCAGGATATCCAGCAGGATCAGGTCGAAGCCGCCCTCGCGCAGCAGTTGCGGCACATCGCCAGTGCCGTGGCGAACGGTCACCGCGAAGCCGCGCTCGCCCAGATGGCTGCCGATATGGGCGGACAGGACGGGATCGTCCTCGATGGCGAGGATGCGCACCGGGGCATGGGAAGCGAGAACCGACTGCATGGATTACCTTGCGAATGATAATGATTGCTTGTCGCGTATTCTGACAAATCCTATCCCTTCGCCACAAATCCGATCGTTCCCAGCGCCGTCCCAGCGTTCCATGAAGGAAACTTCATATTCGCCGCCAGCCCCCTGGACGCGGGGCCGACCGGTGCTGCGCGGGAATTGCGCGGCGGGGCTCGCCTTGAGCCCCCCTGCCCGCCCGCGTAGCATCGCGACCCCATTCCGTGACACCGCGACGCCCATGCCCCAGCCCATTCCCCTCAAGGACCACGAAAAGGAAAAGCACCTGGTCAACCGCCGGTTGCTGGCCTGCGCCCTGCTGGTGATGAGCCTGGTGGCGGTGCTGGTGGGCCGGCTCTATGTCCTGCAAGTGCTGCAGCATGACCAGCAGAGCGCGGTGTCGGAGAACAACCGCGTGCATGTGCTGCCGATTCCACCCGAACGCGGCCTGATCTATGACCGCAACGGCGTGGTGCTGGCCGACAACAAGCCCAGCTTCAACCTGACCATGACCCGCGAACGGGCCGGCGACCCGGCACGGGTGCTCGACAGCCTGGCGCAGATCCTCGGTCTGTCCGAGGACGACCGCCACCAGTTCGACAAGGACCTGCGCCGTGGACGCAAGCCGTTCGAGCCGGTGACCCTGCTGGTGGGTCTGAGCGAAGAGCAGATCGCCCTGATCGCGGTCAACCAGTTCCGCCTGCCGGGGCTGGAGGTCGAGCCGCAGTTCATCCGCGAATACCCGCTGGCCGAGCACTTCGCCCATTCGGTGGGCTACGTCGGGCGCATCAATGAAAAGGAAGCCAAGACCCTCGACAGCACCGCCTACCGCGGCACCCAGTCGATCGGCAAGACCGGCATCGAACGCTTCTACGAGAACGAACTGCACGGTCAGGTGGGCTACGAAGAAGTCGAGACCAACGCCCAGGGCCGGGTGATGCGGGTGCTCAACCACCACGACCCGGTGCCGGGCAAGGACATCGTGCTGAGCCTCGACGCCCACCTGCAGCAGGCCGCCGAGAAAGCACTGGGTGAACGGCGCGGCGCGGTGGTGGTGCTCGACCCGGCCAACGGTGATGTGCTGGCGATGGTCAGCAACCCGGCCTTCGACCCCAACCTGTTCGTCAAGGGCATCAGCTACAGGCAGTACGCCGCCCTGCGCGACTCCATCGACCGGCCACTGTTCAACCGCGTGCTGCGCGGGCTGTACGCCCCCGGCTCGACGGTCAAGCCCGAGGTGGCCATCGCCGGCCTCGACAGCGGCGTGATCAACCCCGCCAGCCGGGTCTTCGACCCCGGCTACTACGAGCTGCCCAACTACGACCACAAGTACCGCAACTGGAACCGCACGGGCGATGGCTGGGTGGACATGTACACGGCGATCATGCGTTCCAACGACACCTACTTCTACGACCTCGCGCACAAGCTGGGCATCGACCGCCTGCACGACTACATGGCCGAGTTCGGCCTGGGCCAGAAGGTCTCGCTGGACATGTTCGAGGAAGCGCCGGGGCTGATGCCTTCACAGACCTGGAAACGCGCCACCCGGCGCCAGGCCTGGTTCCCCGGCGAGACGCTGATCCTCGGCATCGGCCAGGGCTACATGCAGGTCACCCCGCTGCAACTGGCCCAGGCCACCAGCCTCTTGGCCAGCAAGGGCGCCTGGCACCGCCCGCACCTGGCACTGACCATCGGCGGCCAGGCGCCGGTGGACCCCAATCCGATGCCGGATATCGTGCTGCACGACCGGCACGCCTGGGACCAGGTCAGCCAGGGCATGCAGATGGTCATGCACGACCCGCGCGGCATCGCCCGCGCCGCCGCCGCCGGCGCGCAGTACCGCATCGCCGGCAAGAGCGGCACGGCGCAGGTGGTGGCGATCAAGCAGGGCGAGCGCTACAACCGCGACAAGACCCTCGAACGCCACCGCGACAACGCCCTGTTCGTCGGCTTCGCCCCGGCCGAGCACCCGGCAATGGTGGTGGCGGTGATGATCGAGAACGGCGAGGCCGGTGGTCGGGTCGCGGGACCCGTGGTGCGTGAGGTGATGGATGCGTATCTGCTGGATGAGCAGGGGCATCTGAAGGCGCAGTATGCGGGGGTGGTCAAGGCTGTTCCGCATAGCTAATTGCCTGGCACCCAGAACGCGATCGAGGTCCTCTTGCGCCAAAGACCTTGAAGGATAGCGAGTAAAGGCAAAACGCCACCAGTCATCACCCCGTCATGTTTCTGTCGTATTTTCCCCCCCATCACCCAGGGCCGGGGAAATCGTCTGTGATCCGCCGTTCACGCTCCTCCGCAGGGCTTCTCCCCCTGCTGCTGCTGACCCTGTGCGCCGCCACGCTGACCTTTCTCTGGGCCTCGCACATCGGCCAGAAGTCCGCCTCACGCCAGGACGCCCTGGCCGCCAAGGCCGCCGAGCACCTCAACCTGGCCAGCATCGTCGCCGAGAACCTGCGCCAGCTGGTGGATCGCGCCCAGGCCGTGGGCCGGGTCACCCAGGCCGACATGCTGACCCTGCGCCAGGGCAACCAGAACCTGGCGCGGATCCTCGCCGAAGACCCGGTGTTCAAGCGCATGAGTCTCTACGACCGACATGGCCGCCTGCTCTCCTCCAGCCACGCCGACGAACCGGCACAACTGCCCCAGGCCTGGCTCGAGCAGCTCAAGACCCATGTTTCCCGCCACGGTTTCAAGGCATTCATGCCCCGTGCCATCCCCAATACCAACCCGGCGGCACTGCCCACCTGGCGCCTGCCCTTCCTGCTGCCGCTGACCGACCTGCCCGGCCGCGAAATCGACAATGTCCTCGTGGTACAGCTGGACATCGGTTACCTCGCGGTACTGTTCCAGCACATCGACCTGGGTCGCACCGGCCTGATGCGCCTGCTCCAGGATGACGGCCAGGAGCGCCTGCGCATCGACAGCAGCGGCGTGGTGGTGGCCGGCCAGACCCTGGTGCCCGGGCTGCCGGGCAGTGGCGACGAAGTCGGGCAACTGACCCAGTACACCCTAGAGGGCCCCTACCAGAGCCTGTATCGTCGGGTCGTCGATCGCGGTTTCAGCGTGGTGGTCAGCCAGCGCCATGACGAGATCCTCACCCCCGCCGCGCTCGCCGCCAGCCGCCAGTTGTGGCTGAACCTCTGCATGACCCTGATGATCCTCGCCAGCCTGGCCTGGGGGCTGCGCCTGCTGCACAAGCGTCAGGAAGCCTTTCGCGAGCTGGAACATGCCCAACAGGTCAACCAGCGGCTGATCGGCCGCCTGGAGGAAGAACACCGGCGCAGCAGCCATGCCGCCGCCACCGATCACCTCAGCGGCCTGCACAACCGTCGCCAGTTCGTCGAGGTGGCCACCCAGACGCTCACCCGCCAGCGCGGCAAGCGCCGGCTGACGGCGATCCTGTTCATCGACATGGATCGTTTCAAGTCGATCAACGACTCGCTCGGGCACAAGGTCGGCGACCTCCTGCTGCAGGCCGTCGCCGGGCGCATCCGTCGCCTGCTCGAGCCTGGCGACGAGGCCTCGCGCTTCGGCGGCGACGAATTCGTGGTGCTGCTGGCCGGCGAGCGCAGCGAAGAGCAGATCGACGCCTGGGTCCGCGCCCTGGTGGACAAGCTCTCAGCCACCTATGCCCTCGACGGCCAGGAGGTCAATACCAGCCCGAGCGTCGGTGTGAGCATCTGCCCACGCGATGGCCAGGCCATCGACCAGCTGATCCGCAGCGCCGATGCCGCCATGTACTCGGCCAAGCAGGCCGGGCGTGCCCAGTACCGCTTCTTCGACCCGTCGCTGAACCTCTCCGACATCCAGGCCTTCACCCTGGAACAGGCCTTTGGCAGTGCCCTGGCCGAACACCAGTTCATCCTGCACTTCCAGCCGCAGATACGCCTGGACACCCTGCAGGTGCTCGGTTACGAAGCGCTGGTGCGCTGGGATCATCCGGAATTCGGCCTGCTCTATCCCGACCGTTTCATCGGCGTGGCCGAGCGCAGCGGCTTCATCGTCGAGCTGGGCTGGGAGGTACTGCGCCTGGCCTGCGAGGAGCTGGCGCGCTGGAGCGCCCGCGAGCATGTCGCCCGGCTGGCGGTGAACGTATCGGCCCTGCAACTGCGCCAGGCCGATTTCAGCGAACGCCTGCTGGGCGAACTCGACTACTACGGCATCGCCGCGCAACGCCTGGAGCTGGAGATCACCGAAACCGCCGTGCTCGATCCGCACGGCTGCGCGGTGGCACACCTGCATCGCCTACGTGCCGCCGGGCTCGGTATCAGCCTCGACGACTTCGGCCGCGGCTATGCCGGTTTTGCCCATCTGCAGGCGCTGCCGCTGTCCAAGCTGAAGATCGACCGGGCGCTGATCGCACCGCTGTCCAACAGCCATGACGACAGCCCGATCGTGTCCTCGACCATCATCCTGGCCAAACGCCTGGGCCTGGAGGTGGTCGCCGAGGGCGTCGAGACCCGCGAGCAGGTGGTGTGCCTGAAGCTCGCCGGCTGCGACATCGCTCAGGGCTACCACTTCAGCCGGCCACTGTCGCCGGCCCAGTTGCTCGAATACCCGCCCTACAACGGCAGTGAGGAAAAGGCATGCGTGTACTGAAGACGCTGATCGGCCTGGCGCTGGCGCAACTGCTGGCCAATCCCGCGACGGCCACCTGCACGCCCCACAGCCTGCGGCTGGCGATGATCCCGATCAAGGACGTCGAGGCGATGCGCCGCGAACACCAGCCATTGCTCGAACGCCTGGGCGCAGCCGCCGGGGTGCCGGTGGAACTGGTGATCAGTCCTTCCTACGAAAGCGTGGTGGATGCCATCGTCTCCGGCGGCGCTGATATCGGTCGGCTGGGCCCTGCCTCTTACATACTCGCCCATCGCCGTGACCGGCGCATCGAAGCGTTCGCTTCGTTCACCCTCAGCGGTGGGACCTACACGCCGCCGGGCAACCACTACCAGGCGCTGCTGCTGAGCCGTGTCGACGGCCCCGCCAGCGTCACGGCCGTGCGTGGCACCCGGGTGGCCCTGAGCGATCCGGCCAGCACGTCCGGCGGCCTGGTGCCCAGTGTCGAGTTCGCCGCGCAGGTCGACAGCCCGTTGCCTGGCTATTTCGGCGCGCTGGTGTATGCCGGCAACCATGACAAGGCACTGGAGGCGCTGCTCGAAGGGCGGGTCGAGGCGGCCTTCGTCGCCAGCGAGCGGGCCGATGCCTACCTGGCCAGCCACGCCATCGACCCGGCCCGGTTGCGGGTATTGTGGCGCTCGGCACCGATTCATTACGACCCCTATGTATTCAGTGCCGGGCTGTGTCCAGCGCTCAGGCAGCGGTTGCGCAAGGTCATGCTGGAGTCACCCGAGACGCTGGCGGCCTTCGCCGCCTCACAAGGCGCCACCGGGCTGGTGCCGGTGACGCACGCAGACTATGCGGGGTTGGAGAGGATGATGCAGGAAACGGGGCAGCCATGATGTTGCTCAGGGTTACGCGGTCCCTGTAGGAGCGGCCTTGTGTCGCGAACGGGGCGCGTAGCGGCCCCAGGGTATCTGCGTTGATGCATCAACCGCCGGGGCTGCTGCGCAGCCCTTTCGCGACACAAGGCCGCTCCTACAGGGACCGCGCAGCATCAGCGCTGGCGCGCCACCTGCCACAGCCGCGCCACATCCCCGGCCCGCGCCTTCAACAACGTACCGGCCTCGGCGCAGGCCTGTTCCAGGCTCATCGGCCCACTGGCCAGGGCAAAGGCGGCATCGATGCCCTGGGCATACAACTGCTCGTAACCGGCCCCCAGGGTCCCCGCCAGCACCACCACCGGCACGCCGTGGCGCTTGGCCACCCGTGCCACGCCGAGCGGCGTCTTGCCACGCAGGGTCTGGGCATCGAAACGGCCTTCGCCGGTGATCACCAGGTCCGCGCCGCGCACCAGCTCATCCAACCCGGCCAGCTCGGCAACCACCTCGACGCCCGGGCGGAACTGCGCGCCCATGAACGCTTTGGCGGCGAAACCCATGCCCCCGGCCGCGCCGCTGCCCGGCTGCTCACGCACATCCTTGCCCAGCAGCGCCGCGCAATGATCGGCGAAATGCGCCAGGGCCTGGTCCAGGGCCTGCACCTGCTCGGGGCTGGCGCCCTTCTGCGGGCCGAAGATCGCCGAAGCGCCGTTGGCGCCGCACAGCGGGTTGTCGACATCAGCGGCGACGTCCACCCGTACCTGCACCAGGCGCGGATCCAGATCGCTGGCATCGATTCGAGCCAACTGCGCCAGGGCCAGTCCACCCTCGGCCAAGGGCGCGCCCTGTGCATCCAGCAGGCGCAGGCCCAGCGCACGCAGCATGCCACTGCCGCCATCGTTGGTGGCGCTGCCGCCGATGGCCAGGACGATGCGCGAGGCACCGGCCGCCAGCGCTGCGGCCACCAGTTCACCGGTGCCCCAGGTGCTGCTGCGGCAGGCATCGCGCTGGCCGTTGGGCACCAGCTGGATGCCGCTGGCCTGGGCCATCTCAATCACCGCCGTGCGGCTCTCGGCCAGCCAGCCCCAGCCCGCCTCGACCGGCTCGCCCAACGGGCCGCGCACCACCTGGCGGCGCAGTTCGCCCTGGCTGGCGGCGACAATCGCCTCCATGGTGCCTTCGCCGCCATCGGCCATCGGGCATTCGATGCGCTCGGACGCTGGCCAGACCTCGGCCAGGCCGGCGGCGATGGCGCGGGCGACGCCAGGGGCGTCAAGGCTGTCCTTGAACGAGTCGGGGGCGATGACGATCTTCATGGGGATTCTCCTGTCCTGTTGCCGTGCATGCTGACAGGTGTGCGCCAGAGCGGCCTCGGTCGGATGCACAAAAATCGCAGGAGGTTGTTTGGGCGGATGACGGTTCTGGCTACTGCCCTGAATCTTTCGGCTTCAATGCCTGCGAGCCGGCAAGGCGTGATCCAGTGGCTGGCTCTTATAGGCAGCGCAAACACCGAAAAACATGTTTATTCGAGTAGGGTGTTGACTTCAGCGCCGCTGGAAAACAGACAGAGCCATGAAAGATGCCCATGGCATTAAAAACTTTCCCAAAATGCCTGTGGAGAAACATTAATTACTCCTCCCTTATCCGCATAAACTGAGCATTAATATCCATTGATTTAAATATTTTCCTGACCAGACCCACCCTATCTCTAGGTGGTAGATAGTGCCCGCTCCAATCGTCGAAGTACACCTTCCCTTTCTTGATCTTTATTTCTCCTGCCGCTACGACATGAGGCTCGACTGAGTAAAGTTTAGCAGCATGCTTGGCTAGAGCCGCATGAGTCAGCTTTGGTCCTGGGACCGTGTAGGTGCCCATGAAGATACGGCCACCCATCAGTACCCAGCTCGAATGTCTGGTGAGGTCTGCCTCGTCAAGGTCCTTTTTGCTTCTGACTTCTTTCACCTCTGCCGGCCGCCACTCAGAAACACCGTAAGATAACTTCTTCGACTCATCACTCACTCCTCCGCCGAGTGCATCATTGAGCGCTACCATTTCACTCAACAGAGAACTTTCAAGCGTGTTCCTCAGCACATCACCGGCGAAAGGACTGTCTGATTTAGAAGATGACTTTCTAGACCACGGCCAATTTCCAGTAGGGTCAAAATTATTAATCGGATCTCCTAGGCAATAGGCGTATGTGTTTAGCCCTCCCTGCTCGAACGGGCTATAGGGATCAATACTATGAAAACGCATCAGAACCGGGTTGTAGGTCCGATTGCCATTACCCAGCAGGTAGCTGCCTGTCTGCGACTCAGCACACTCGCCATTGAACGCCAGCAGTAGAGAAGGCTGATCGTAGGGTCGATGGTAGCCATAGACGCAATAAGCGCGCCCACTACCAAACGTAGGAACCTGCAATACGGACTGATGAGCGTCGCTCATCAACAAAGCGCAGCCCGTCGAACGAGGGCTTTGACTGGATACTGACCTCATGGCGCAAAGCTCCGGAACCTGATGGACCGGCACACTATCCTTCAGATTACTCAACGCCGCAGCTGGCAGAAATACCAGGCGCGTAACCGCCGATCACTCAGCCGGCAACAACTGCAACCCCAGATACAAGCTCAACATCCCCTCCATCCGCAACGGATCCACCTCCCCCAGTTCGGCGATCCTCTCCAGTCGATAGCGCAGGCTGTTGCGATGGATTCCCAAGGCTTCGGCACAGGCCTGACTCTGCCCGTCATGGGCGCACCAGGCGCGCAAGGTGAGCAGCAACTGGCCGCTGGCATCCTTGGCGCGGATGCGTTGCAACGGCTCGAGCAGTTCGTCCAGCGCATCGTCGTTGCGATGCCGCCAGAGCAATGCCGGCAGGCGATAGCGGGCCAGGCTCAGCAAGCGCTCGTCGGGCAGCACTTCCCAGCCGTAGGCCAGCAGGTCGCGAACCCGCCGATAGCCACGACGCAATTGCTCCAGGCTCTGCGCCGGGCTGCCCAGCGCCAGGCGTTCGACGTCCCAGCCATGGCGCTGCAGGCGCTCGAACAGGCGCGGCTCGTCCAGCACCACACCCGCCGGGCGGCACCACAGCAACGACTGGCGTGCGGGGCTGACGCACCAGCTGTCCGGGTAGCGGCTCATCAGCCAGGCCGACAGGGCCTCGGCCGGCGGCCCGGCGCGCAGCTCGAACAGGCAGGGAATCCGTGGCAGGTTGGGCTTGAGCCCCAGCTGCTGGGCCTCGTCGACCAGGCGCGGTGACTCGCCGCTGCCGCCCAGCAACAAGGCCAGCAGGTCGTCGCAGCGCTGGCGACGCCATTGCTGCTCCACCTGCAGGTGACGCTGGGCCAGCAGCATCTCGGCGGTCATGCGCACCAGCTCGCCGTAGGTGCGCAATTGTTGCGGATCACCGGTCAGCCCCAGCACGCCGATCAGCCGGCCATCGAGCATCAGCGGCAGGTTGACGCCGGGCAGCACGCCCTTGAGGCACTTGGCCGCTTCCGTATCCAGTTCGACGATGCGACCGTTGGCCAGTACCAGTTGCGCGCCTTCGTGGCGGGTGTTGATGCGCTCGGGCTCGCCGCTGCCGAGGATCAGGCCCTGGCTGTCCATCACATTGACGTTGCACGGCAGGATGGCCATCGCCCGGTTGACGATGTCCTGGGCCAGTTCGTGGTCCAGTTCGAACATGAAAGGATCCTTCGGCTTTGGTCGGCGGCACAGCAGCCCGCGCCTGAGGCTGTGCAAAAGCACAAAGACAGCCGCGCTACACTCCCCGAGACTGCTCAAGGCGAGCGCCGGCACAGGCGACGCGGTGACAACCATAACAACAGAGAACCCGATCATGGCACACAGCCCCGCCCCTGACCAAGGCATCGAGAGCACCCGCAACGCGCTGTACCGGCGCATCACCCTGCGGCTGATCCCGTTCATTTTCATCTGCTACCTGTTCAACTACCTGGACCGCGTCAACGTCGGCTTCGCCAAGCTGCAGATGCTCGACGCGCTGAAATTCAGCGAAACCGTGTACGGCCTCGGCGCCGGCATCTTCTTCATCGGCTACGTGCTCTGCGGCCTGCCCAGCAACCTGGCGCTCAACCGCTTCGGCCCGCGGCGCTGGATCGCGCTGATGATGATCGCCTGGGGCAGCCTGTCTACCTGCCTGCTGTTCGTCACCACCCCCACCGAGTTCTATGCCCTGCGCCTGCTTACCGGCGCCGCCGAGGCGGGCTTCTTCCCCGGCGTGGTGCTGTACCTCTCGCGCTGGTTCCCGGCGGACCGTCGCGGTCGCATCATGGCCCTGTTCATGTCGGCGATCCCGGTGTCCGGCCTGCTCGGCGGGCCGTTCTCCGGCTGGATCCTCGACCATTTCGCCGCCGGCCAGCATGGCCTGGCCGGCTGGCAGTGGATGTTCCTGATCCAGGGGCTGCCCACCGTGGTGCTCGGCGCGCTGGCCATCGTGCTGCTCAGCGATGGCTACCAGAGCGCCCGCTGGCTCAGCCCGGCCGAGCGCCAGCTGATCGAGGCAGACCTGAAGGCCGACGCCGCCAGCAAGCCGGCTACCCGCGGCGACAGCGTGCTGTCGGTGCTGACCAACCCGCTGATCTGGACCTTCGGTTTCGTCTATTTCTGCATCCAGAGCGGCGTCTACGCCATCAACTTCTGGCTGCCGTCGATCATCAAGAACATGGGCTTTGACAGCCCACTGCTGATCGGCTGGCTGAGCGCCATCCCGTACCTGCTGGCCGGGGTGTTCATGATCCTGGTCGGGCGTTCGGCGGACCTGCGCAACGAGCGTCGCTGGCACCTTGTGATACCAATGCTGATGGGCGCCCTGGGCCTGCTGATCGCGGTGAACTTCGCCGGCAACCCGCCCATCGCCATCCTTGGCCTGTCGATCGCCACCATGGGCGCGCTGACCGGCCTGCCGATGTTCTGGCCGATGCCGACCGCGCTGCTGACCGCCGGCACCGCCGTGGCGGGCCTGGCGATCATCAACTCGGTGGGGCAGATGGCCGGTTTCCTCAGTCCTTACCTGGTGGGATTCATCAAAGACCAGACCGGTTCGACCGACGCGGCGCTGTATGCGCTGGCGGGGTTGATCGTGGTTGGCAGCCTGGTGGCCTTGCGGGTCTCGAGGAGCGGTAACGCTGCCTTGGCAGGCGCCCGCCTGTAGGGCATCAAGCGTCCAGGTTCTGGCGCGTCGCCAACTGGCGACGCATCTCGTCGTTGGCGCCCTGGGCCTGGGCCAGTATCGCCCGCAAACCTTGCACCTGGGCGTCGCGCTGCTGCAACTGCTCATCCAGCAAGCGACTCTGCGCCGTCGCCTGGCGCTGCTCGACGAGCAGGCGTTCGTTGTCGCGGTGCAGCCGGGTCAGTTCATCCTGGCGGGCGATGGCACCCTGTTGCAGGGTCTGCAACTGCCCCTGCAACTGGCGCACCTGGGTCTCGCTCCGGCGTTGCTCTTGCTGGCGCTGCTCGAGGCTGGTGCGCAATTGCTCCTCTTTGTCGGCCAGACGTGCCTGCAGTTCGCCCTGAGACTGATTGAGGCTGGCACTGCGCAGCTGTTCGGCCTGCAGGCTGGCCTGGCTGGCGGCCAGGCGTTCGGACTCGACGTGCAACGCCTCGCTCAAGGTCTCGACTTGGCGCAGCGCACTGGCCAGGTCGCGCTCGGCCAGTAGCAACTGCGCCTGCAACGCCGCGCAACGGGCCTGTGCGGCGGCCTCGGCGGCATCGATGCGCGCCTGCCCTTCCTCCTGCAACTGCACAGCCAGTCGCTCGACCAGGCGACTCAGAGGTTCGCTCAATGCCACGGTGCTGCCCAGCATCGGCTCCGATTGGCGTTCGAGCTCCTTCAAGTAGCGATGGATGGTGGTCTTCGAGCCGGTATTGCCCAGTTCGATACGTACCGCATCGATACTGGGATGTTCACCCCGGGCCATCAGCGCCTGACGCGCCTGCTGAACAGATGCCTTGTCGATGCCTATGCGGGCCATTGCTCACTCCACCGTTACGTACCATGGCATGTACCATGTAATTTCGGCGAATACTGCACGTCCCGCGCCGCGTTTTCAAGCGCACCGGTGACAGCTCACCCAGCGGCCTGCTCGAGGAAGTCCACCGCCGGCACGAAGAACAACCCACCGGTGATGGCACGGCTGTAGTCCAGCAGGCGATCGTAGTTGCCCGGCGGCTTGCCGACGAACATGTTCTCGAGCATCTGCTCGATCGGTGCCGGCGAACGGGCATAGCCGATGAAATAGGTGCCGAACTCCCCGGCCCCGGGGCGGCCGAAAGGCATGTTGTCGCGCAGGATCTTTATCTCCTCGCCGCCCTCCTCCAGGGTGGTCAGCGCGCTGTGCGAGCAACTGGGCTTGCTGGCGGCATCCAGTTCGATATCGGACAGTTTGGTCCGCCCGATGATGCGTTCCTGCTCTTCGGTGGACAGCGTCTCCCAACCGGTCATGTCGTGCAGGTATTTCTGTACCAGCACATAGCTGCCGCCGGTAAACGCCGGATCCTCGTCGCCCACCAGGGTGAAACGCGCGACATCCCGCGGGCCGGGATTCTCGGTGCCGTCGACGAAGCCGATGATGCTGCGCATGTCGAAGTAGCGGAAGCCCTGCACCTCATCGACCACCGTCACGGCCTGGCCCAGGCGCTTGACCAGCAGCGCGGCCAGCTCGAAACACAGGTCCATGTGCTCGGCGCGAATATGCAGGAGGATGTCGCCCGGCGTGGCCACCGCCTTGCGCTCACCACTGCCGAACTCGCGAAAGGCATGCAGGCCGGCCGGCTGTGGGCTGCCGAACAGACGCACCCAGGCCGACGCCGAAAAACCGATGACGCACGACAGGTTGCCGGCCGGCACGCGCTTGCCCACCGAGCGCACCAGCCCGGCAAGGTCACCGCACAGTTCGCGTACACGGTCAGCGCTGCCCTCGTCCTCGGTGAGCGTCGCCACCAGGAACATCGCACTACGGGTGATCGGGCTGTCGACAGCCTGCGGTTCGATTTCGACAGTGTTCATAGGTATCTTCCCTCCTCGAATAGATCGAACAGGCCAGTACGTTGCCAGCCAGCTCGATGCACGACTACCATCACGGTCGCTTTGGTATAGCACAGCCCGCTTGAACACCCTCCCCTCATAGATGAGATCTATCACCTCATCCAGCCTATCGATTTGACCGCGTCAAATTGCCTCAGCTAACGTGCCGCCCGCTTCGAAGCCGTCCCGCCGCTGTCAAACCCCGATCCACGGCCTGAGCCGTCGTCCTTGCGTTCGAGTTGTTGAAATGTCTGTGAATACCCCCTCCCGGATCACCGAGCTGGTCATAGAAGCCGGCACCCGCAAAGCCCACCTGCCCACCCGCGCCACCCTGATCCTCGGCTTTCTGGCCGGGGCGTTCATCTCCCTCGGTTTCCTGCTGGCGATCCACGTCAGCACCATGATCCCTGCACAGTGGGCCTCATTCGGCACCCTGCTGGGCGCCGCGGTGTTTCCCATCGGCCTGATCCTGGTGATCCTGGCCGGGGGCGAACTTCTCACCGGCAACATGATGAGCCTGCCCCTGGCGATGTTCGCCGGACGTATCCGCCTGTGGGCGGTGGCGCGCAACTGGGCCCTGGTGACCCTGGCCAACCTGCTGGGCGCGCTGTTCGTCGCCTACTGCTTCGGCCATCTGCTCGGACTGACCGAGGGACCGTACCTGGGCAAGACCCTGGCGGGCGCCACCAGCAAGGTCAGCGCCGATTTCCTGCATGCCTTCGTCTCCGGCATCGGCTGCAACTGGCTGGTGTGCCTGGCGGTGTGGCTGTCCTACGCCAGCCGTGAGATGAGCGGCAAGATCCTCGGCATCTGGTTCCCGATCATGGCCTTCGTCGCCATCGGCTTCCAGCACGTGGTCGCCAACATGTTCCTGATCCCGGCGGCGATCTTTGCCGGCTACCTGAGCTGGGGGCAGTTGCTGGAAAACCTGGCGGCGGTGTTCCTGGGCAATGCCGTGGGCGGGGCGATCTTCGTCGGCCTGGCCTACTACGTCTCGTTCGGCGCCCCGGCGCAGGAACAGGGCGCGCTGCAGTAGCAGGCTTCAGTCAGCCACGGTCTTCGCGGCCTGGGCCAGACGCTGCACGGCCTGGCGGATCTCGTCCGGATCCAGCGAGGCGAACCCCAGGCGCAGGGCATTCTCGGGTTGGCCGGCGGGTGAAAACTGCCGGCCAGCACGCACCACCAGGTCCAGTCGCAGCGCCTCGACCACCAGCCGATCCACATTGATCGACGGGACAAACCTCACCCACAGCGCCAATCCGCCCTCCGGCACCTGCACCGCGATGCGCTCGCCAAAGGCTTCGCGCAGACAGCCCAGCAGCATATCCCGGCGGCGCCGGTACTCCCTGGACACCCGCCGCAGGTGTTTCCTGAGCTCACCGGCTTCGATCAGGTCGGCGAGCATCCGCTGCATTACCGCATCGCCCTGCCCCAGGATCAACGCCGCAGTGCGGCTCAGCGTCTCGGTCACCGCCGGCGGCGCGACGATGAAGCTGCAACGGAAGGTGCTGCCCAACGACTTGGACAGCGAGCCGACATAGATCACATGGCGCTGCAGGGGATCACTGGCCAGCGGCAGGTAGGGCCGCCCGGCAAAGTGGTACTCGTGGTCGTAGTCCTCCTCGATCACGCAGAAGTCATGACGTCGCGCCAGTTCCAGCAACTGCCGCCGGCGACCGGCGCGCAAACTGACGGTGGTGGGAAACTGGTGGTGGGGCGTGACGTACAGAAAACGCACCGGATGCAGCCGGCACAGCGCCTCGATCTGCTCGACCCGACAACCCTCCTCATCCAGGTCCACGGGCTCCAGCCGGGCACCCAGCTGGCGGAAGATTTCCCAGGCTGGCGGATAGCTCAGCCGCTCCACCAGCACCACGTCACCGGGCCTGAGCAACACGCTGGCGGCCAGGTACAGCGACATCTGCGTACCCTGGGTGAGGCAGATGTGCTCGGCCCCCACGTTCAGCCCACGCTCCTGGCGCAGCATGTCCGCCAGCACGCGGCGCAGGTGATGGCCGCTGCCGTCACTGCCATGGCGCACGGTATTGGTGGCGAAGCTGTGACGCAGGGCCTT
Source organism: Pseudomonas carassii (assembly GCF_036324045.1). Classification (NCBI taxonomy): domain Bacteria; kingdom Pseudomonadati; phylum Pseudomonadota; class Gammaproteobacteria; order Pseudomonadales; family Pseudomonadaceae; genus Pseudomonas; species Pseudomonas carassii. The sequence goes on along the minus strand of NZ_JAZDCT010000019.1, from coordinate 63,135 downwards.
GCGGTAGTAACGGTGCAAGACCGCCTGGGGCAACAGGCGATGATCACAGGCGCCGTTGTCAAAGAACAGCGCCCCGGGGCGCTGATGCCATGCCGTCGCCTGTTCGCTCGCCGCGAAATACGCAGTGGCAGGCGCATCGCGCAATTTCGGAGCGAATGGCTGCGCCACCTTGCGCGCCGGCGTCGCCTGCGCGGCGAACTGCTGGCTGACGAAGGTGCCACGACGCGGCACGCTGTACAGCCAGCCCTTGGTCGCCGCTTCTTCGTAGGCAAGGATCACCGTCTTGCGATTGACGTCGAGCAGTTGCGCCATGTCCCGAGTACCCGGCAAGGGCGTTCCGGGCAGCAGGCGACCGTCGCTGATCGCGCTGACCAGTCCCTCGACGATCTTTCGATAGGAAGCCTGCGGCTCGCCCCCTTCCAGGTTGAGCAACGGCCGCCATTTGCGTAACTGGACCATGTGAATTATCCAAAACTGGAGGTTCTCCTGGTCCAAGTCTACCGCAACAATCACCGCTCCCACTGCCGCGAGGTCGCCATGCCCAGCCACCATGTCATTGAATTGTCGCCCTCGGGCAGAACCTTCGAGGCCGGCGACGAGCTGCTGCTCGACGCCATGCTCGCCAGCGGCCTGGCCGTGCCCTTCTCGTGCCGTCGCGGCGCCTGTGGCTCGTGCAAGGTCAAGGTGGTCGCCGGTCAATATCGCGACAAGCAGCGCGACGCGGACACGCCTGCGCCCTCCTACCCCCTGGCCGCCGACGAACTGCTGCTGTGCCAGAGCCACGCCTGCGGCGATATGCGCCTGGCGATTCCCGGCTGGTCACTGGATACGCCGACGCTGACCTTCAGCGCGCGGGTGCTGGGCAAACGCCCCCTGAGCCCTGATATCACCGAGCTGGTGCTGCAACCCGAACAACCCGTCGAGGTACGTGCCGGCCAGTACGTCAGGTTCCGCCTCGCTAACGGTGACAGCCGCTGCTTCTCCATCGCCAACCTTCCGGCCCTGGACCAGGGGCGGATGGCGTTTCAAATACGCAGTGTCGCTGGCGGCCTGTTCTCCGAACGCCTGCTGCCGTCACTCGACATAGGCGATGCGCTGATGCTCGAAGGCCCGGTGGGGGCCTGTACCTGGCAGCATGACGATGAACGGCCCGTGGTGCTGTTCGCCACCGGGACTGGCTACGCCGGCATCAAGCCCCTGCTGCTGACGGCACTGGCGCGCAATGCCGAGGTCACGCTGTACTGGGGCGGCGCTTCGCCGGCCGACTTCTACGACCGCGTGTTCCTCGACCAAAGCAGCCAGGCGCACCCTCGTTTTCGCTGGTACCCGGTCCTGGCGGCACAGGCCCGCGTGCAGCAAGTGGCACTGGCCCAGGCACATTACTGGGCCAATTCACAGGTCTACGCCTGTGGCAACGGCACGATGATCCAGCAGGTCCGCGAACAATGCCTTGACGCAGGCGTGCAGGCCCATCGCTTCATCGCCGAGGCCTTCGTGCCCAGCGGCGCAGCGCTGCCGTCGACGGCGCTGGACCCGCAACTGGAGAAAGTCGGCCCGCGCTACTCGCTGGACGGCATGCTCGCCGCCCGCGAACAGACCGTGCGGGCCCTGGCCGCCATCGCCAGCCAGCTGAAGGTCGGCATGACCACCGCCCAGGCCCTGGCCATGGCCGAGCGCACCTTGCGGGCCATGGGCGCCTCGCACACCTGGCACCCGACCTATATCCGCTTCGGCGACGACACCGTGCGCACGCCGCGCCAGGGCATCGACCCGCAGCGCAGGCTGCGCGCCAACGATATCGCCGTGGTCGACCTCGGCCCGGTCTGGGACGGCTACGAAGGCGACTATGGCGACACCTTCGTGTTCGGCGACCACCCCCTGCACCAGGCCTGTGTCGAAGCGCTGCACGCCGTGTTCGCCGAGACGCGCCAAGCCTGGCGCGGCGGGCTGACCGGGCGCGAACTGTATGACGTTGCCGAGCGCAGCGCCCGGGCCAGGGGCTGGCGCCTGGAGCGCAACCTGGCCGGTCATCGCATCGCCGACTTCCCCCATGTTCTCTATGGGCAGGAAAAACTGGCCAACCTGCAGATCGTGCCGGGGGAGATGGTCTGGGTGCTGGAGATCCAGCTGTGCCATCCCAGTGAACCGGTCGGGGCGTTCTTCGAGGATATCCTCATCGCCAGTTGACCCTGCCGGGCTGATCGCTACTCGCACACATGGATGTTAATGATTTGCATTGAGGTTTTCCCGCCGTGGTTCGGAAAGCCTAGTGAATGCCTTCACTCACTTGCGAATCGAAAGGAATCCAGCATGTCGCAACAGCGTGTCAGCCCGGCGCAGCAGCCGGCTGTGCCCCACTTCGACCTCAATCGCACCTTCACCGCCGTGCACATGGCCTTGTTGCTCGGCCTGGGCGGCGCGTCCATGAGCGTGACCGCGGCGCAGACCGTGGAACGCGCCGAGGAAGTGGAAAAATCCCGCCAAGGCCAGCCCAGCGGCAGCCTCGAGCTGACCGAAACCCGGGTTGAAGGCGACCTCGACGCCCCGAGTGCCTTGCCCCCCGCCTACGCTGGCGGCCAGGTGGCCTCGGGCGGCCGGGTCGGCTTGCTGGGCAACAAGGACTTCATGGAGACGCCGTTCAGCACCATCAGCTACACCGACCAGTACATCCAGGACACCCAGGCGCAAACCGTCACCGACGTGATCGCCGCGACCGACCCCGCAGTCTTCAGCAACGGCCTGAAGGGTACCTACAGCGAGAACTACTCGATCCGCGGTTTCAACTCCAACATCAGCGATGTGAGCTTTGCTGGCCTGTACGGCATGGCGCCCTACTACCGGATCTCGCCCGAGATGTACGAGCGCATCGAAGTGCTCAAGGGCCCATCGGCACTGCTCAACGGCATGCCGCCGGGCGGCTCGGTGGCCGGCAGCATCAACCTGGTGCCCAAGCGTGCGGGCGCCGAACCTTTGACGCGGATCACCACCACCTACATGTCCGACGCACAGTTCGGCGGGCACCTCGACGTCGGCCGTCGCTTCGGCGAGCAGCAGCAGTTCGGCGTGCGCTTCAACAGTGTCTATCGCGACGGCGACACCGCGACCGACTATCAGCGCATGAAGGCCGAGCTCAATGCCCTGGGCCTCGACTGGCGCGGCGAGCGAGCGCGCCTGTCCGCCGACCTGTACGAAAGCGAGGACCGGGTAAGAGGCCAGAACCGCGGCATCGGCCTGGCCGAAGGCGTGCCCGTACCCAGGCCGCCGAAGTCCGAGACCTTGCTCAACCCGGACTGGGGCTTCGTCCAGACCCGCGACAAGGGCGTGATCGTGCGCGGCGAGTATGACCTCAACGACAACCTCATGGCCTATGCCACGGCCGGCACCAGCAAGACCGACTATGCCTACAGTGGCACCATGCTCGCCGAGGTGCTCAACACCGCCGGGGACCTGGAGACGCGCATGGGCCAGTTGAAGATCGACCTGGAGAAGACCTCGGGTGAAGCCGGCCTGCGCGGCCATTTCGACACCTTCGGCGTGGGCCATCAGTGGTCGCTCAATGCCACGCACTATTCGGACAAGCAGCGTGACTACGGTCGACGCAACGTTCCGGGGGCCGAGTGGATCAACAACATCTACCACCCGGTCTGGGGGCCGGAGGCCGCCAGGAGCTACCCGGCCATCTCACATACCGAGTCGCGCCTGAGCAGCTACGGCCTGGCCGACACCCTGTCGTTCCTCGACGAGCGCCTGCAACTCACCTTGGGCGTACGTCGTCAGCAGGTGCTGACTGACAGTTTCAACGTCAGCACCGGCGCCCACATCACGCGCTACAACGAAAGCGCCACGACCCCGGCCGTGGCCGTGCTGGTCAAGCTCACCGACGAAGTGTCGCTGTACGCCAACTACATCGAAGGCCTGAGCAAGGGCGCCATTGCCCCTATTACCGCGCCCAACGCCGGCGAAGTGTTCGCCCCCTACAAGTCCAAGCAGAAGGAAGTCGGCATCAAGCTCGACCTGGGTGACTTCGCCCACACCCTGAGCCTGTACCAGATCAAACGCCCCAGCAGCTTCACTGACCCGGTAACCGAGGCGTTCTCCTTCGGCGGCGAACAACGCAACCGCGGGCTCGAGTGGAGCTTCTTCGGCACCCCGCTGACCGATGTGCGCCTGATGGGCGGCGTGGCCCGCCTCGATCCCAAGGTGACCAAGGCCGAGAATCCCGCCGACGAAGGCAAGACCGCCACCGGGCAGCCGAAACTGCAGGGCAAGCTGGGCGTGGAATGGGACACCCCGCTGCTCGATGGCCTGACCCTGACCGCCAACGCCACCGCCGTGTCGAAGCAGTACATCAGCGACGACAACAGCCAGTCGATTCCGGGCTACACGATCTACGATGTCGGCGCCCGCTACCGCCTGCAGGTGGCCAACCACCCGGTGACCTTGCGCGGCACGGTCGAGAACGTGACCAACAAGGCTTATTGGGGCATGCCTCTGCTCACCAGCCTGGGGCTGGGTGCGCCGCGTACCGTGCAGGTGTCCGCCAGCATCGATTTCTGACCTCAGTCCGCCTTGCCCACCGGCATCGGTTGCCCCGCCAGGACACTGGCGGGCGTGACCACCTGCCCCAGGTCGATATGGCGGAAGTCCGGCTTGGCCCCCAGCCGCGCATTGAAGCGCACGTTGAAGGTGAACGGGTCGTCGGTCGGCATGTCCAGCGAACGGCCGTAGAGCGCGCTCACGGCCGTGCCGTCATAGCCCATCAGCTTGAGCAGCGTGGGGAACAGGTTGTAATGGCTGGAGGCGTTGCGGTTGGCCTGCAGATGGGCCTGCCAGTCCAGCGTGCGCAGGCCCTCGCCCTGGATCACCACCAATGGCACCAGGCCTTCTTCGGGCACCGGATCGCTGTCGCAATGGGTGTTCAGGCCAGGGTTGCCGCGCTCATGCAGGTCCTGGCCATGGTCGGAGGTATAGAGCACCACGGCCTGGCTGAGATCACCCTCGGCGAACAGCCGGCGGAAGAATTCGCCGACATTCCACAGCACGGTGTTCTGGTAGGCATTGCGGTACAGCACCCAGTCCTGGAGCCGGCCATCGAAGCCGTCGCGGGTTCCGGTGTCGGCGATATCGACGTAACGCCCCCGTGGCAAGGCCGGCTGGTACTTGAGGAAGTCGTCCGGGTACTTGTCGTGCACCGGGAAGTGGGCGCCGACCTTGTTCACCACGATCAGCTGGGGCCTGCCATCCTTGAGCAACGCTACCAGCCGCTCCAGCGCCGCCATGTCGCGCTGCACCACGGGAGTGTCGTCGAACTGGATGAACTGGTCGATATCGCGCTTCTCGGTCTCGGTCATCAGGTTCTGCAGGTTGCCACCCGTGCGCTGGCCATCGATATACACCGTTCCCAGGCCCGCGCGCTTGGCGTACTGCCAGATCGACGGCTGGGTCGAGTTGATCCGTAAGTAATCGCTGCGGGTGCCGCCATAACGCAGGGTGACATTGGTGTCGGCGCTGCAGTTGGCGATGGACGCGGCATAGCCGAAGTTGACGATGGACACGCCGGACTGGGCCTGCGCCAGGTGGCTGGTGACCCCGGCCGGGGTGTTCAGGTCCAGGTAGTTGCCCGAGATGCTCTCGTCGATCAGCAGCACGATATCCCGCGCCATCGCCGGCCCCGACTGGGCCAGGGTCACCGGCTGGCGCGGCCCCACATGGTCGTGCAGGGTCTCGTAGCCGAACAGGCTCAGGTAGGCCAGCGGCGTGTACATCACCGGCAGCCCACGGGCGCCCTCGCCGGCGCGCACGAACAGGATGGCGATCAGCACCAGCAGCCCCAGCACCGGCGCCACGGGCGGCAACAACCTTGGCAGCCATGGGGTCGGCCCCGGTCGCAGGCCAAGGCCCAGCAGCAATAGCAGCGCCCGCGCTGCGGCCAGGGTAATGGCGTAGTGATATTGCTGCAGGGCCTCCTGGACAAAGCCGCCGGCATAGACCATGGACACGAATGCGCTATAGGTCAGATAGGAGTCGGTGATGCGGTTATAAGCGTCGAGGAAGACCGCGCTGACCGTGAATGCCAGCGCCAGCAACCAGCGCAGCCATCCCGGGCGGGTCAAGGCGGTCAGCAGCAGGGCCACAACCAATACCGCGAACACGCCCAGGTACAGCACCAGTGGCAGGCCAATACCCAGCGCTTCTATGCGCTCGCGGTAATAGGCATGAAAGCTGGCCAGATAGACGAGCAACAGCAAAAGCTTGATCCATCCGCGCATGTTTCGGCCACTCCGGTCATGGAAATCTTCTCAAACCGTAGCAGTTGTGAAACAAACCACAACGCAAAAAAGTCAAAATTCCGACGACATACCGACACCGTAATCTGGCACCTGCCGCAAGTCGTTGTTGATTCTCCCTATCGTCTACAACCCGCTTATTCCGGTGCATCCAACCGTTCATCGGTTCGTCAAACGGCCAATTGCCACTAGCTATGCGCGCTAACACACGGATTGGAAACGGGTTGGTGGCAGATCGCCCGTTTCGCCAGTGGCTGTAAATTCGACGAAACATGCCATTGCTTTGACGCAAATCCACCGGACTGAGCTATACCCAATTCACATCACTGTTTCATCTCCCTTACTCATCCATACGAGGCACCGCGCATGGACGTGAGCGTTTTTGGCACCGGTTATGTCGGACTGGTTCAGGCAGCAGCCCTGGCGGATGTAGGTCATCGGGTCCTGTGCGTGGATGTCGATACCCACAAGATCAACCAGTTGCGCCAAGGTGTGCCGCCGATCAGCGAGCCGGGGCTGTCGGACCTGCTCGAGGACAACATCAAGGAAGGCCGCCTACTGTTCAGCACCCAGGCCAGCGATGCGGTCAGCCACGCCGAGCTGATCTTCATTGCCGTCGGCACGCCGCCCGACGAGGACGGCTCGGCCGACCTCAGCCATGTGCTCAACGTCACCCGGCAGATCGCCGCGCTGATGGAGACCGACCATACCCTGATCATCAAGTCCACCGTGCCGGTGGGCACCGCCGACCAGGTCATGGCCCTGGCCCGCGACGAACTGCAGCGCCTGGGCAAGGGCCAGTTGCAGGTGCGCGTGGTGTCCAACCCCGAGTTTCTCAAGGAAGGCAGCGCCCTGGCCGATTGCATGCGCCCGGACCGGATCATCGTCGGCACCCTCGACGAAGTCGCCCATGACCAGCTGGCCGAACTGTACGCGCCGTTCTGCCGCAACCACGAAAAGCTGATGTTCATGGACAACCGCAGCGCCGAGCTGACCAAGTACGCCGCCAACGCCATGCTCGCCACCCGCATCAGCTTCATGAACGAACTGGCCAACCTCAGCGAGCACCTGGGCGCCGACATCGAAGCGGTGCGCCGCGGCATCGGCTCCGACCCGCGCATCGGTTACCACTTCATTTACCCGGGCTGCGGTTTCGGCGGTTCGTGCTTCCCCAAGGACATCAAGGCCCTGCTGCATACCGCCGCCCACAGCGGCATGCCGTTGCGCCTGCTGCAAAGTGTCGACGAGGTCAACAACCAGCAGCGGCGCATCCTCTTCGCCAAGCTCAAGCAGCGCCTGGCGGGCCTGGCCGGCAAGTCCATCGCCCTGTGGGGACTGGCCTTCAAGCCCAACACCGACGACATGCGCGAAGCCCCCAGCCGCTATCTTATGGAGGCCCTGTGGGCCGAAGGCGCCACCGTGCGCGCCTACGACCCCGAAGCCATGGACGAGTGCCGGCGCCTGTACGGCTACCGTGACGACCTGCAACTGTGCGCCACCCGCGACGACACCCTGCAGGACGCCGATGCCCTGGTGATCTGCACCGAGTGGAAGAACTTCCGCGTGGTCGACTTCTCGATGCTCGCCAGCAAGCTGCGCGAGCGGGTGATCGTCGACGGGCGCAACCTGTACAACCCCGAGCAGGTTGCCGCCCACGGCCTGCACTACAGCGGCATCGGCCTGCGTCAGGTCACCCCGCAGGCAGACGCGCCATGAAGGTGCTGGTCACCGGCGCGGCCGGTTTCATCGGTGCCCACACCTGCCGCCAGCTGTTGCTCGAGGGGCACCAGGTGGTGGGCCTGGACAACTTCAACGACTACTACGAGCCGGCGCTCAAGCACGCCCGCGTGCACTGGGTACGGCAGACGGTCGGCGACTTCCCGCTGCACTGCCTGGACCTGGGCGACCGCGACGGCATGGCCCGGCTGTTCGCCAGCGAGCGCCCGGAGGTGGTGGTGCACCTGGCGGCCCAGGCCGGCGTGCGCTACTCGCTGCAGAACCCGCAGGCCTACCTGGACAGCAACCTGGCCGGTTTTCTCAACATTCTCGAAGGTTGCCGCCGCCACCCGGTCAAGCACCTGCTGTACGCCTCCTCAAGCTCCGTGTATGGCGCCAACCAGCAGACGCCCTATCGGGTGCAAGACCCGGTGAACCACCCGCTGTCGCTGTATGCCGCCACCAAGAAGGCCAACGAGGCCATGGCCCACAGCTACAGCCACCTTTATGGCATCCCCTGCAGCGGCCTGCGCTTCTTTACCGTGTATGGCCCCTGGGGTCGCCCGGACATGTCGCCGATGCAGTTCGCCAAGGCGATCAGCGAAGGTCGGCCGATCCAGCTGTTCAACCATGGCCGCCACCAGCGCGACTTCACCTACATCGACGACATCGTCGAAAGCCTGGTGCGGCTGATCCCCCTGCCCCCGGTCGCCGACCCACAGTGGGACGCGTTCGACCCGGACCCGGCCAGCAGCCACGCGCCCTGGCGCCTGTACAACATCGGCGGGCAGCGCCCGGTGGAGCTGCTCGACTACCTGGCCCTGCTGGAAAAACACCTGCAGCGCAACGCGGTGATCGAACTGCTGCCGCTGCAGCCGGGCGATGTGCTGGCCACCTGCGCCGACGCCAGCGCCCTGGCCAGGGTCACCGGCTTCACCCCACAAATAGGCCTTGATGAAGGGCTCGGGCGCTTCGTCGCCTGGTTCAAGAGCTACCACTTGCCCGCCGCCAGCGAAGCGGCGCCCACGGGCGAGCAGCCAGATCAGCGGAGGGCGGTATGACAGGACAACCCAAGAGCGCGCAACTGCAGGCGCTGTACCAGGACAAACGCATGGACCCGGCACACCGGCAGCGCATCGATGCCGCCATCCACATGCAGGGTCGCGGTTGGATGACCGGCCGTGCCGGGGGCCGCCCATGGACGCTGTCGCGCACCAATCGCGTGCTGTCGTGCCTGGCCGCGCTGACCCTGCTGCTGCTGCTGTCGCCGGTGTTCCTGGTGCTGGCGCTGCTGATCAAGCTGTCCAGCAAGGGCCCAGTGTTCTTCGTGCAGAAGCGCACCGGCTACCGGGGCCGCGCCTTCGGCATGTACAAGTTCCGCACCATGGTGGCCAACGCCGAGGCGCTCAAGGACTCGCTACGTCACCTGAACAAGCACGGCGCCGAATCCATCGATTTCAAGATCGACAAGGACCCGCGCATCACCTCGATAGGCGGCTGGCTGCGGCGCAGCAGCCTGGACGAGCTGCCCAACCTGATCAACGTGGTCACTGGCGACATGCGTCTGGTCGGACCGCGCCCCACCTCGTTCAACGCCTACCGCTACCACGACAACCACCTGGCGCGGCTCTCGATCTACCCGGGCATGACCGGCCTGTGGCAGATCTCCGGACGCAGCAATATCGACTTCGACCAACGCGTAGAGCTGGACCTGAGCTACATCAACGAACAGAGCCTGATGCTGGACCTGAAGATCCTGCTCAAGACCCCGTTCAAAGTCTTCACTGGCCACGGAGCAAGCTGAGATGGACGGTTCATCCTCAAGAAGTCTGACGATCGCTACCCCAAGCGAGACCAACCTGACCTCCACCGTGCTCGACCTCGACCAGCGCACCCTGCTGCTGACCGCGGCCAACACCGGCAGCGGCACCAGTACCAGCGCCCTGGCCTTTGCCAGCCAGCTGGCATTGATGAGCGCGGGCAACGTGCTGCTGATCGACGCCAGCCTCAGCCCCGGCGGCCTCAGCCAGCAGCTGGGCCTGGGCAAGCTGCGCGGCTACAGCGACCTGCTGTTCAACCAGGACACTCCGCCGCTGGCCCAGGACTGCATCGTGCGTCTGTCCGACCAACCGTTCGACGTGCTGCCGGTGGGCACCTGGAAACGCGGCCGCGACCGCCTTGACCACGAGCAGTTGCGCGTGCTGCTGCACCAGCTGAGCAACCAGTACCGCTTCGTGGTGATCGACGGCGAAGCCATCTATGCCAGCGCCGACAGCCTGGTGATCGGCACCCTGGTCGACGGCGTGATCCTGGTGGTGTGCGCCGAGGAGACCCGCTGGGAAGTCGCCCAGGCCGCCAGCCAGCGCCTGACCCAGGCCGGCGCGCGACTGATCGGCAGCGTGTTCAACAAGCGCAAGTACTACATGCCCAAGTGGCTGTACGAAAATCTCTGAGAGGCCGCACAGGATGAACGCCATGAGATATCCATCGATTGCCCTGTGCGTGCTGGCCCTGGCCGGCTGCGCCAGCCAGGAAGACCGCCAGATGCCGGTGCAGATCCTCACCGCGCCACCGGCCGAAAGCCAGGCCACCGAAGTCGCCCGCCGCGAGCAGGTACTGCGCCCGCAGGACGTGCTGGAGGTGATCTTCCACGTCAGCAACCGTTCGGCCGGGGTCTACCGCATCCAGTCCGGTGACACCCTGGACCTGAACTTCATGGCCGCCAGCGGCCTGAACGGCAACCAGCTGGTGCAGCCCGACGGCAGCATCACCCTGCCCAGCACCAACGCCGCGGTGCGCGTCGAAGGCATGACCCCCGGCGAGGCCGAGAGCGCCATCCGCCAGGCCTACCAGGACAAGCGGGTGTTCAAGCCCAACCGTGACCAGGTCACCGTGCGGGTGATCAGCCCGATGACCGACGAGGTCAACCTGAAGAACGCCCTCAACCACCCCGGCACCGGCATGAGCCGCGACATCACCGTGGGCAACGACGGCCGCGCCACTTTCCCGGAAATAGGCTCGGTGCCGCTGCAGGGCATGACCGTCAACCAGCTGCGCGACTACCTCAACGAGCGCTACGCCACCCTGCCCGGGCGCATGAGCGTGGACGTGCTGCTCAAGTCCACTGCCGCCAACGAGATCTACGTGCTCGGCGAAGTCGGCCAACCCGGCGCCTTCCAGATCCGCCGCCCGGTATCGGTGCTCGAGGCCCTGACCCTGGCCCGTGGCCCGACCCTGAAGGCCAAGCTCGGTTCGGTGGTGATCATGCGCCGTGAAGGCAACACCGTCCACGCGGTCAACTACGACGTCGACCAGGCGCTGTCCGGTGGCAGCCAGAAGCTCGCCTACCTGCAGCCCGAGGACATGCTCTACGTGCCCAAGACCAAGCTGGCCAGCGCCGCCGAGCTGTCCCGGCAACTGGCCGACGTGGTGCTGTTCCAGGGCTTCGGTTTCAGCTTCAGCTACCGCGTCGACAACAAAGAAAGCGACGACTGACCGGGGGAAGGACCATGACCACGCAACCCAAAGAAAACTATGTACATGAGTTCTTCCGCATCTTCTTCGCCAACCGCCAACTGGTGAAACGGGTGTTCCTGGTGTTCGCGGTGATCGCCGTGCTGTTGCCGCTGGTGCTCAAGCAGAGCTTCGACATCACCGCCGAAGTCATCGTGCAGTCCAAGAAACTCTCGCAGAGCGACACCACCTCGGCGCTCAGCCAGCAGGCCGACCAGTTCATCCCGCCGTCGCTGGCCGACATGGAGACCGAGAGCAACATCCTGCGCTCGCCAACCCTGATCCGCCAGACCATCGGCGAGCTGCGCAAGGAAGGCCACTACCCGGACGAGCCCGGTCTGCTGCGCCGTACCGTGCTCGACCCGGTACGCCACGCGGTGTTCGAGCCGCTGCACCGGCTGTTCGGCAACACCGTGGCCGATGACCGCGACACCCAGCTGGACACCCTCACCGATCAGGCGGTCAAGGACCTCAAGGTCGAGACCCTGCCCGGCTCCAACGTGATCTCCATCACCTACAGCGCCGACGATCCGAAGCTGGGCACGCTGTTCGTCAGCCGTCTGCTGGAGAACTTCCTGGCCAACCGCCAGGACCTGCAGTCCAACGAGCTGCCCGAGGCGTTCTACGAGCAGAAGAAACTGCACTACCAGGCCCGCCTGGGCGACCTGGAAAGCCAGCGCCTGGGGCTGCTGACCGCCATCGGCTCGTCGGACCCCAAGGAAGAGATCACCTTCCGCCTCAATGCCATCAACACCGAGGAGCAGGCGCTCAACCTGCAGCGTGACCGCCAGCTGCAGAACCAGAAGTGGCTCGACTACCTGCAGAGCAGCCTGGCCGCGGCCAGCAAGGCGAGGATGGCCGACTACGCGTTCCCCTACACCTTCACCACCACGGTCGACAACGTCGCCTTCGAGGACCGCGAGATCAAGCAGCTCGGCGAGCAGCTGACCACCCAGCTGGCCCGCTACAACGGCGACGCCACGGTGTTCCAGCCGGGTTCCGACCAGATGGTCATGGCCCGCCAGCAGATCGCCCAGTTGCGCGCGCAGTTCCTCAAGATCGTCGAGAACCGCATCCGTGAGCGCCAGCAGGACCTGGCCGTGACCCAGCAGGTGATCGAGCAGAAGACCCAGCGCATCGCCGACTACAGCAAGCGCATCCTCCAGCTGCGCGAGACCCAGAGCAAGACCCGTCAGCTGGACACCGAGATCGATGCCCTGCACAAGGCCTTCTCCACCTATGCCCAGCGTTACGAGGAAAGCCGCGGCCAGGGCCTGCTCGACGGCAGCCAGTCCAACGCGCGGATCCTCAGCGCCCCCTACGAACCCACCGCGGCGAGCTTCCCGAAACCTGGCCTGATCATTCCGTTCGGCCTGGTCACCGGCCTGCTGCTGGCGATCGCCGTGGTCTACGTCAGGGAGTTCTTCGACCACCGCTTCAAGCATCCGGCGCAGATCAGCCACGAGCTGGGCCTGCCGGTGCTGCTGGTGATCAACGACCAGGCCCCGGCGCTGCCCAACCCGCACAAGAGCTGGTCGCTGCCACGCCTGTGGCACTGGGTGCGCAATTGAACGCCGCGCTGCACGCCGGCCGGCCGATCCTGCACCTGCTCGGCAGTGGCGGGTTCTACGGCGCCGAGCGCATGCTCCTGGACCACTGCCAGGCCACCCCCGGCCAGCATCGGGTGCTGTTCCTCGATGCCCCGGCGGAACTGGTGGCGCGCTTTCGCGAGGCCGGTGTCGAATGCGACACCTGCCATGGGCTGGGGGCGGTGCTCAAGGTACTCGGCGCGCAGCGCGGCCAGCGTCCGTTGATCAACAGCCACAACTTCAAGGGCCAGCTGTTCGGCTGGATCGGCGCCACCCTGTGGCGCCTGCCGATGGTCAGCACCCAGCATGGCTTCACCCCGCGCAGCCGCAAGCAGCGCTTCTACACCTGGCTGAGCCTGCAGCTGTGCCGCACGCCGACGGTGGACACGGTGGTATGCGTGGCCGAGAGCATCGCCCGTATCCACCGCGATGCCGGCGTGTCCGAGGCCAAGTTGCGGGTGATACCCAACGGGCTGCCCGAGGCCCAAACGGCTGATGAGGATCATGTAGGAGCGGCCTTGCGCCGCGATGGGCCGCAAAGCGGCCCCAAGGCCTCCCACGCCGATAAGTCAGGCACATCGGATTACTCCGCAGCGGCGGCCGCTTCGCGCCCGATCGCGGCACAAGGCCGCTCCTACAGGGATTGCGATCATGACAAGGCCCCCTGGCTCGCCGCCTACGTCGGCCGCCTGTCCAGCGAAAAAGGTCCCGACCTGTTCCTCGACACCCTGATCCCGGTGTGCCAGCGCCACCCACAGGTCCACGCCGTGATGCTCGGCGAAGGCCCCGAGCGCGACACCCTGCAGGCCCGCATCGACGCCGCCGGTCTCACCGCGCGCATCACCCTGCCGGGCTTCCAGCGCGACATGCGCGGCTGGATGAAGCGCCTGGACGCCCTGGTCATCAGCTCGCGCACCGAAGGCACGCCGATGATCCTGCTCGAGGCCATGCAGGACGGCGTGCCGGTGGTGGCCTTCGGCGTCGGCGGCATCCCCGACGTCATCGAGCATGGCCGCAACGGCCTGCTGGCCGCGCCCCTGGCCAGCGCCGAGCTGGGCGGGCACCTCGAGGCCCTGCTGCAGGATCCTGCACAAGCCGCCGAACTGGTCGCCGGCGCCCGCCGCACGCAACGCGAACGCTACCACCTGCCGACCCTGGCACAACGCTGGGCCCTGGTGTATCGGGGCACGGCCGAGGAGGTTGTCGCATGATCATTCCCCTGTCGCTGGTGGCCCTGGTGGCCCTGCTGAGCCTGGGGCTGCTGGCCAGCCCCTACCCGTTCCTGGCCCCCGGCGGCGTGATCGGCCTGGCCGGCGTGCTGGTGCTGTACCGCAAGCCGGCCTGGGGCCTGCTGGCGATCGCCACCCTGGTGCCGCTGGAGGGGCTGCTCAAGGACGGCCTGGTGTCCGGTGCCAAGCTGGTGGGCATCGGCCTGGTGCTGATCCTCAGCCTGCAACTGGCGGTGCGCCAGTTGCCCGGCGAGCGCCTGCGCAGCAACCAGTGGCGCCTGCTGCTGCCGTTCATGGCCCTGTACCTGCTGAGCCTGTGGGCCAGCGACGACCTGGCGCTGTCGAGCGGCCACCTGCGCGAGTTGCTGGTGGGCCTGGTGGTGTTCGTCATCACCCTGCTGGTCGGCCGCGATCTCAACCTGCCGATGCTGGCCCGGCTGATCACCGTCAGCGTGTGCGTCACCTGCCTGTTCGCGATCTTCTCCACCAAGTACCAGGAGCAGGGCCGCGCCTCGGCCATGCTCGACCCCAACGCCTTCGCCCTGCTGATCACCATCGCCATGCCGCTGGGGCTGTGGCTGGCGATCAAGGCCCGGCAGATCCCGACCAAGCTGTTCTGGGCCGGCTGCTGCCTGTTGCTGCTGGTGGGCATGACCAAGACCGAATCGCGCTCGGGGCTGGTGGTGTTGCTGATCAGCCTGGGCATCGTGCTGTACAACTATCGCGAACAGCTGACGCGCATCCGCCCGCGCCACCTGGGCTTCGCCATGCTTGGCCTGGCCATCGTCCTGCCCCTGGGCGTGGCGCTGATGCCGGCGGGCTACGCCGAACGCATCCAGTCGCTGATGCTGCTCAAGTCCGGGGTCAACGCGCACCAGGATGAATCACTGGGCCGACGCGCCTCCTACCTGGTGGTGGGCAAGGAGATGATCAGCCACAGCCCGCTGCTCGGCACCGGCCCCGGCACCTTCCCGCTTCACTACGCTGACACTGGCTTCTCCAAGGCCTTCGCCCCGGTCAACAGCAAGACCACCGACCTCTACCGCCGCGCCCACAACACCTACCTGGAGCTGTTCAGCGAGGTTGGCCTGCCAGCGGGCCTGCTGTTCGTCGGCATGATCGCCCTGGCCCTGCGCAACTTCTGGCGGGCCCGCGCCATCTTCCGCGCGGCCGGCGATGCGGACCGCGCCGACCTGATGACCCACCTGACCATGAGCATGCTGGCCATCGGCCTGTTCCTGATGTTCCTCAGCGCCCCCAGCCACAAGTACCTGTGGCTGATGCTGGCGCTGTCCAGCGTGCTGCTGGGCCAGGCCCGTGAACAACAGCCAGTGGAGGTGGCCCGATGAGCCGGGTGAGCATCGTCATCCCGATGTTCAACGAGGCCCGCCATATCGGCCGCACCCTGGACGCCGCCCGGCGCTCGGCCAGCGCGGCGGGCCTGGCCTGCGAGCTGATCGTGGTCGACAACGGCTCCAGCGACGACGGCCCACGTATCGCCCGCGAACACGGCGCCCAGGTGCTGACCCTGCCCGGGGTGGCCATCGGCGCCCTGCGCAACGCCGGCGTGGCCGCCAGCCACGGCGAATGGCTGGCCTTCCTCGACGCCGACATCGAGGTGCCCGAGCACTGGCTGGACCTGCTGCTGGACCTGCAGCGCCGCGGCGAAGGTGATGTCTTCGCCCTCGACTGCGACACCCCGCGCCACGCCCCGTGGTTCGCCCAGGCCTGGCAACGGCGCACCCTGCGCACCGGCCAGACGGTTCAGGACTGCACCTGGCTGCCCACCCCCAACCTGCTGATGCGCCGCAGCTGGTTCGAGCAGGTCGGCGGTTTCGACGAGCGCCTGCGTACCGGCGAGGACAAGGACTTCACCCTGCGCCTGCATGAGTCCGGCGCCCGCCTGCGCGTGCTGCGCCAGCCCGCGGTGCTGCACTGGGGCTATGAGGCCAACTGGCGCGAATGGCTGGGCAAGGAGATGTGGCGCCAAGGCAGCCACCTGCAGTTGCTACGCAGCCATGGCGTCAGCCTGCGCCTGCTACGCTTCCCGCTGCTCTCGGTGGGGGCCTGGGTGCTGGACGCCATGGCCCTGTCGGCCCTGCTCGATGGTTTCCCCCATGTGGCGCTGTTCTTCCTGCTGGTCAGCGCCCTGCCCGCGCTGTTCCTGAGCCTGCGCCAGAGCCGCCGGCACCGTGACCCGCTGCTCACCCTGCAACTCTGGGGCCTGCACTGGCTGCGCCTGCACCTGGCCGGCGCGGCGTTCATCCTCAGCCTGTTCAACCGCACCGCAAGGAGGCCCGCCCGTGGCTGAGTTCATCTTCTGGCTATGCCTGCTGCTGCCGCTGTACGCCTGGGTCGGCTATCCCCTGCTGCTGACCCTGGCCGCGCCGTTCTTTGCCCGTCGCACGCATTCGCCCTTGCCGGCGCAGCGGGTGAGCGTGGTGATCGCCGCGCACAACGAAGAGCGGCATATCGAAGCCAAGCTCGCCAGCGTGCTCGGCCAGGACTACCCGGCCGCCGAGCTGCAGGTGGTGGTGGCCAGCGACGGCTCCAGCGACCGCACCGTGGCGCTGGCCCGTGCCCTGGGAGACCCGCGGGTGCAAGTGCTGGACCTGCCGCGCCTGGGCAAGGCCGGGGCGCTGAACAGTGCCGTGCAGGTGTGCACGGGCGACCTGCTGGTGTTCACCGACGCCGACAACCAGTGGTCGGCCGACACCCTCGGGCTGCTGCTGGCACCGTTCGCCGACGCGCAGGTTGGCGGCACCGCCGGGCACATGATCATCCCCGACCCGGGCAAGGGCCTGAGCATCGGCGACAGCCTGTACCGGCACTACGAAGCCTGGGTGCGCAAGGTGGAGAACCGCACCGGCTGCATGGTCTCGGCCGACGGCGCCCTTCTGGCCCTGCGCCGGGCGCTGTACCAACCGATTCCCAAGCAGGTCAATGACGATTTCTTCATCAGCACCTGCGCCCCGGCTGCAGGGCTGCGTATCGTCTACGTGCCCGAGGCGGTGGTGCTGGACCAGGGCGTGGACGAGGCCGACAAGCAGTTCCGCCGCCGCCAACGGGTCACCGTCGGTGGCCTGCTGAGCCTGGCCGCCCGCCGCGAGCTGCTCAATCCGGCACGCCACGGCCTGTACGCCATCGCCCTGATCAGCCACAAGCTGATCCGCCGCCTGGCCCCGGTGCTGCTGCTGCCATTGTTGCTGGCCAACCTGTGGCTGGCCATCGAACCCGGTTTCTACCGCCTGACCCTGGCCCTGCAATTGTTCGGCTACGCCGCCGCCATCGCCGGCCTGCTCGACGCCCGCCGCCGCCTGCCGCGCCCGTTCCGCCTGGCCGCCTTCGTGCTGGTCACCCTCGCCGGCATGAGCGTGGGCCTGTGGCAGTTCCTGCGCGGGCACAGCTACAGCCAATGGAACCCCGACCAGAATCGATGAGCGACGGACATGCCGATCAAGACCCACATCAAGCAGGCCAGTGGCTGGTTCTATTTCAAGTCGCCGCGCGGGCGCGCCGAGCTGCGCGGCGCCGGGGTGATCCTCATGCTGCACCGGGTACTGGCCGATGACGCCAGCGCCGCCCTGCCCCATCGCAACGAACTGTGCGTCGGCCCCCGGGCCTTCGAAGGGCTGCTGCGCTGGCTGCCCCGGCATTTCGACTGCGTCAGCCTCATGGACCTGCTCAAGAGCCACGAGGAGCCCCGCAGCGATACCCGCCCCAAGGTGGCCCTGACCTTCGACGACGGCTGGCGCGACAATGCCGTCAACGCCTTCCCGCTGCTGCAGCGCCACCAGGTGCCAGCGAGCATCTTCCTGTCCACCGACTTCATCGGCAGCCGCCAGCGCTTCTGGTGGGAAAGCGTCGGCGAGACCTTGTGGGGTACCCACGGCGAGGAGGCCCGCCGGCAACTGATCGAGCGCCTGCGCAAGCTCGGCCGACCATTGCCTGCGGCCTACTTCATGCACGAGCACAGCAAAGCCCGCAGCCTGGTGCTGGCGCGCTACCTGCAGACCCTCAAGAGCCTCAGTCCCCAAGCCCTGCATGTGCTGACCGACGCCTGCCCGCCGGAGTCGCTGCCCCAGGCCATGGACTGGCAGCAGGTGCGCGCCCTGGAGGACTCCGGCCTGGTGCGCTTCGGCCCCCATGGCGCCAGTCATGCCCTGCTGCCGTACCTGGACGACCACCGCCTCAACGAGGAGCTGCAACGCAGCCACGCCGCACTCAACGCCGGCTGCCGCGAACCGCTGCCGGTGTATTGCTACCCCAACGGCGACCACGACGAGCGCGTGCGCGCGCGGGTCGCCGCGCACCGCTACCCCTACGCCCTGAGCACCCGCCCGGGCATCTGCCAGGGCCACGACGACCCGCTGGCGCTGCCGCGCATCGGCGTCAGCCAGCGCAATGCCAGCCGGCCCTCGTTGCTGGCCTGGCGCATCAGCCGCGGAGAACGCTGATGAACCGCAACAGCTACCTGCGCCACCTGGCGCTGAGCATGGGCACCAAGCTTGCGATGATCGCCCTGCGCCTGCTGCGCAACGTGCTGCTGGCGCGCATCCTCGGGCCCAGCGAACGCGGCCTGTTCGCCCTGCTCAGCACCCTGCCCGACCTGATCAGCGCCGCCACCAGTGGCGGCCTGAACAGCGCGGTCGGCTACCAGGCGGCCAAGCAGCGCGACATGGGCCTGCTGCTGACCCAGGTGCTGGTCTACGGTTGCCTGCTGGCCGGGCTGCTGACCCTGGTCTGCGTGTTCCTGGTGCGCGAGTTCGGCACCGACCTGGAAATTACCGTGCAGCTGGGCCTGCTGGCCTGGCTGTTGCTACTGGCGGTGCCGATGACCGTGCTCAAGAGCGGCCTGCTAACCCTGCACAACGCCAGCGGCGGCGTCGGCGCATTCAACGCCCTGCGCCTGACCGAGTCGCTGGCACCGCTGCTGCTGTTCCTCGGATTGTTCTGGATGTGGCGCGACGAGGCCCTCGAGGCCGCGCTGATCAGCTGGCTGTGCGGCATCGCCCTGGTGCTGGCGCTGGGTCTGTGGTGGCTGCGCCGCCAGCACCCGCTGGCCTTGCGCTGGGATCGCGGCGGCCAGCGCGAGCTGCTGAGCTACAGCGCCAAGAGCCACCCCGACCTATTGTTCCAGCAGGTGATCCTGCGCTCGGACTACCTGTTCATCGGCGCCATGCTCGGCAGCACCGCCCTGGGCCACTACGCCATGGCCAGCGCCGCCGCCGAACTGCTGCTGATCGTCCCCGAGGCGGTGACCACCCCGCTGATGAAACGCCTGCTGCAGCAGGACGCCGGCATGGAGCGGCTGACACCCCTGGCCCTGCGCCTGACCGCCACGGTGATGCTCGGCGCCTGCCTGAGCATGGCGCTGATCGGCCAGTGGCTGATCGTCACCCTGTTCGGCGCCGACTACGCGCCGGCCTATCCGGCGCTGCTGGCCTTGCTGCCGGGCCTGTTCGGCCTGTGCTACGCCAGCATCCTGCGCCTGGACCTGCTGGGCAAGAACCGCCCCGGCACGGTGTCGCTGCTGATGGGCGCGGGCGCCGCGCTGAACCTGGTGCTCAACGTCTTGCTGATCCCCGCCTGGGGCATCGTCGGCGCGGCGGCGGCCTCGTCCATCGCCTACCTGGCGGTCACCCTGGCCATGCTGGTGCTGTATTGCCGCCTCAGCGGCGTGCCGCTGGGCCAGACCCTGATCATCCTGCCCGCCGACCTGGCGCCGCTGCGCCAGATGCTGCAACGGAGGGCGGCATGAAAGCCCTGCTGCTGTGCACCACGCTGTTGGCGCAGACGGCGCTCGCCGCGCCCGTGCAATGGGGCGAGATCCGCGATGGCAGCCTGTACCTGCTGCCGGCCCGCGCCGACGAGCTGCGCATCCAGTGGCGCCCGGCCTGGCAGGCCGACGCCAACCCGGAGCGCCTGTACCTGCTGGACGGCCAGGGCCGGCTGGCCGGCGAGCGGCGCATCGAGGCCGCGCAGGTGCGCGGCGAGCAGCGCTGGCCCCTGGCATCGGGTGGCGGCACTTATCGCCTGGAAGTACCCGGCTACAGCTTCCGCGACTACCGTATCCAGCACGATGCCAGCACCCGTGCGCTGTTCGCGCCGGCCAAGGTGCACTTCAGCGCCGAGGTCGGGCCGGGCGTCGAGCTGTACTTCCGGGTCAAGGCCGGCGAACGGGCGGTGTTGGCCGGCAAGCACCACGGCGGCGTCCACGGGCTGTTCGCCGAACGCCTCGGTGATGGTCGCCGCGTGCAATTGCCGCTCAAGCCCTACCGCGCCTACTGGCGCTTCGACCAGCTGCCGCTGCCGGTCAGCAGCCGTGACGAGACCTGGCGCCTGGGCCTGCAGGGCAGCGGCAAGGCGGCGTTCTGGCTCGACGGCAGCGCCAACCTGTTCGCCCAGCGTGCTGACGACCTGGGCGACCTGCCCCAGCAGCCGGGCCAGGTGCGCCTGGCCCTGGGCAGCAAAGTACTCGGCCCCACGCCAAGGCTAGGTGTGGCCCTGCCCTACGTGTTGCCGCCGGCCTCGAGCTTTGCCGCCCTAGATGCCCTGCGGCCCCAGGCCGCCGGTTTCTACAGCTTCGTCGACGTGCTGCAACGCCAACCCGACTTCGAGAACGCCTGGCGCAAGCTCTACCAGGAACGTTTCGGCATCCTCCAGGACATCACCCTGCTGGCCGGCAGCGCCCGGGTCGCCGACCTGCGCAGCGACCGCACCAGCAGCGATGGCCTTGACGCCTGGCTCGAGGCGACCAAGGCCCTGGGCGGCAAAGGCACCCACTACCTGGCCTTTGCCGACGAGCCCAACCTCAACTACCGCGACTACGCCAGCTACCGCGACTTCTTCCAGGCCATGGCCAGGCGCGTGCGCGAGTACCCCGGCGCCCGCGAGGCCGGCGTGCGCATCGCCATGCCGGCCTCCTCGCGCCTGCTCGGCGGGCCCTTCACCGACGACGGCAAGCAACGCCGAGGCATCGACTGGGCACGGCGCCTGCTCGCCGAACAGGGCGCGCAGATCGACGCCCTGGCCTGGCACGAGTGGATGGTCCGTGACCTGCTCGCCACCCGCAGCTACCGTGACAGCGTGCGTCAGGCCGCCGACCTGGTGGGCCTGGACGACCAGGGCCGGCCACGCAAGGCATTGCTGCTGGACCAGACCAACCTGTCCAGCGGCTCGAGCCTCAGCCCCTACGAACAGAACACCCACTACGCCGGCCTGTGGTGGACCTCGGTGGTGATCAACGCCGCCGGTGACGGCCTGCTCGACATGCTCAACTGGTTCCATGTCGCCGACGAGCCCGAGTGGCCCAAGGGCATGCTGCGCGATACCGGCGACCAGCGCTACGAACTCAAGCCGGTGGGCCTGGCCCAGCAGTTCATCCAGCGCCACTGGCTCGACCAGGTGCTGGCCCTGGACAACGACGCCTTCGAGGTCGACGCCCTGGCCATGGCCCGCCAGCGCCAGCGCAGCCTGCTGGGGGTGAACAAGGCCGAGCGCTTGCAACAGGTGGCGCTGACCCTGGGCGACTGCCCCGCCGGCCAGCTCGAATTGTTCGGCCCCGACAACCAGAGCCGCCGCGTCAGCTTCAGCTGCGCCGATGGCCAGGTCCGTTTTCAACTGCCAGGGCAGACCGTGTTCGCCCTGACCTGGAGCGCGTCATGAGACGCACCTCGATCAGCCATGCCCAGGAGGCACCATGACTGCATTCACCAAGATCCAGGACCGTATCAAGCGCAAGGGACTGCGTGACACCCTCGGTAGCGCCTTCCGGCACTACGTCTTCTATCATTGGGAACTGCTGTGGATGGAGCGCGACCTGGTCAGCCCGGTGCCGCCGCACCGGCTCAAGCCTTACGGCAGCCTGCGCGTCGAGAGCATCAGCGTGCACAACGTGCAGGCCTTCGCCCGCCACTTCGGCGACCGCGTCGAGACCATGCGCGAGCTGGCCGCCGAGGGCCATACCGGGCTGATGTTCCTCGACGACGACAACGACGCCGTGGCGTTCATCTGGGGCAGCAGCCGCCACTACCACGACCGTCACTACTACGGCTGCTGGTTCCCGGTCGGCCCGGGCGAGTTCTTCGAGTTCGGTGGCGAGCTGATCCGCAAGTACTGGGGCACCGAACTGTCGGTGGACCTGCAGCTGGAGTTGTGGAAGGCCATGGCCGCCCAAGGCTGCACCAAGGTGGTGGACGTGTGCGAGCAGCACAACATCCCGGCGCTCAAACTGCACCTGCGCATGGGCTATCAGGAGCAAGGACGGATCATGAACGTGTACTGCCTGTTCGGCCGCTGGAGGTTCTACCGCGAGAGCCGCTACACCACCTCGCGCCTGGAACCGCTGCGCAAGCCGGAGGTCCCGGCCTCCTCGGCCTCGGCGGGCTGAACCTATGACCCTGCAGCTCAGCTGGTGCGCCTCGCTGCGCAGCGACGATTTCCCCGCCGCCGACTACGAGGCGCTGCGCCGGCGCCTGCCCGGCAGCACGCCGTTCAACCACCTCGGCTGGCTACGCGCCGCCGAGGCCGCCCTGCTGCCCGGCCAGCGGCTCGGCGTGCTGCTCGGCTACCAAGACGAGCGCCTGTGCCTGTGCCTGCCCCTGGTCCGCGCCAGGGAGCCCTTCGGCCCGATGTTCGCCTCGGTAGTGCGCCACCTGGGCTATCCGCTGAGCGATCGCATCGCCCTGCTCATCGACCTGCCGGCGCTCTATGCCGACCAGGTCCTGCAGGCCATCCGCAAGCACCTGCCCCATGCCCTGCTGCAACTGAGCGAGGTGCCGGACAGCGCCGAGCAGGAAGGCTGGCTGCGCCAGTGGGCCGGCGCCAGTTCAACCTGGCAGCAGCGCCTGACCTGTCGCGTGCCGGTGCACCGCATCAACGAACAGGATCGCCAGGAGGTCAGCGGCGACCCGCGCTACAAGTTGCGCCGCGCGCGCAAACGGATCAACGCCTGCGGCGCCAGTGTGCGCCGGGTCATCGCCACTACTGAGAACATGGACGAGTTGCTCGACGCCATCAGCGCCGTCGAGGCCGTGAGCTGGAAAGGCGACGACGAGGTCGGCATCTTCTCCGGTCCCCAGCGCCGCCAGTGGATGTACCAGGCCTTCACCGCGCTGGCCGGCGAAGGCCTGGTGTGCCTGGTGCTGCTGGAGCTGGACGGGCGCTGCATCAGCTACCGCCTGGGCCTGTTGGAGCGCGGCCGGGTCTACGACTACAACCTCGCCTTCGTACCGGAACACCGTGACCTGGGCAGCGGCCGCGTGCTGCTGGAGGAGTGGATCCACTGGGGCCTGGATGCGGACTGGAAATGGATCGACGCCTCGCGGGTCAGCCTGGACAACTCCAGCCACCAGTTGCACGAACGCATGACCGGCCAACTCGAACAGTGGCGCCTGAGCAGCTACAGCTGGCGCCCCGACGGCGTGCTGCTGGGCCTGGCGCTGCGCTGCTGGCAATGGCTCAAGCCGCGCCTGCGCAGACGTTCGCCGCGCAACGAAGCCGATGTTGTCGCCCCCACCCCGCCACAGGAGCGCCCGGATGCCATCCCAGGTCATAGTCAACGCTGATGATTTCGGCCTCAGCGCCCACACCAACGCGGTCATCCTGCACGCCTTCCAGGCCGGGCTGATCAGCTCGGCCACGGCCATGGCCAACATGCCGGCCTTCGCCGCCGCCTGCGCACTGGCCCAGCAACCGGCGCTCAAGGGGCGTATCGGGCTGCACTTCAACCTCACCTACGGCCGCCCGCTGAGCCAGGCGATCCTTGCCGAGCCGCGCTTCTGCACGCCCCACGGCGAGTTCGACCTGCGCCTGAAGCAACGCACCCTGCGCCTGTCACGCCGCGAGCGTGCCGCGGTCGAAGCGGAGCTGGAGGCCCAGTGGAAACACTGCCTGGACCACGGCCTGATGCCCAGCCACCTGGATTCGCACCAGCACGTGCACAACATCTGGCCGGTAGGCACCGTCGTCGCCCGCTTCGCCCGCGCCCAGGGCGTGCCGGTGCGCCTGGCGCGCAACCTGGGGCACAACATCGGGCCGGCCAAGCGCACGTTCAAGACCCTGCTCAACTGGCGCCTGCGCCAGCTCGCCGGGAGCTCCGCCGACTTCGTCTGCACCCCGGCCGACCTCAAGGCCGGCCTGGCCCCCGAGCATGGCGTGCTGGAACTGGTAGCCCATCCCAGCGCGCTGGGCGGGCATGACTTCGGCGATGCCTACCTGGCCAGCGGCGAGTCGCTGCTGGCGCTGGTCGAACAGCGCCTGGGGCAGGTGCCCCGGGTAGGTTATGCGAGCCTGGGTATGCAGGAGGGAATGGGTTGATGGCCATTCCTGCAGGCATACAGGAGAAGGCACAGTCTGAAATAATTTGAACGTCTTGCCCTTTTAAGCTTCCAACGTTCGAGGTATGCCTCTTTCGTCGGAAAGCCACCATGAAGATGCCCTGCCGCGCCCCCTGCGTCTGTCTGGAACTGGACTTCGTCCGCGACACCCTGTTCGGCCGGGTGGCCCAGCGCGTCGAGTGCCAGGTGCAGCTGGCGGCCCTCAGCCTGCAGGGGCGTCCGGCACTGCGCCTGCACATCGAGCCACCACTGCCGGGCAAGGTCGAGAAAGCCCACAGCGTTGCCTTCGCCTGGGAGGGACGCAACTATCGCGGGGTGGTCCGCGAGCACGTCAGGTGCGGTGACGGTGGCATCAACCTGCTGCTCGAGCTTTTATGACCTCAGGCGCTGACCTTGCGCACAGTGGCCGGGGCATTGCGCTGCGCCTTGACCCTTGCCACCAAACCCAATAGATCATGGCAGCTGTTGAGCTCGGCTATCGGCACGCCGGTCACGGTCAGGCAGTCGTCCAGGCTCTCGCCCTGACCTAGCCGAATGGTCAGGTGTTCGCCGTCCGGGCAGCTCACCTCGCAGCGGTCAGGCAGGCAGGCCTGTTCGATCATCTGCCGCATCTCAAGCATCGAAACGCCAATCAACGACATGGTAAGACCCTCTCTGTACTGGATGGCCTGTTGGGTGTGGTACGCCCTCGACTGGCGTGTCGCCAATTGATATTGCCCATGCCCGGGCGCAGGTCCATTCGCCCAGGCAATGACAACGTCGAAGTGCCTTTAGCACCTTAGTGGAAGAAACCGCCGGCATGGGATTGTTCGATCAATGCGGCCATCTCGGCGACGGGTGGTCGGGGCTTAAAAGCGTGCCAGTTCCTCGCGACAGAACTCGACGAACAATTGCGCCGGTTTGGTCAGCTGCACTCGCTTGAGGTGCGCCGCCGCCAGACCGGACAGCGCCACCGGCTCGGTGATGTCGAGGGTCACCAGACGCTGCCCGTCGTAGGTAAATTCCGAATGCGGCCGGGTTACCAGCAGCGAGAAGCCGAAGCCCTGCCCCACCATGCCCCGGACCATCTCGATCGACGGCGAACTGAAGACGATGTTCGGCGTCAGCCCCAGCTCGTTGAACAGGCTGACGAAGTAGGTGCGGCTCGGCGCCACGTCGAGCAGGATCATTGGCTCCGGGCACAGGTCGCGCAGCGACACCTGGGTTTGCCCGGCGAAACGGTGCTTCTCCGGCAGCAGCACATAGGGTTTCTGCGCCGGCATCAACGGCTCGGTCTCGATGGTGCCGTCCAGGTCATGATCGTAGAGGAACGCCAGGTCGAAGGTGCCCGCCGTCAGGCCCTGGATCAGGTCCTGCTGTTCGCCATCGCGCAGGCGGATGTCCACCCCCGGGTAACGCTGGCGAAAACCGGCGATCAGTCGCGGCAGGTAAAGTGGCGCCACGGTCTCGAAGCAGCCGATGTCGATCTGCCCGGCCACCGTGTCGTTGTCGGCCAGGGCGTTCTGCTCGAACTCATGGGCCATCTGCAGCAAGGCTCGGGTCTTGGCGTAGAAGCGCTTGCCGCTGGGCGTCAGCGACACGCCCTGGGCGTGATGACGGATGAACAGCTGCACGCCGAAGCTCTCTTCCAGGCTCTTGATCGCGGTGGAGATCGACGGCTGGGCGATGTACAGCTGTCGCGAGGCCTCGGCGACGCTGCCGGCCTCCACGGTGGTGACGAAGTACTTGAGTTGGCGCAAGGTGTAGGAAGCCACGGTGACCTCTCGCGGGAGCTTTTCTGTCAGCTTACCTCGACTCAAGGCCGGTGGGCCGATCGCCCAGGCAAGGATTTACCTGGGGCCTGAGCACAATTTTCCGTTGCACAGCCAGCCAGGACCGGCTCGTCAGACGGCCTGCAGCGGAATATCCCCACCCACGCCCTTGCCGTCGCGCCGCTCGCTCATCCAGTCATTGACCTTCTGTCCGAACTCGGCCGGCGCCTTGCGCCCGAAGCGCCGTGCCAGGTCGAGAATGGTCTGCTGGGCCAGCGCCTCCTCCATGCGCTTCTGCGCCCCCAGCATCACCGCATGGATCGCGCAGGTGCCTTCGGTGGCCCAGGCCGGCGCCGCGCCCTCGAACACCGCGCAACGCTCGCGGATCTCCCGGCAATCGAAGAGCTTCTTCGGCCCGTCGATGGCCGTGACGATATCCAGCACGGTGATCTCGTCGGAAGGCCGCGCCAGGCGGAACCCACCGCGCACGCCTTCGGTCGCCGCCACCAGCCCGGCGCGGGCCAGCTTGGTGAAGACCTTGGCCAGGTATTCCTGGGGCACGCCCTGCAACTCGGCCAGGTCGCGCACGCTGGACTCGCGACTGTCGCCGCGCTCGTCCACCAGGAACAGCAGGCAGTGGATGCCGTATTCGACACCGGCGCTGTAAAGGGACATATCAATCTCCGACTAGATCTGTCGCAAATAGTACGCCCTTAATCGGTGGCGGGCAAAGCCAGTCGTCACCGTCCGTCGCCGCACAAACACATCAGCATCCCCGCATAAGCCAATAAACACAATGGTTGCAGCCGATGCACCAGCGCTTGCGAAAGCACGCTCCGAAAAAAAACGCTTGCCGATCTAAACTACGACCAATACAGTCGTAGTTATTCGACAGGCAGTGAACGCCTCATCGAAGACCTTTTCCCTATCCTTGCGGAGCACCCACATGACCTCTCGTATCCTGATCATCGGTGCCGGCTTTGCCGGTGTCTGGAGCGCCCTGAGCGCCGCCCGCCTGCTCGACCAGGCCCAGCGCGGCGACGTGCGCATCAGCGTGCTGGCCCCGCAGCCGCAACTGCGCATCCGTCCACGCTTCTACGAGGCCGACGTCCACACGCTGCAGGCACCGCTGGAGGCCCTGTTCGACGTGGTGGGCGTGGAGTTCATCCCTGGCACCGCCGACAGCATCGACAGCGCTGCCCGCCAGGTCGGCTACCGCGATGCCGATGGCCAACCGCGGCAGCTCGCCTACGACCGCCTGATCCTCGCCGCCGGCAGCCAGGTAGCGCGCCCCGCCGTGCCGGGCCTGGCCGAGCACAGCTTCGATGTCGACCAGATGGAGTCGGCCGTGCGCCTTGAACAGCACCTGCACGGCCTGGCCAGCCTGCCCGCCTCGCCGGCGCGCAACACCGTGGTGGTCTGCGGCGGCGGCTTCACCGGCATCGAGACCGCCACCGAAATGCCGCCGCGCCTGCGCGCCATCCTCGGTGAAGGCCATGCCCGCGTGGTGCTGATCGACCGTGGCGCCAGTGTCGGTACCGCCCTCGGCGCCGGGATCACCCCGGCCATCGTCGCCGCCAGCGAGCTGGCGGGCGTCGAATGGCTGACCGGCACCTCGGTGGTGGCGGTGGATGCCGGTGGCGTGACCCTGGACAACGGCGAGTACATCGCCAGCAAGACCGTGATCTGGACTGCCGGCGTCAAGGCCAGCCCGCTGACCGCGCAGGTCGCCGGCGAGCGTGACGGTTTCGGTCGCCTGCGGGTCGACGACCACCTCAAGGTGATCGGCCAGGCGCACATCTACGCCACCGGCGACGTGGCCTGGGCTGCGGTGGACGAGCTGGGCAACCATGCCCTGATGACATGCCAGCACGCCATCCCCATGGGCCGTCACAGCGGCAACAACGCCATGGCCGACCTGCTGGGGCAGGCGCCGATAGCGTACCGCCAGCCCAAGTACGTCACCTGCCTGGACCTGGGCGACTGGGGGGCGGCATACAGCGAAGGCTGGACCCGCGAACTGAAGCTGCAGGGCCAGGAAGGCAAGGACCTCAAGCGCCAGATCAACTCGGTGTGGATCTACCCGCCGGCCGCCGACCGCGCCCAGGCACTGGCAGCGGCCGACCCGCTGATTCCGATCGTCGAGTGAACGAAAACAACAGGCCCGTCCCGGAAGTGACGGGCCTGTTTGCATGCGTCATTAGATTGAACGACTGGTCAATAATAGTGGCGTTATGTCATCATTCAGAAAAAACAACATGAACCGTGAGGATATAACCCCTTTCGCAGTGCATCGAGAGCCTTTCCAGCCGAGCCCGGTCAGTCCGCGCTCTTGACGCCTGCCAGCCACCGTCAAGGAGCGTCGCATGCAGTTACGGAACATGAAGATCGGTATTCGGGCAGCGGGCATGTTCACCCTGCTCGGGATCCTGGTCCTGGCCCTGGGTCTGGTCGCCCTCTACGAGACCCGCCGAATGGACAGCGCCAGCGACGAGATCCGCGTCACCTGGATGCCCGCCGTGCTCGCCCTGGGTGAAGTCAGCAGCAACCTGGGCCGGGCCCGCGCCCTGACCCTGCGCAGTGTCCTGGAGGACAGCAGCAGCGCCCGCCACGCCACCCTGGACAAGATCGTCCAGGTCAACCAGCAGCTCGAAGGCGACCTCAAGGCCTACGAGCGCACCATCATCGCCGCGGACGACCGCGCGCTATTCGACACCTTCATGGGCCTGAGCGAACGCTATCACGGCCTGCAACAAGCCATTCGCGCCGCTGCCGGCAACGATCGGCTGGACGAGGCCCGCCGCCTGGTCAACGGCCCGCTGGCCGAGTACGCCGACAGCATGATGAAAGCCCTGGCCGCGCTGATCGACTACAACACCAAGGGCGCCGAGCAGGCATCGCTGCGCAGCAGCGCGGCGTCCGACGAAGCCTTCAGGCTGATCATCGCCGCCATCGCCGTGATCACCCTGGCGTTGATCGGCATCGCCACCCTCCTCACCCGCAGTATCGTCGTGCCCCTGGCCGACGCCGTTGCCGTGGCCGAGCGGGTCGCCACCGGCGACCTGACCCGCGAGATCGTCGTGCTCGGCCGCGACGAACCGGCCTTGCTACTGGCCGCCCTGAGCCGCATGCAGCACAGCCTGCGCGACACCCTGCGCAGGATTGCCGCGTCTTCCGACCAGCTGGCCTCGGCCTCCGAGGAGCTGCACACCGTCACCGAGGACACCAGCCGCGGCCTGCACCAGCAGAGCGCCGAGATCGACCAGGCCGCCACGGCGGTCAACCAGATGACCGCCGCCGTCGAAGAAGTGGCCAACAATGCCGTGAGCACCGCCGATGCCTCCCAGGGCGCCGACCGCACTACCCGCGACGGTCGCGACCAGGTCAACCAGGCGCTGGCCTCTATCCAGCACCTAGTCGATGACGTGACCGGCACCTCCGGGGAGATCGAGCAGTTGGCCAGCCACGCCAACGAGATCAGCCAGGTCTTGGACGTGATCGGCTCGATCGCCGGGCAGACCAACCTCCTGGCCCTCAACGCCGCCATCGAGGCCGCCCGCGCCGGTGAGGCCGGCCGCGGCTTCGCCGTGGTCGCCGACGAGGTGCGCGCCCTGGCCCACCGTACCCAGCAGTCCACCGCCGAAATCGAGCAGATGATCGGCGGCATCCAGACCGGCACCGAGCGCGCGGTCAGCGCCATGCACAACAGCCAGGGCCGCGCTAGCGGCACCCTGGCCGTGGCGCAGTCGGCCGGCCAGGCCCTGGAACTGATCGCCGAGGCGATCGCCA
Organism: Pseudomonas carassii; assembly: GCF_036324045.1. Lineage (NCBI taxonomy): Bacteria > Pseudomonadati > Pseudomonadota > Gammaproteobacteria > Pseudomonadales > Pseudomonadaceae > Pseudomonas > Pseudomonas carassii. Next base: position 32,921 of record NZ_JAZDCT010000019.1, on the reverse strand, counting down.
CCATCAACCAGCGCAACCTGGTGATCGCCACCGCCTCCGAGCAGCAGGCCCAGGTGGCCCGGGAGGTGGACCGCAACCTGGTGAACATCCGTAACCTGGCGATGCAGACCTCGGCCGGCGCCAACCAGACCAGCGCGGCGGCCCAGGACCTGTCGCGCCTGGCGGTGGAACTGAACGGGATGGTGGCGCAGTTCAAGGTCTGAGCCGTCCGGAACGACATCGTGGGGGCCAGTCCGTGCCCCCACGAGTTTCGCATCACGCTTCACGTAAATGACGAATAGGAAAAAACCGCAGCACCTTGTGATACCTGGCGACTACTCCCACCTCCATCGTCCCACCATGCTCCTGATGTAGGCATTTCTCTTACATCAAGGAACATCCATGCTGCTTAGAAACCTGAAGATCGGCAAACGGGCTGGCTGCCTGTTCACCCTGCTGGCTGTGCTCGTCCTGTCCATGGGCGGCGTCGCGCTGTACGAAACGCAACAGATGGAAAACGCCACCGGCGAGATCCGCGTCAACTGGCTACCGGCCGTGATCGCGCTCAACGAGGTCGGCGCCAGCCTCGCCCAGGAGCGCGCGGCCACCCTGCGCACCGCCCTGGAGGACAGTAATAACGAGGGCGCCAGCAGCGACTTGCTCAACCGCATCGACGCAGCGCTGCAGCAAAGCCTGAGGGCTTACGAGTCGACCATCGACGGGGCTGAGGACCGCAGCCTGTTCAACGCCTTCATCGCGGCGCGCAAGCAGTACACCGACCTGCAGCAGCAGGTGCTCGGCAATATCAACGAGGGTCGCATGACAGAGGCCAGGCGACAGATCAGCGGCCCGCTGATCCAGCGCGCCGACCAGATGATGGAGGCGATGGCGACAATGGTCGCCTTCAACTACAAGGGGGCGCAAGCCGCCTCGCAGCGCAGCAGCGAAGTCGGTAGCGAGGCCTTTCGCGTGATCATCGTTTCGCTGGTGCTGATCGTCCTGGTACTGGTCGTCATTGCGTTCCTGTTCACCCGCAGCATCGTTACCCCACTGGCCGAGGCCGTCACGGTGGCCGAGCGCGTCGCCACCGGCGACCTGACCCGTGAGATCGCGGTAGTCGGCCAGGACGAGCCGGCATTGCTGCTGCATGCCCTGCGCCGCATGCAGCAGAGCTTGCGCGACACCATCGGCAGGATCGCCGCGTCCTCCGACCGCCTGACCTCCGCCTCCGAGGAGCTGCACAGCGTCACCGAAGACACCAGCCGTGGCCTGCAGCAGCAAAGCAGCGAGATCGATCAGGCCGCCACCGCGGTTAATCAGATGACCAGCGCCGTCGAGGAAGTGGCAAGCAACGCCGTAAGTACCGCCGAGGCCTCCCAAGGCGCGGACCAGACCACCCGCGAAGGCCGCGACCAGGTCAACCAGGCGCTGGCCTCGATCCAGCATCTGGTCGAGGACGTCACCGGCACCGCGGAAGAAATCGAGCGCCTGGCCAACAGCGCCAACGACATCACCCGGGTGCTGGATGTGATCGGCTCAATCGCTGGGCAGACCAACCTGCTGGCCCTCAACGCCGCCATCGAGGCTGCACGCGCCGGTGAGGCTGGTCGTGGCTTCGCCGTGGTCGCCGACGAGGTGCGCGCCCTGGCTCACCGTACCCAGCAGTCCACCGCGGAGATCGAGCAGATGATCGGGGGAATCCAGAGCGGCACCGAACGCGCGGTCAGCGCCATGCACAGCAGCCAGGGCCGCGCCACGGGTACCCTGGAGGTGGCGCAAGCAGCCGGCCAGGCCCTGGAACTGATTGCCCGGACCATCGCCTCGATCAACCAGCGCAACCTGGTGATCGCCAGTGCCACCGAGCAACAGGCCCAGGTGGCGCGCGAGGTGGACCGTAACCTGGAGAACATACGTGACCTGGCGCAGCAGACCACGACCGGGGCCAACCAGACCAGCGCCTCCGCCCAGGACCTGTCCCAGCTGGCACTGGAGCTGAATGGGCTGGTCGCGCAGTTCAAGGTCTGAAACATCGCGGGTCAAGTCGCATCGGCGCACCGCCGCTCCCACAATGGAACGCCGACATCCGTGGAAGCGGGCCAACACGGCCCGCACAAAACCCCTCGCCAAGCGCCGCGTCTCGGTGCACCCTGATGCTCTTACGCACAAGGACCCGCACAGCTCATGGCGAAATGGCTCGACGGCGGCGGCCTCATGGCCGACCGCATCCGCAACCACGACTGGTCGTCGACCGCGCTGGGCCCCCTAACCACCTGGCCCGACGTGCTCAAGACCACGGTCGCCCTCTGCCTGGCCTCGCGCTTCCCCCAGGCCGTGCTGTGGGGCGACGCGCTGATCACCCTGCACAACGACGCTTTCAGCGAGATCCTCGGCAACAAACCTTCAGCCCTGGGCCGGCCCTTCAGCGCGGTCTGGCAGGAAGCCTGGAGCGATATCCGCCACCTGGCCCAGCGCGCGCTCGATGGCGAAGCGGTGTACATCGAGGACTTCCCGCTGATGATCGAGCGTCACGGCAGCCCCGAGCGCGCCTACTTCACCTTCTGCTACAGCCCCATCCGCGACCACGACGGCCAGGTGGTCGGCATGATCGACACGGTCACCGAGACCACCGCCAGCGTGGTCGCCAACCAGCGCCTGAACTTTCTCGACAGCCTGAGCCGGGCAACGGCCAACGCCACCGATCCGGAACGGATCATGGCCACCACTACGCGCCTGCTGGGCGAGCACCTGCGCCTGTCGAGCTGCGCTTATGCGGTCATGGACCCCGACGAGGACGGTTTCACCATCTGCGGCGACTGGGTCGCGCCAGGCTCGCCGCGCCTGCTCGGCCAATACCGCCTGGGTGACTTCGGCGAGCTGGCCGTCAGTCGCCTGCGCGCCGGCCTGGCGCTGGTGATCGACGACAACCTCACGCAGTTGCCGGCCCATGCGTCAGCGACCTTCCAGGCCATCGGCATCACCGCGACCATCTGCATGCCGTTGATCAAGGAAGGCCGCTTGACCGCGCTAATGGCCATCCACGACAAGCTGCCCAGGACCTGGACCCGCTACGAGCAGACCCTGCTCAATGAAGTGACGGAGCGCTGCTGGGCCCATATCCAGCGGGTCCAGGCCAGTGCCGAGGTGCGCGAGGCGCTGACCGCCCTCGAAGCACTCAACGCCACCCTCGAGCAACGCGTGGAAGAGCGTACCGACCAGTTGCTGCACACCGAGGCCGTGCTGCGCCAGACCCAGAAACTCGAGGCCATCGGCCAGCTGACCGGCGGCGTGGCCCACGACTTCAACAACCTGCTGACCATCATTCGCTCATCGATCCACTTCCTGCAGCGCCCGGACCTCGACGAAACCCGCCGCAGCCGCTACTTCAGGACCGTGTCCGACACCGTCGATCGCGGCGCCAAGCTCACCGGACAGCTGCTCGCCTTCGCCCGCCGCCAGGCCCTCAGCCCGCAGGTGTTCGAAGCCGGCCCACGGCTCCAGGCCATGGCCGAGATGCTCGACACCGCCACCGGCGCGCGCATCCAGGTCAGCCTGGAATTGCCCGACACCCCCTGCCATGTGCACGCCGACCTCGGCCAACTGGAAACCGCGGTGATCAACCTGATGATAAATGCCCGCGACGCCATGGCCGGCGCCGGCACCTTGCGCCTGCGCCTCGAAGGTGACCAGTGCTTGCCAGCGCTTCGAGGCCAGCCGGCGCAGGACGGCCCCTTCGCGGCAATCTCGGTGATCGACTGCGGTGCCGGTATCGCCCCGCACCTGCTGGAACGCATCTTCGACCCGTTCTTCACCACCAAGGCCTCCGGTCAGGGCACCGGGCTGGGCCTGTCGCAGGTGTTCGGCTTCGTCAAGCAGTCCGGTGGCGATGTACAGGTGCTCAGCGTCGAGGGCCAGGGCACCACCTTCACCCTGTACCTGCCCCAGGTGGCCCAGCCCGCCGCCGAGGTGCCCGGCGTGGTCGCGCAGCCCACACCACAGGGCGAGCGCAAGCGCATTCTGGTGGTGGAGGACAACCCGGATGTCGGCAGCTTCACCGCGCAGATCCTGCGCGACCATGGCTACCAGATCAGCTGGGCGACCTCGGCCGAGGACGCCCTGGCCCAGCTCGCGGCGGCCAGGGGCGGATTCGACGCGGTGTTCTCCGACGTGGTGATGCCGGGCATGGGCGGCCTGGCCCTGGCCAGGGAGTTGCGTCGCAGCCAGCCGCAACTGCCGGTGATCCTCACCTCCGGCTACAGCGAGGCGATCGCCGAGGGTGGCCACCAGGGCTTTGCCTTCCTGGCCAAGCCCTACTCCGCCGAGCAGGTGTGCCAGATGCTCGCTGGGGTATTGGCTAGGACTTGAGCAACCGCGCCAGGCTCTGCCCCAGCTCGTCCTGGCGAAACGGCTTGCGCAGCACTTCGAAGCCATGCAGCTCACGGGGCGTGAGGTTGGCGTAGCCGGTGATGATCAGTACCGGCAGCTGCGCCAGCCGCTCGCGTACCTGCTGGGCGAAGCGCACGCCGGTGGTCTCGGCCATGACATGGTCGGTCATCAGCACATCGGGCAGCAGGCCCTTGTCCAGCAACGCCAGTGCCTGGGCCGGCCCTTCGGCCTCGGTCACCTCGTAGCCCAGGGCGCGCAGTTGCAGAAGCGTGGCCTGGCGCACCAGCGGCTCGTCATCCACCAAGAGCACGCGGGTCATCCGCTGCGCCCTAGGTATCTCGACGCTTTTCACCGTTTCTTCAACCACCTCATGTTCGCTTGCCGGCAACCACAAGGTCGCCTCGGTGCCTTCGCCCACCCGCGAGCGAATACCGAAACCACCGCCGGACTGCAACGCCAGGCCCTGCACCATCGGCAGGCCCAGCCCGGTACCGCGGCCCACGCCCTTGGTCGAGTAAAACGGCTCGATGCAATGCGCCAGCACGTCTTCGTTCATGCCGCAGCCGTTGTCGGCAACCCGCAGCCACACTTGCGGCACTGCCTGCAAACCAGGCGGTCGGGGCGCGCCATCGCCGTCGAGACCTGCGCGAATGGTCAGTTTCCCGCCCTCGCCCATGGCATCGCGGGCATTGACCACCAGGTTGAGCAACGCCAGTTCCAACTGATGCGGATCCACCAGCACCCCAGGCAACGCCGCCTCGACACTGACCTCGATGGCAATGGTGGGCCCCAGCGAGCGGACGATCAGTTCGCGCATCTCGCCCACCAGCACCGCCAGCGACACCGTGGTGGGCTTGAGGGTCTGGCGCCGGGCGAAACTGAGCAGGCGGCCGACCAGGTTGCGCGCCCGCTCGGCCGCTTGCAGGCCGCCATCGATCAGGCGTTCGGCGCGCTCCGGCTGGGGATGGAGGCGCAGCAGCTCCAGGGAGGCGATGATCGGCGTCAGCATGTTGTTGAGGTCATGGGCGATGCCGCCGGTAAGCTGGCCGATCATCTCCATCTTGCGCGCTTCGTGCAGTTGCACCAGCGAAGCCTCGCGCTGGGCAAGCATGTTGGCTACCCGCTCTTCCAGGTTTTCGTTGAGTACATGCAAGGCACGCTCGGCGCGAGCATGGGTGACCGCCGCCCAGACTTGTCGGGCGGCTTCCTCGACCAGCAGGCATTCGCTTTCGGCCCAGGCATGGGGGGTATGGAAATGCACCGCGAGCATCGCCTCCAGGTGCTCGGCGCGCAGCACCGGAACGTGCAGCGTCGCGCACAGGCCCTTGAAGCGGGCCGGCGCACCCTTGCTTGCCTCATAGTTGCGCTGCACCGCCTGGCCGGCCAGCAACGCCTCGCGCAATGCCGGGTCCAGGGCCGAGTACTGGTTGAAGCCGACCATCGACGGCACCTCGGCGGCCCATTCCTGGCCGACCCGATAGCGCCGGCCATCACCCAGGTCCTCGCCGAAGCAGACCCGCGCCGCACCCAGCTCCTCACCCAGGCGGCGCACCGCGTGAGCCTCGATGCGCTCTGCCTCGCCCAGGCCGGGCAAGGCCTGGCGCAGCTCCTGGAGAAACGCCTGGCGTTGCTGGAAACGCACCCGCTCGGTGGTGTCGGTGACGATGCACAGCACGCCTCCCACCCCACCGTCGGCCTCGCGCACGGCGGAATAGGAGACATCGAAATAGGCGGTTTCGCCCGGACCATGCCGTTCGATATAGAACGGTCGGTCCCGGGCCGAGAAGGTCACCCCGGTTTCACGCACCCCGCGCAGCAGCGGCTCGAGGTCGTTCCACAACTCGCTCCAGTGCTCCTGTCCGGGCCGGCCCAGGGCCGCGGGGTGCTTGCTGCCGATGGTCGGCCAGTAGGCATCGTTGTACAACGCGATGTACTGCGGCCCCCAGAACAGCACAATCTGCGCCTGCGCCGGCAGCAGCATGGCCACCACCGACTGCAGCACCGGCGACCAGCCGTCCGGCGCCCCGAGCGGGGATTGTCGCCAGTCCATCGCCTGCAGCAAACAGCTGACTTCGCCACCGCCGCCCAGGAAGCTCGGCAGTGCTTTCAGGTTGACCGTCTTGCTCTCCTGGCGCGCTTTCATGTCTCGGCTTTCCCGGGCACGTTTTCATTCCTCTGAGGGTAAGAAATCGCCCGGTGGCAAAACGTTCCATCGGATCGACGCCGACGATCAGCGGCGCCCTTCGGCCAGCATGCGCAGCGCCAGCGCCGCCAGCACCGTGCCCATCAGCCAGCGCTGGACCTGCTGCCACACCGGCCTGCCGGCCAGGAACACGGCGATGGAACCGGCCATCACCGCGATCAGCGCGTTGACCGTGACGCTGATGGCGATCTGCGTGCTGCCCAGCACCAGCGACTGTGCCAGCACGCTGCCGTGGCCGGGCTCGATGAACTGCGGCATCAGCGACAGGTACATGACCGCGATCTTCGGGTTCAGCAGGTTGGTCAGAAACCCCATCATGAACAGCCGCCGCGGGCTGTCGGCCGGCAGGTCGCGGACCTGGAACGGCGAGCGTCCGCCTGGGCGCAGCGCCTGCCAGGCCAGGTACAGCAGGTACAACGCGCCGCCGATACGCAGGGCGTCGTAGGCAAACGGTACGGCCATGACCAGCGCGGTGATGCCCAGTGCGGCGCAGAGCATGTAGAAGACGAAGCCCAGCGCCACGCCCGCCAGCGAGATCAACCCGGCGCCGCGCCCCTGGCAGATGGAGCGGGAGATCAGGTAGATCATGTTGGGGCCGGGGGTCAGCACCATGCCCAGGCTGATCAGGGCGAAGGCGAGCAGGTTGGAGGGTTCGGGCATCATGCACATCCTTGTGTGGGTTGAAGTGCACGAAGTGTATCCGTACATGAACGCACCTTGAAACGGTTATCCGAGCCCGGTAACCTTGGCGCGTTGCTGTAAGTCCAGCAGCCGGGTTTGGTAGCCCGCGATCAATCAAGGCGCACAAGCGCCCGCTCAGCGATTCAGTCGGCGCTTTTTTGTGTCCGCTGTTTCGTTCAATGGCGGCTGTGCGCAGGGCGCCCCCGTGCGCGCCGGTTTCCTTGATTCCCGGTCTACCAACCTGCGTCCAGCCGTCACCATTCGTTTGGTAGCGAACTGTGGCGGCTCCATTGAATCAAGGAGCGACACAATGACAAAAGGCTTACCTGATCCTCCGTCCCGCGCCACCACGGCGCACTCCAGCTTCGGCAACTGCGAATGCAGCCACCCTTCCCTGTTCGCCGTGCGTGAAGGCGTGGACTTCGAAGATGCGCTGGTGCACCTGTCCACCCTGCTCAAGGGCGCGTTCGCCACCAACCTCAAGGCCATGGAGCTGGCGACCGGCACCTGCCACGACCTGCTGCTGGGCAACGATCACGGGCTGGATGCGGCCAAGGCGGTGGTCGAGGCGTTGCTCGACGGGGTGGAGATGCAACAGGTGGAAAAGGCACGATTGCGTACGGTCTGAGGACAGGCCAAGCCCGCTCCCGTGCTGGGGCGGGCCGGTGCCGCAAGGGCGGCGCGGTTACCGAAACAGACACCATCAAGGGTAAGCCTGCACTCCCGATAGCGAACGTTTGCTCCCCATTCCCCAGATGCTTACGGCTTCTCAGGATTGTCTTTGCTCATACCTGATATTTTTGCCAGTTGTTGCCTCCCCTTGCCCGCACCTCTAATTAAGTCATCGGGCAAGGGAGCATTCGCATGGATTCGTTACTGAGAAACGGGGTGATCTCTGTTGCGTTACTCACCCTTCTTTTGGCCTGCTCCACCACCGAACAGGTTCCCGCGCCGATATCCACAGTGTCGCCAGCGCTGCTCGAACACAGTCGGGCAATGGACCGCCAAGCCTGGCTCGACCTGCGGCGCAAACTGAACCTCGCACCCTATCTGAATCGGCTCGATTACCTGGGAGCTGGGCAGCAAGTGCTGATCAAGGTCGATCCCTCGAAACGCACGCTGAGCCAAACCTGTGTCCAGGTAGAAGCCCCGGATCCACCGCCCCCAAGCAGCTTGCCGCACGGCGACCAGCGGCACAACCGACGGCAGTCAGTACCATCCGGGTCATGATGATGAGTACTGTCCAGGCCCGTGAGGGTTTCTCCCGGTGGCCGGCAGACTATCCAACCCTGTCCGATATCATGGAAGACCATCTGATTTTTGCCAATCGACAATTGTAAGACAGTGGCGTGTATATCCAGTATGAGTTCGCTGGATATATTGAAAGCATTGCCAGTGAAAAAACCTGACGCCCAACGCTGTCTTGAACTTGATTCGCATGAGTGGCAGCGATGTGTATGCACAGATGCAAGAAGCGCGTGAGCGCTTGCGTGCTGATCTGGTACTCACTGCCATCAGAGACCCATCAGTCTTCGGAGCAAGCTATCTCGGTGAGACGCGCAAGGAAACTGGGCTTTCTACCTGGAACGTGCTTGGCGACTATCTGGATATGGGGCACCGACTGGTGCCATATCATAGGGGCTCAACATTACTTGGAACCGGACAAGCCCGATTTATTCATCCCACCCTACCAGCACGGCTATCTGCTTCCCGTTGGTAACGCAATGACCATTATGGCGAACTATAACGACTGCAGAACCTGCACGAGATTGAACTATTAATCGAATCCTCGCAAGGAGTGGCAAGGTGGACCACTAGGCACGGTAGAGCGCTATAACGTCGCGCAGTGTTTTAACGAACGACGGACAGCCATTGAAGCTCTCTATCCTTGAAAGCGCCCATACAGTATGAGTTTTTACTGAACACCCATTTACGACGCAGCTGTAGAACACCCACTCAACTGGAGTACAGCCATGAACATTCGATCACAGCTTTGCGCCCTCACCTTGGCAAGTTGCTTGACAACACTTCATTCAATTGGTGCCATGGCTGGAAACCAGGCTAATTCGATGTCGAACGTCCCGCTTAATTACACGCTAGACACCGCTGTTTTTCAGGGCCCCGAGTGCGAGGGCACCCTCAGCAATTACGGAACAGTCAATGCCTGCCGGCTACCTAGCGGGACAGTACCGAAAAGGATCCAGTTCAGCAGCGCTTCAGATTACTCAAGCCTGTGCGCATTGGATAAAGATGGCTTCATAGAGTTTTGCCTTTTGGGTAGCCTGGGCATGGGCAGGCCTCTACTTGATAATGCATCAAGCGCTTCCGGTTGGGGCTTCGTAAAATTCATACAGTTTCCGTTTAGCATTGAAAAATTTGAATACGGCCCTGGGTTTTCCTGGATAGAACTGTATTCCGATCTTGACTTACAGGGGGACCGACTATGCGTCATGATTCTGACATTGGGCTCCACCCAACAAGCCTGTAACGGTATTGGACGACAAGCCAGATCAGCTAAAATATTTGGCTTCTATTTTAACTATGACGCCAAGTATGAAATTTGCTTAAGAACACCTCAGGACGAAGCCAACCGGTGCTTTTATCACAACACAGCGAATACCCTAGGAGAGTTTTCAGTCATGAATATCGACAGCAAAAATCCCCCGGAAGGGCGGGTAGGCGTCAGGGCTAAAGGAGATAAAATTTCCGGTTCATTATACTCAGTAGATTATTTGAAGACACGTTGATACGCATGGATGAGCACGCCGCTGAAAAAGTTTCGGCGGCGCACGCGCATTTCGCGATACCGTTTTTTCACTCTCCTCGGGCGGCCTTGGTTGAACACGAGCATCATGGGTGGTGCCCGATCTGGTCTCCAGGTCACAGCCCAAGCCGGCGCTATCGATGAAAAACCTATCGTGGGCAAGCTTGAATCGCGAGTTGTCTACTGGCGTACCGAATCAGAGCCCCGCCCATAGCCAATCACCATCGCCATCAACTCTGCCAAGCTATGCGCCTGGGAGCACTTCATCACCCGCCGTCGATAAAGCTGGGATATTGTGTTCAACCACCCGTCACAGATGAAACCCAACCTCAGATACGACGAAAAAATGCACAATTGATAGTCATTCGCCATTAACTCGTTCTCGGAAGCACCCGCCCGGGGGTAGAATGCCGCAAAACCGGGAGCCGCGATGAACCAGGACCGCCACATTCCAAGCGAAGAAGATGCCATCACCGATGCCGCCGCGCATTGGTGCATGCGCCTGCACGCCGACGATTGCACGGCGGGTGAGCGCGAGGCGTTCGGCCAATGGTTGGCGAACGACCCGCGGCACGCCGAGGAATACCAGGCGATGCTGGAAATCTGGGACACCGCCGACCTGCTGCCGCGCAGCGCGCAGGTGATCCCGCTGCCACCCCGGCAAGCGGCGCCGACGCGCCACTGGCGCCCGTTCGCCTCGGCCGCGGCCATCGCCCTGCTCGCCCTGCCCTTGGCCGGTTGGGTCGGCTGGGAGCAAGGTTGGCTGCCCAACGGCTACCAGCACTTCGAAGCCACCGACCACCTGCGTCAGGTGCGCCTGAGCGACGGCAGCAGCGTCGAGCTGAACCTGCATAGCGAATTGCGTTTTCTCAACTACAAGGACGAGCGCAAGGTCACCCTGGTCAAGGGCGAGGCGTTCTTCAAGGTCACCCACGACAGCAACCACCCGTTCATCGTCCACGCCGCCAACGGCCAGACCCGGGTCACCGGAACCCAGTTCAACGTGTGGAAGTACGAAGACCAGGTCAAGGTGACACTGGTGGAAGGCTCGGTGCTGGTCAGCGCCGGCGGCAACGCTGGCGGCTATCGCCTTGGCCCGGGCATGCAGGCCAGTTACCACAAGGGTGATTTCGAGCCCGAGCTGAACCAGAGCGACGACTACGCCAACAGCCTGGCCTGGCGCAGCGGCAAGCTGGTGCTGGACAACCTCAGCCTCGGCCAGGCGCTGCCAGTGATAAACCGCTACCTGGACAAGCCGCTCCTGCTGGCCGACGACAGCACCGCCAGTATCCGCATCAGCGGTGTCTACAGCACCCGCGAAGTCCCACGCCTGGTCGACACCCTGCCCAAGGTGCTGCCGGTGTACCTGACCCGCAGCAAGGACGGCAGCACCGTCCTCAACCGCATCGTCCCGGCGCCGACCCGGGGCTGACCAGCAGCAGCGCCCACTCCCACTGTAGGAGCGGCCTTGCGTCGCGAAAGGGTCGCGTAGCGACCCCAGGATTTCAGCGTTTACGCAAAAATCGCCGGGGCCGCTACGCAGCCCTTTCGCGACGCAAGGCCGCTCCTACAGAGACAGCGTGCGTCGTGACAACGGGTCAGAGCGTCATCGCCGCCAACCAGCCAAACGCCAACAGCGGCAGGTTGTAGTGAATGAACGTCGGCACCACGGTATCCCAGATATGGTGGTGCTGCCCGTCCACGTTCAGCCCCGAGGTCGGCCCCAGGGTCGAGTCCGACGCCGGCGAGCCGGCGTCGCCCAAGGCGCCGGCGGTACCGACGATGCACACGGTGGCCAGGGGGTCGAAGCCCAACTGCACGCATAGTGGCACGAAGATCGCCGCCAGGATCGGCACGGTGGAGAACGACGAGCCGATACCCATGGTCACCAGCAGCCCCACCAGCAGCATCAGCAGCGCGCCGATGCCCTTGCTGTGGTCGATCCACTGGGCCGAGGTTTCCACCAGGCTCTTCACCTCGCCGGTGGCCTTCATCACTTCGGCGAAGCCGGAGGCGGCGATCATGATGAAGCCGATCATCGCCATCATCTTCATGCCTTCGGTGAACAGGTCGTCGGTGTCCTTCCAGCGCACGATGCCCGACAGCGAGAAGATCAGGAAACCGACCATCGCGCCGATGATCATCGAGTCCAGCCACAGCTGGATGATGAACGCGGCGGCGATCGCCACCCCCGCCACCAACAGGGTCACCGGGTTGTACTGCACGCTGACCTGCTCGACCTGCTCGATGCGCGCCAGATCGTAGTCACGCTTCTTGCGGTAGCTGAAGCACACCGCCAGCAACAGGCCGGCGAGCATGCCCGCCGCCGGGATGGCCATGGCGTGGGTCACGTTGACGCCGCTGACGTCCACCCCGGCGCGGCTGACGTTGGCCAGCAGGATCTCGTTGAGGAAGATATTGCCGAAGCCCACTGGCAGGAACATGTACGGGGTGATCAGGCCGAAGGTGATCACGCAGGCAATCAGCCGGCGGTCGATGCGCAGGCGGGTCAGCACGTACAGCAGCGGCGGCACCAGCAAGGGAATGAAGGCGATGTGGATCGGCAGGATGTTCTGCGACGACACCGCCACCACCAGCATCAGGCCGACCAGCAACCACTTGACCTTGCCACCGTCGGCATGGCCCTGGCGATCGATCATCGCCAGCGCCCGGTCGGCCAGGGCATGGGCCAGCCCGGACTTGGCGATGGCCACCGCGAAGGCGCCGAGCAAGGCATAGGACAGGGCCACCGTGGCCCCGCCACCCAGGCCTCCGTTGAAGGCCTTGAGCGTACCCTCGATACCCAAGCCACCGACCAGGCCTCCGGCCAGGGCGCCGATGATCAGGGCGATGACCACATGCACGCGGGACAGGCTCAGGATCAGCATGAGCCCGACCGCGGCAATCACTGCATTCATGGTGTGCGAACCTCGTTACGACAGACAAAAAGCGGGCATTCCGGCGACAGACTGCGCGCGGGCAGTGGCCGGACCAGGGGATGTTGTTATGAAGGGCGCACACTCTGAAGCACAGGCCGGCAGAAGTCAAAAGCGTCTGCGCCGCAACATCGCGTAGGAAATAGACGAAAGTCGCAGGGTTTAATTGAACGTTTGAATAAAGAAAAATCCGAGCAGGCCGACACAGTCGGCAGCATCAAACCTATTACAAGGGATTTTCCCCATGCCTTTGCTGCGACAACTCTCCATCCAATGGAAGATCACCCTGCTGGCGGGCCTGTGCCTGGCGGCCATCGTCACCCTGCTCGTCGGCCTTTCGCTGTACCGCATGGACCACAGTTCGGACCTGGTGAAAGCCAGCAGCATGCGCATGCTCTCCGACTCGGCCCAGTCGCGCATCGAGTCCCAGGGCGAGGTCCAGGCCCTGAACATCCGCCGCCAGTTCATGGACGCCTACCAGTACGGCGCCGGCTTCGCCCGCCAGGTGCTGTTCCTGCGCGAGCAGGCGGAGAAACGCTTCCTCGACGCCTACGACCTGCGCCAGGACATGACCGCCCAGGTGCGTGCCGCGCTGCAGGCCAACCCCGACCTGCTCGGCCTGTCGCTGGTGTTCGAGCCGGGCGCGCTGGATGGCAAGGACAAGCTGTTCGCCGGCCAGAGCGAGCTGGGCAGCAACGAGACCGGGCGTTTCGCCCTGTACTGGTCGCAGCCGCGGGTCGGCCAGCTGACCTCGATGGCCCTGCCCGAGCACGACATGGCCAACACCGAGATCGGCCCCAGCGGCCAGCCGGCCAACACCTGGTGGGTGTGCCCGCGCAGCACCGGCACGGTGTGCGTGGTCGAGCCGTACTTCTATGACATCGACGGCCAGCGCGTGCTGATGACCAGCATCGTGTTCCCGCTCAAGGCCGGTGACAAGGTCATCGCCACCCTGTCCATCGACATCAACCTCAACAGCCTCCAGGCCCTGAGCCAGACCGCCAGCCGCAGCCTCTACGAAGGCCAGACCACCGTGGGCATCCTCAGCCCCGTGGGCCTGCTGGCCGGCTACAGCGCCGACGCCGGCAAGCTGGCCCAGCGCTTCGACCAGGTCGACCGGACCCAGGGCGCCGAGCTGGTACGCAAGCTCGCCGACGGCAAGCTGCAGATCCTCCATGACCAGCAGCGCCTGAAGGTGCTGGCCGCGTTCGAACCTATCCCCGGCGGCAAGCCCTGGGGCGTGCTGCTGGACGTGCCGGAAAGCGCCCTGACCGGCCCGGCTGAGGCCCTCAAGGTTGAACTCGACGCCCTCAATACCAGCGGCACCCTGCTCGAGCTGGGCCTGGGCCTGGCCGCCGCCATCGCCGGCCTGCTGCTGGTGTGGCTGATGGCCCGCGGCGTGACCAAACCGATCCTCGGCGTGGCCGCCATGCTCAAGGACATCGCCAGCGGCGAAGGCGACCTGACCCGCCGCCTGCAGTACGACAAACAGGACGAGCTGGGCGAGCTGGCCGGTTGGTTCAACCGCTTCCTCGACAAGCTGCAGCCGACCATCGCCGAGGTGAAACGCTCGGTGCAGGCCGCCCGCGGCACCGCCGACCAGTCGGCGGCGATTGCCGCCGAGACCAGCGCCGGCATGGAGCAGCAGTACCGTCAGGTCGACCAGGTGGCCACCGCCTCCCACGAGATGAGCGCCACCGCCCAGGACGTCGCCCGTAGCGCGGCCCAGGCCGCCCAGGCCGCGCGCGAAGCCGACCAGGCAACCCGCGAGGGCCTGGCGGTGATCGACCGCACCACCACCAGCATCGACACCCTGGCCGCCGACATGAGCGGCGCCATGGCCCAGGTCGAGGGGCTGGCGCGCAACAGCGAGAAGATCGGTTCGGTGCTCGAGGTAATTCGTTCGATCGCCGAGCAGACCAACCTGCTGGCGCTCAACGCCGCCATCGAGGCCGCCCGTGCCGGTGAAGCCGGCCGTGGCTTTGCCGTGGTCGCCGACGAAGTGCGCAACCTCGCCCGCCGCACCCAGGAGTCGGTGGAGGAAACCCGCCAGGTGATCGAGGCCCTGCAGGCCGGCACCCAGGAAGTGGTCGGCGCCATGGACAGCAGCCACCGCCAGGCCCAGGGCGGCGTGGAGCAGGTCGGCCAGGCCGTCACCGCGCTTCAACGCATCGGCCAGGCGGTGACCGTAATCACCGACATGAACCTGCAGATCGCCAGTGCCGCCGAGGAGCAGAGCGCGGTGGCCGAGGAGATCAACAGCAACGTCGCCACCATCCGTGACGTGACCGAGTCGCTGAGCGGCCAGGCCAATGAGTCGGCGCGAGTCAGCCAGTCGCTCAACAGCCTGGCCAACCAGCAGCAGGGGTTGATGGATCAGTTCCGCGTTTGAGCCCACCCCGTCGGGGCCGCTTTGCGGCCCTTTCGCGGCACAAGGCCGCTCCTACAGAGTCCACGTCAGACCCTGTAGGAGCGGCCTTGTGCCGCGAAAGGGCTGCGAAGCAGCCCCGGCAACCTCGTCGTCTACACTTCTGCCGGAACCCAAGGACCGGCAACCGACGAGGCCCCGATGAAGAAAGCCCCCACCCTGCTGGCCAGCCTGCTGCTGGCCATCGGCCTGGCCACCACCGATAGCGCGGCGTCCGCCGAACAACCCGCCCCCATCCATTTCGGCGCCATCGGCTGGGAAAGCGGCGCCCTGACCACCGAAATCCTGCGCCTGATCGTCGAACACGGTTACGGCTACCCCACCGACACCCTCCCCGGCAGCACCGTCAGCATGGAGGTGGCCCTGTCGCGCAACGACCTGCAGGTGATCGCCGAGGAATGGGCCGGACGCAGCCCCGCCTGGGTCAAGGCCGAACAGGCCGGCCAGGTGTTCGCCCTCGGCGACACGGTGAAGAACGCCGAGGAAGGCTGGTGGGTACCGGCCTACGTGATCAAGGGGGACCCTGCACGCAACCTCGCACCGCTGGCGCCGGACCTGCGCAGCGTCGACGACCTCAAGCGCTACCCCCAGGTATTCGACGACCCCGAGGCGCCCGGCAAGGGCCGCTTCCTCAACAGCCCCAGCGGCTGGACGTCCGAGACCGTCAACAGCCAGAAGCTCAAGGCCTATGGCCTGGACGGGTTGTACAACAACTTCCGCAGCGGCACCGGCGCCGCCCTCGACGCCGAGATCGCCGCCAAGATCAAGCTCGGCAAGCCTGTGCTGTTCTACTACTGGAGCCCCACGCCGCTGATGGGCCGCTACGACCTGGTACGCCTCGAAGAACCCCCGTTCGACTCGGCCGCCTGGGCCACCCTCACCGATGCCGCCAACCCCAACCCGAAAGGCACCCGCTCGTTGCCGGCCAAGCTCTCGATCGGCGTGTCGAAGGCATTCCGTGACGCCCACCCCGAGCTGGTCGCGGTGTTCGAAAAGGTCGACCTGCCCATCGCCACCCTGAACAAGGCCCTGGCACGCATGAGCGAGACCCGCCAGCCACCACGCGAGGCCGCCCTCGCCTTCCTGCGCGACAACCCCGCTGTGTGGAAAGCCTGGCTACCCGCCGAAAAAGCCGCCAAGGTCGAGGCCGGCCTGTGAGTGGTGGTTTCCCCGAAGCCCTGCAATTTTCCTTCGCCGCCTGGGTCAACCGCCTGGTCGACTGGCTGGTGCTGCACTATGGCGATCACCTGCGCAGCATCTCCGACCAGCTGCTGCAACTGCTGCTAGGCCTGGAAAACCTGCTCCGGCTGCTGCCCTGGTGGATGCTGTTGCTGCTGGTCGGGCTTTTGGCCTGGCACGCCAGCCGCAGCCTGGCACGAGCATTAGTGTTACCGCTGCTGCTGGCGCTGATCGGCATGCTCGGCCTGTGGGACAAACTGCTGCAGACCCTCGCCCTGGTCCTGGTGAGCACCGGCCTGTGCGTGCTGGTCGGCGTGCCGCTAGGCATCCTGCTGGCCACCCGGCCACTGGCCCGGCGCCTGGTGTTGCCGGTGCTCGACGTGATGCAGACGCTGCCGGCCTTCGTCTACCTGATCCCGGTATTGATGCTGTTCGGCCTGGGCAAGGTGCCAGCGGTGTTCGCCACCCTCATCTATGCCTTGCCGCCGCTGGTGCGCCTGACCGACCTGGGCCTGGCGCAGATCGACCCATCGCTGCTGCAGGCCGCCCACGGCCTGGGCGCCAGTCGCTGGCAGCGCCTGCGGCGCATCGCCCTGCCGCTGGCTCTGCCAAGCATCATGGCCGGGCTCAACCAGTCGGTGATGATGGCGCTGTCGATGGTGGTAGTGGCCTCAATGATCGGCGCCCGCGGGCTGGGCGAGGACGTACTGGCCGGGATCCAGACCCTGAACGTCGGCCAGGGCGTCGAGGCGGGGCTAGCGATCGTCGCCCTGGCGATGGTCATCGACCGCATCAGCCAGGCCTATGGTCGCCCCGGGCGCTGAGGCCCACATTCGCGTATCGTACCCGGGTCCTGCCAGCATCCGGAGCCTGCCTCGCGTGTCCCTCAAAGCCCTGCGCACCCTGGTCACCATCGCCCGCCACGGCACCTTCGCCCGGGCCGCCGACCTGCTGAGCCTGACCCCGTCGGCGGTGAGCCTGCACATCAAGACCCTGGAGGACGAGCTGCAGGTCGCCCTGTTCGACCGCAGCCGCCGTCAGGTCGTGCTGACCGAGGCCGGCCAGTTGGCCGTGGCACGTGCTGAAAGCATCCTGGCGGCCTACGACGAACTGGCAGACACCCTGGCCGGTGGCCCGAGCCTGCGCGGGCGCCTGCGCATCGGCGCGATCCACACCGTGCTCGCCCGGCGCCTGCCCAGGGCGCTGGTGTGGATCAAGGCGCACCATCCCGAACTGCATGTCAGCGTGGTCTCTGGCATGTCGGCGGAGCTCGCCCGCCGGGTCGAGGATGGCGAGCTGGACGCGGCGATCACCACCGAGCCGGTCAGCCCCTACCCGCGGAGCCTGCAGTACACGCCGCTGTTCGAGGACCGCTTCTGGGCCATCGCCAGCCCGGACCTGGCCGGCCAAAGCCTGCCAGCGCTGCTCGCCAGCCAGCCATTCCTGCGCTTCGACAAGCGCGCCTGGGCCGGCCGGCAGATCGAACAGGAACTGCGCCGCCAGCGCCTGCAGGTCAACGAGCAGATGGAACTGGACAGCCAGGAGGCCCTGGCGCGGATGGCGGCCATGGGCTTGGGTGTGGCGGTCATTCCCATGAGCGACGAGGACGTCGAACGACTGCCTGCCGCCAGCGTGCTGCCCTTCGGCGAACCGCAGCTGACCCGGCGCATGGTGCTGCTGGAGCATGAGAAGAGTCAGCGCCGGCACTTGAGCGCGGTGTTGAGGACCGCGCTGGAGGCCTGAGATCACTCAGTCCTGCAGGAGTGGACTCTTTATACGTGCAGTTTTCCTCAACGGTCGCTAAAGAAAACACCGTTTTTTCTGCTCACTGCACTCCGCTAGTCTGTGGCTGTACCCGACCACGGACCCACGCCCATGCTCCATCTGCTGCTCACCACCCTCGTCCCGATCATCCTGCTCATCGCCCTGGGCACCTGGCTGCGAGTGCGTGGTTTTCTCGCCGAAACCTTCTGGCCCGGCGCCGAGCGCCTGAGCTACTACGTGCTGCTGCCATCGCTGTTCCTCCACGGCCTGGCCACGGCCAACCTCGACGGCGTGCCGGTACTGGGTATGGTCGCCGTGCTGATGCTCTCGACGCTGCTCGGCGCCCTGCTGCTGGTGCTCTACCAGAGCGCCGCCAGCCATGACGGCGCCGACTTCACCTCGGTGTTCCAGGGTGGCGTACGCTTCAACAACTATATTGGCGCGACCCTGGCCGCCGGTATCTACGGCACGGCCGGCATCGCCCTGGCGGCGGTGGCCAACGCCGCCATCGTGCCCCTGGTCAACCTGCTCTGCGTGCTGGTCTTCGCCCGTTTCAGCGCTCGCCACAGTTCAGCGGCCACCGTGCTCAGGGCGATCTTCGCCAACCCGCTGATCATCGGCTGCGCCGGGGGGCTGCTGCTACGGGTGACCGGCCTGGGCCTGCCGGCAGGTCTGGAACCCACGATCAAGGCCCTGGGCCAGGCAGCGTTGCCCTTGGGCCTGCTGTGCGTCGGTGCGGCACTGGGTGGCGCGCGCCTGGGCCAGCAAGTCAAACCGCTGGTGGCGGCGTCGCTGTTCAAGTTCCTGGTCATGCCGCTGACCACCTGGGGCTTGTGCCGGCTGCTCGGACTGAGCGGCCAGGCAGCCGTAGTAGCGGTGCTTTTCCAGGCCCTGCCCACCGCCTCGTCATCCTACGTGATGGCCCGGCAAATGGGTGGCAACGCCCCCCTGATGGCCACCATCATCGCCCTGCAGACCATCGTCGCCGCCGCGACCCTGCCACTGGTGCTGACCTTGACGCTCAGTTGAAGCGATACGGCTAGACTGTGGACAGCCCATCTCGCGGAAACTCGACCATGCGCCTATCGTGGATGCTGTTCGGCCTGTCCCTGACCCTGCTTGCAGGCCCCCTCTCCGCCGCCGACAGCCAGAAGGCCGCGATCGCCGAAGACAAGGCACAGGTGCTGGAAGAAAAGGTGGTCGAGGATGCGCCACCGCCGAAAAAGCAGGAAACCCTCACCCCCGGTGAAGCCCAGGCCGTCGACCCGGCCGGCCAGGCGCCGATGGACGACAGCATCACCTGCCTGGCACGCACCATCTACTGGGAGGCCAAGGGCGCCGACACCAAGGACATGAGCGCGGTGGCCAGCGTGGTGCTCAACCGCCTCGGTCACGAGGGCTTCCCCGACAGCATCTGCGGGGTGGTCAAGCAAGGGGTGGAGAGCAAGAGCTGCCAGTTCTCCTGGTGGTGCGACGGGCGCCCCGACCTGGTGGAAGAGGAGGGACGCTACACGGTGGCCAAGGAAATCGCCCGCAAGGCCCTCAACCAGCAGTTGCAGGACCCTACCGGCGGCGCGCTGTACTTCCACGACCGCAATGTGAACCCGGACTGGGCCAAGGCCTACCGCAAGACGGCCGAGACCACGCACTTTCTGTTCTACAAGCCGAACCAGGCGCTGGCTCGCTAGGTTCGGCAGCTGCGGTCAATCAAAATCGAAGGGAGGCTGACAGGTTCCGGCCGGCGTGCGCTCCGTCCCGGACGGGCATGATCCAGACCCGATATCGCCAATGTACCCTGCGGCAAGCTGCAGCCGCTGTACGCCAGCGTCGTCACGACTGAACGGCGAATGCCCTTTGGCAACGACTGCGCCCGCCATTTCATCGCCATGGGCAGCCTGGATCAAACCAGCAGATGCAAAAAACGCTGCCAATACAACCTTTTTCATACGGTGTCCTTTCAATGAGTCTTGGTTTCATTTACCACCGGCGAATTCTTTCCCCTGCAGCCCGACAGACTTTATCTGTCAGCCGGGCCAATCAGCTTTAGGAAAAGCCCACTCCGCCGCCTGAAACCCTCTTCAAAGCCGTAGGAAATCAATCGAATAAAGGGCTCACACGCCATTACTCCTACAACCTCTTTCTCCCAACATCCCTCGCTCGACGATGAAATCGATCACTGCCTGCAACCCCTCGCCTTTCTTCAAGTTGCTGAACGTCCATGGCCGCTCCGGGCGCATGCGCCGGGTATCACGCTCCATCACTTCCAGCGAAGCACCGACATAAGGCGCCAGGTCGGTCTTGTTGATCACCAGGAAATCCGACTTGGTGATGCCCGGCCCGCCCTTGCGCGGGATCTTCTCGCCCTCGGCGACGTCGATCACGTAGATGGTCAGGTCGGCCAGCTCCGGGCTGAAGGTGGCGCTGAGGTTGTCGCCGCCACTCTCGACGAAGATCACTTCGAGGTTGCCGAACCTGCGCGCCAGATCCTCGACGGCAGCCAGGTTCATCGAGGCGTCCTCGCGGATGGCGGTATGCGGGCAGCCGCCGGTCTCGACACCGACGATGCGCTCGGGCGCCAGGGCCCCGGCCTCGGTGAGGATGCGCTGGTCTTCCTTGGTGTAGATATCGTTGGTCACCACGGCGATCTGGTAATGGTCGCGCATGGCCTTGCACAGGCACTCGAGCAGCGCGGTCTTGCCGGAACCAACCGGGCCGCCGACACCGACGCGCAGGGGTTGCTGGTAGTTTTCCATCTAGGCAGTCCTCAGGAACGGAACAAACGGGTGTATTGGGTTTCGTGACGCGATGAGGCGATGGCCAGCAGCGGCAGGCCGCCGCCGAGCTGGTCGTCGTCGAGCGCCAGGGCATGGTCAAGCACGGCGGGCAGTGCCTCACCCAGGTCGCGGAGCAAGGTCTGGGCGGCTTGCTGACCGAACGGCACCAGCTTCACCCCCGCCATCACCGCGCCTTCCAGCCAGGCAAAGCCATGGCCCAGGGCGAGCTGGCGCAGCGGGATCGACCAGTGCGCGCCGAGCCAGGCCATGCCGCCCAGCTGGCTGAGTTCGAGGCTGGCGCGCCAGGCCGGAGCCTGCGCCAGCTGCCAGCCATCGAGCAGGCGCGCCAGGGCGCTGCCGCGCTGGCGCTCCTCGAGGCGCAACTCGGCGGTCTCGCGGTTGGCCAGCAGGAACAGGCTCCAGTGGGCGAAGGCCTCAGCATCGTCCGCCTGGCAGGCCCGGTAGAGGCGCGCCAGCAGCGGCCAATCGAGATGGCCGAGGGTGTCGTGCAACTGCTCGCGCTGCCAGGCGGCGAAGCCCTCGGCATCCTTCACCCAGCCGGCTTCCACGGCCCATTCCAGGCCTTGCGAGTAGGTGAAGCCACCCACGGGCAGGCCGGGGCTGGCCAGCTGCAACAGACGCAGCAGTGCCAGGTCGCTGTTCATCAGCCGGCCAGCACCAGCGCGGCCCCAGCCAGCAGGCCGCCGCCAAAGGCTTTCTGCAGACCCGCATGGCGACGCAGCAGGCAGCCAACGCCGAAGCCCACCGCCAGCAGCAGGCCGCTGACCGTGACGAAGCCGGCGCTGAACTGCCAGAAGGCGCTGGGGGTGGCTTCCACGCCGTGGGCCCAGCCGTGGAACAGGGCGAACACCGGCATGATCAGCGACAGCAACAACTGCCGGCTCGGCAGCAGCATGGCGGCGGCGGCCACCAGCAGCGAGCCGAGGATCATCTGTTCCATGCCGACCACGTCGCCGAACAGATGGCCGCATACCGCGCCGCCGAACATCGCCGCCAGGGTCGCCAGCGGCAGGGTCAGGTTGCGTCGGGTCAGGGCGGCGAGCACGCCAGTGCCGAGCAGCATCAGCAGGTGATCGAGGCCGGTCAGCGGATGCAGCAGGCCGTCCTGCAGCGGGTTGGCGTCGTGGCCAGGGTGGGCGAAGGCCGGCAGGGCCACCATCAGCAGTACCAAGGCGAAAGTCTTTTTCA
The DNA here is from genome assembly GCF_036324045.1 of Pseudomonas carassii. Taxonomy (NCBI): domain Bacteria; kingdom Pseudomonadati; phylum Pseudomonadota; class Gammaproteobacteria; order Pseudomonadales; family Pseudomonadaceae; genus Pseudomonas; species Pseudomonas carassii. The sequence continues at coordinate 10,621 of NZ_JAZDCT010000019.1, read as the reverse complement.
TTGTGGGCTCCAAGGTGAGGTCAGGAATGGGCTGGCAGGCGTACGAACGGATGGTCGTGGCCATGGGAATGGCCATGGGGTGCGCTCTGGTAGGCGCCGGCCTCGGGCTCGAACGGCGCCTGTTCGGCGACCACCTCCAGCCCCAGACCGCGCAGCATGTCGTCAAGCACATGATCATGCTGGTAGCGCAACAGACCCGGCTCGATCTGCAGCGGCACATGGCGATTGCCCAGGTGGTAGGCGGCGCGGGCCAGCAGGTGCGGGTCGGTGCAGCGCACCGTGGACACCGCCTCCGGCGCGGCCAGTACCTGGATCACCTGGGTACCGTCGGCATCGCACAGCAACTCGCCACCGCGCAGCAGATGGCCGCGCTCGAGCATCAAACCGGCCTCGCGGCCATCGTCGAGGATCACGCGCAGTCGACTCTTGATGCGGCTGTCGACATCGAGGGTGACTGTGCCGGTGATGGAGCCGGGCTGGGTGATTCGACGGGTGAGGAGAATCATGTTCGCTCCTTCAGAACAGGAAATAACGCTGCGCCAGCGGCAGCTCATGGGCCGGCTCGCACACCAGCAGCTCGCCATCGGCGCGCACCTGGTAGGTCTGGGCGTCGACCTCGATCAGCGGTTGCAGGGTGTTGTGGATCATGTCGGCCTTGCGCACCCGCCGGCAGCCATGGGCCACGCCGATCAGGCTTTGCAGCTTCAGCTCATGGGGCAGGTCACGGTCCAGTGCGGCCTGGGGCAGGAAGGTCATGCGCGTGGCATGCCGCGCCGCGCCCAGGGCGCCGAACATCGGCCGGTAGTGCACCGGTTGCGGGGTCGGGATCGAGCCGTTGATATCGCCCATCGGCGCCGTGGCGATCATCCCGCCCTTGAGCACCAGGGCCGGCTTGACCGCAAAGAACGCCGGCGCCCACAACACCAGGTCGGCCAGTTTGCCCACCTCCACCGAACCGACTTCGTGGGCGATGCCATGGGTCAGCGCAGGGTTGATGGTGTACTTGGCGATGTAGCGCTTGACCCGGAAGTTGTCGCTGTAGGCACCGTCCGGCGCCAGCGGGCCGCGGCGCAGCTTCATCTGGTGCGCCACCTGCCAGGTGCGCAGCACCACCTCGCCGACCCGGCCCATGGCCTGGGAGTCGGACGAGGTCATGGCGAAGGCGCCCATGTCGTGGAGGATGTCCTCGGCGGCGATGGTCTCGCGGCGGATGCGCGACTCGGCGAAGGCCACGTCCTCGGCGATGCTCGGGTCCAGGTGGTGGCAGACCATGAGCATGTCCAGGTGTTCGTCCACCGTGTTCACGGTGTAGGGCAGCGTCGGGTTGGTCGAGGACGGCAACACGTTGGCCTGGCCCGCCGCGCGGATGATGTCCGGCGCGTGGCCGCCGCCCGCCCCTTCGGTGTGGAAGGTATGGATGGTGCGCTCGCCGATAGCGGCCAGGGTGTCCTCGATGCAACCCGACTCGTTGAGGGTGTCGGTGTGGATCGCCACCTGGATGTCCATCTCCTCGGCCACCCCCAGGCAGCAGTCGATGGCGGCAGGCGTCGAGCCCCAGTCTTCGTGCAGCTTGAGGCCCACGGCGCCGGCGGCGATCTGCTCGCGCAGGGCCTCGGGCCGCGAGGCGTTGCCCTTGCCCAGCAGGCCGATGTTGATCGGCAGGCAGTCGGCGGCCTGAAGCATGCGCGCCAGGTACCAGGGGCCGGGGGTGCAAGTAGTGGCGTTGGTGCCAGTGGCAGGGCCGGTGCCGCCGCCGATGAACGTGGTCACGCCGCTGGTCAGCGCCTCCTCCACCTGCTGCGGACAGATGAAGTGGATATGCGAGTCGATGCCGCCGGCGGTGACGATCTTGCCTTCGGCGGCGATCACCTCGGTGCCCGGCCCCACCGGCACCGTGACGCCGGGCTGTACATCGGGGTTGCCGGCCTTGCCGATTGCGGCGATACGCCCGTGCTTGACGCCGATATCGGCCTTGACGATGCCCCAGTGGTCGATGATCAGTGCGTTGGTCAGCACCAGGTCCATGGCCTCGGCCGCGAGCATCTGGCCCTGGCCCATGCCGTCGCGGATCACCTTGCCGCCGCCGAACTTGACCTCTTCGCCGTAGATCGTGAAGTCCTTCTCCACCTCCACCCACAGCGCGGTATCGGCCAGGCGTACGCGGTCGCCGACGGTGGGCCCGAACATGTCAGCGTAGGCCTGGCGGGAAATGCGGCTCATGCCCTGCCCTCCAGCGCGCCCATCACCTTGCCCTGGAAGCCGTACACCTCACGCTTGCCGGCATAGGCCACCAGTTGCACGGTGCGCGCCTGCCCCGGCTCGAAGCGCACCGCGGTGCCGGCCGGAATGTCCAGGCGAAAGCCACGGGTCGGCTCGCGCTCGAACACCAGGGCGTCGTTGACTTCGTGGAAGTGGTAGTGCGAGCCCACCTGCACCGGGCGGTCGCCATGGTTGGCCACGCTGACGCTGAGGGTCTGGCGGCCGACGTTGAGCTCGATGTCGCCCGCGGCGACCTGGACTTCTCCGGGGATCATGCCGGCCTCCTTAAACGATGGGTTCATGCACAGTCACCAGCTTGGTGCCGTCGGGGAAGGTCGCCTCGACCTGGACGTCGTGCAGCATCTCCGGCACGCCGGCCATCACCTGCTCGCGTACCAGCACTTCGCGCCCCAGGCTCATCAGCTCGGCCACCGTGCGGCCATCGCGGGCGCCTTCGAGCACCGCGGCGCTGATCAGCGCCACCGCTTCCGGGTAGTTGAGTTTCAGGCCACGGGCCAGACGCCGCTCGGCCAGCAAGGCGGCGGTGAACAGCAGCAGTTTGTCTTTCTCTCGCGGGGTCAGCTCCATGGCGGCTCTCTTCAGGTGGCCCAGATGCGCGGCGGGCACGGCGCCAGGCCGAGCACGGCCGGGCGCAGCAGGTGCCAGAGGCGCTGCAGGTTGCGTTGCAGGTGTTGGTTGTCGTGGTCGAGCAGGCGGATTACCAGCAGCGGGCCGAGCAGGGTCGCGCCAGCTGGCGTGGCCAGTTCGTCGAGGGTCTGGCGCACCTGATCGAGCAGCGTCTGGTCAGCTGGCGCGGCGCAGAACGTGGCGACCAGCGGGTGCCCAGCCAGCTTGTCCAGGTGCCCGCCTTCGATGCGCAGGCGCTCGTGCAGGCCGGGCTCACCGGGCAGTTCGATGCGCAATCGGCTATCCAGGGCGCCCTGCTCGAAGCGCTCGCCCATCACCGGGCGGCCCAGGCACAGCGTCTCCCAGGCCAGCAGGCGGGCACCGGGCTCGAGGGTGAAACGGCTGTCCAGGCAGGCCCGGGCACCGTTGAAGAAGATGCTGTCCTGGGGCAACCACTCCAGGGTGCTGCCGGTGGCGAGGTGAAAGCGCTGGGCCAGGCGCGCGGTGGGGCCGATGCTGCGATAGAACTTGCTGGCGCCGGGCATGGTCAACAAGGCGTGGCTGCCGCTCTCCAGCTGGATGTCCAGCTCCAGGCGGTCACCGGCGACGATCCCGCCGGGCGGGTGCAGCACATAGACATGGCACGGCGCGCCCTCCGGGTAGAACGGCCGCTGCACCAAAAGAGGTCCGACATGACGCCGCGCACCAAGGCGGGTCACGCCCTCGCGCTGGACAAAGCGCAACTGCAGATGGGCGCTCCAGCCCGGGTCTGCCTGCGGTGGGTCGATCTGTTGCGCCAACGACATCCTGGAACCCCTGAAATCCGTGGCCTGGTGGCCGGATTGAGGGTCAAGCGCGGGGGGCTTGCAGGCACGCCGGGCTGACCACTCGATCAATATTTGCTGAGGGGATATAGCAGGGAGCGGGCCAACTGCGCAGATGAACGATGATGAAACTTTCGGACCGCCAGTCATGCCGCAAGGCTACGGCCCAGAGCGGCTGCGCCCGGGCGCGCAATTCGGGTGCCAGCCTCGATGGCGAAGTGCGCTAAAGTGACCACCCTGCCCTTTTTCGAGCCAAGGACGCCCCCATGCAATTCGCCCCCGCCATTCCGATCCTGCGGATTTTCTCGGTCGACAAGGCCCGGGAGTTCTACCTCGACTTCCTCGGTTTCCAGCTCGACTGGGAACACCGCTTCGCCCCGGACCTGCCGCTGTACATGCAGGTCCACCGCGACGGCCTGATCCTGCACCTGTCCGAGCACCACGGCGACGCCACGCCGGGCGCGGCGGTGTTCGCCCGGGTCGAGGACCTCAAGGCCCTGGAGCGTGAACTGCTGGCAAAACAATACGGCTATGCTCGACCGCACGCCGAGGCAGTCGACTGGGGCCTGGAGATGCAGGTGGCCGACCCGTTCGGCAACCGCCTGCGCTTCTGCCAGCAGATCGACAACGTCTGATGGCCGGCGGCAAGCGTGCCCTGGCGCGCCTGGAGCGGGAGATGGTCGCCTGCCTGACCGAAGCCTGCGCCACCGCCCAGGGCGAGATCGTCGGTTTCGCCTGGCTCACCCACCAGGTGGACCTCGACGACTTCCCCGCCAGCCTGCGCATCACCTGGGTGTTCACCGACGACACCGACAAGGCCCGGGCCCTGGCCGGTGCGGACAAGGCGCGGATGATCGCGTTGACCGCCCAGGCGCTGAGCGACGCGGGGATCGAGCTGGACCATGTGGCCTGGCATGTACGCTTCGACAGCGAAGAGGCATGCTGGCGCGATCATGGCGGCGACTGGAACCGGCGCTTGCGCTGAGCCCTTCAAGCCCTGCGCAGTCCTTGTAGGAGCGGCCTTGTGCCGCGAAAGGGCTGCGCAGCAGTCCTTAGACCTCTGCGCCGAAGCTGATATTGCCGGGGCCGCTTAGCGGCCCTTTCGCGACACAAGGCCGCTCCTACAGGGGATTGCGCATGTGCTGACAACGCGTATAGGCGAAAACGTTGCCTTCCAACGCGTTGCTGGACTAGTCTTGCACCCACTCCACACCACGAGGTATTCGTCCAATGCGCCATTGATGCCGCCGTCAGCCTGACGGCCAGTCTTCAGCCTCCGGTTCACACCGGGGATGTCGCGGCATGAGTGGAGTTGTGCATGACGAACTCGTCGATCCTGACGCTGGACAGCGTCACCCTGGTCCTGCCCGATGGCAGGCCACTTTTCACCGACCTCAACGAATCCTTCGACCTGCGCCACACCGGCCTGGTCGGACGCAACGGCGTTGGCAAAAGCCTGCTCGGGCAGCTGCTGGCCGGCCTGCGCGAGCCCAGCCAGGGCCATTGCCTGCGCCATGGCCGGGTGCATCATCTCGACCAGCAGGTACTCGCCAACAGCGCCACTCTCGCTGACCTGGCCCGGATCGGTGGCACCCTGCGCGCCCTCGAACGGATCGAACGCGGCAGCACCGACCCGGCGGACTTCGACGCAGTCGGCGATCGCTGGGACATCCGCTCGCGATTGCAGGCCCAGTTGCAACGCCATGGCCTGGGTCATCTCGACCCGCACTGCCCGGCCAATCGCCTGAGCGGCGGCCAGGCCATGCGCGTCGCCCTGCTTGGCGCCTGGCTGAGCGAGGCCGACTACCTGATCCTCGACGAGCCAAGCAACCACCTGGACAGCAGCGCCAGGGCCATGCTGCTGGACATGCTCCAGGGCTGGGAAAAAGGCCTGCTGGTGATCAGCCACGACCGGGCACTGCTCGGGCACATGGCACGCATCGTCGAACTGTCGTCCCTTGGCTTACGCGCCTATGGCGGCGATTTCGCCTTCTACCGGCAGCAGAGCATCGCGCAGGCCGAACTGGCCGCGCAGGGACTGCTGCGCCTCAAGCAGCAGCGTCAACGCCAGGCCCAGGCATTGCAACGTCAGCGCGAGAACCTCGAGCGTCACCAGGCCAGCGCCGGGCGCCAGGCCAGGCAGGCGAACCAGGCGCAGATTCTGCTCGACCGCCAGCAACAGCGCAGCCAGGCCACCGCCGGGCGCCAGCGCCGCGAGCTGCGGGATGCCAAGGCGACCCTGGACGAACAAGTGCGCCAGGCGGCACGTCAGGTCGAACGCGAGGTGCCGATCATGCTGCACGCCCCCACGCCGCAACGACATGCCGGACGCGAGGTGCTGGCCCTGGAAGGGTTGTACCTGCCACGGGGCACGACCACGGCGCTGGACCTGCGCCTGTGCCTGGGCCAGCGGCTGGGGGTGGTGGGCGACAACGGCAGCGGCAAGTCCACCCTGTTGCGGGTGCTGGCCGGTGAACTGGCGCCACGCGCGGGCAGCCTGCGGTTGACCGGCGAAGTCGCCCTGCTCGACCAGCATGGCAGTTGCCTGGGGCCACGGCAGAGCGCCCTGGAACATCTGCGCGCCGCCAATCCTCGCCTGCAGCGCGACGAACTGCATCGTCGGCTGGCGCAGCTAGGCATCGATGCGGCACGCATCGCACTGCCCGGTGCCCTGCTCAGTGGCGGCGAACGGCTCAAGGTCGCGTTGGCTGCCGTGCTGTACCGGGAACAGCCATTGGACCTGCTGCTGCTCGACGAGCCGAACAACCACCTCGATCTGCCGTCGCTCGAGGCGCTGGAGCAGTTGTTGCGACAGTTCAAGGGGGCGCTGCTGGTGGTCTCGCATGACCACGTTTTTCTGGAAAGCCTGATTCTGAAGGACTATCTGCGTTTAGGCTGAATTCAGCAAAGACATGTCTGACTAAGCACCTGACTACCTTCAGAATCTTCCTACGCATCATTCGGAAGCCGGGGTCTTTAGCAACACCCCCCTGCACGGCAATGTTCCTGGCCAAGGTAAATTCCAAGGAAGGTGGATGTGCAGTTCGATAACGTCAGACAGATCGTTACCACACATGGACCAGTATTCGACCTCTATGCACTGACAGTGCCCCCCCCCAGACCGACCGGTCAAGCCAATCGCTGATTATCCAGGCACAGCCATGAACGCCTTCATCGCCGCGATACTGCTCACACTTGTAGCAGCCGTGCTCCGCCACAGCCTTCGCGCTGCAAAGCTCCGCAAATGGGCCGGGCTGTCTCTGCTTGGCGCAGGTGTGTTGGCTTAGTGGTTCCTGCCTCAGGGTCTGTACCTGAATGTAGAGTGGTCCATGTGGGTGACATTTCTGCTCTGCACAGGCTCAGGCCTGTTCGTTCATCGTAATCGCCATCGCGACAGCGACTGACCCGAACGTACACGCCCGGCGGATTGTGTGACTGGCCGTTCCCGATCCGCGCCGGATGTATTATGGTGGCGGGGTGCGCATATAAAAGCAGCCCGCCGTGTTCGGGCCAGAGCAATGAGGGTGTCATGAGTAACGAAAGCATTAACTGGGACAAGCTGGGTTTCGACTACATCAAGACCGACAAACGTTACCTGTCCGTATGGCGTAACGGCGAGTGGGACAAGGGCACCCTGACCGAAGACAACGTGCTGCACATCAGTGAAGGCTCCACCGCCCTGCACTATGGCCAGCAGTGCTTCGAAGGCCTGAAGGCCTACCGCTGCAAGGACGGTTCGATCAACCTGTTCCGCCCCGACCAGAACGCCGCGCGCATGCAGCGCAGCTGCGACCGCCTGCTGATGCCACGGGTCTCGACCGAGCAGTTCATCGAAGCCTGCAAGCAGGTGGTCAAGGCCAACGAAAAATTCGTGCCGCCGCACGGAAAGGGCGCGCTGTACCTGCGTCCGTTCGTGATCGGCACCGGTGACAACATCGGCGTGCGCACCGCTCCCGAGTTCATCTTCTCGGTCTTCGCCATCCCGGTCGGTTCGTACTTCAAGGGCGGCATGACCCCGCACAAGTTCCTGATCTCCGACTACGACCGCGCAGCCCCGCAAGGCACCGGCGCAGCCAAGGTCGGCGGCAACTACGCGGCCAGCCTGCAACCAGGCTACGAGGCCAAGAAAGCCGGCTTCGCCGACTGCATCTACCTCGATCCGCTGACCCACAAGAAGATCGAAGAAGTCGGCTCGGCCAACTTCTTCGGCATCACCGCCAACAACGAATTCGTCACGCCGAAGTCGATCTCGGTATTGCCGGGCATCACCCGCCTGTCGCTGATGGAACTGGCCGAATCGCGCCTGGGCCTGAAAGTGATCGAAGGCGACGTGGAAATCGACAAGCTCGACCGTTTCGTCGAAGCCGGCGCCTGCGGCACTGCCGCGGTGATCACGCCGATCGGCGGTATCCAGTACAACGGCAAGCTACACGTGTTCCACAGCGAAACCGAAGTCGGCCCGGTTACCCAGAAGCTCTATGCCGAGCTGACCGGCATCCAGAGCGGTGACGTCGAGGCTCCAGCAGGCTGGATCGTCAAGGTCGCCTGAGGCACCAGCCTGCAGTAGAGACGGGGCATGCCAGCGATGGCATGCCCCGTTTTTCTTGGACTCCACGGCCCCTGTAGGAGCGGGCTTGCCCCGCGAAGCAGGCACCACGCTGCATGGCACCGGCTTCGCCGGTGTTCGCGGGACTAGCCCGCTCCTACAGGGGAGATGCGTCTCCCGGACCGCCAGATGAATTTTTCTTAAATCGCCGGTTGTCTATTCTTTGGCACAATCAGGTCTCCACTCGCCGCCCAGGAACCAGCATGCCTCGCGTACTGACCATCGAAGACGACGCCGTCACCGCCCAGGAAATCGTCGCCGAACTGTCCAGCCACGGTCTGGAAGTCGACTGGGCCGACAATGGCCGTGAAGGCCTGGCCAAGGCCATCGCCGGCGGCTATGACCTGATCACCCTCGACCGCATGCTGCCCGAGGTCGATGGCCTGACCATCGTCACCACCCTGCGCAACCTGAAGATCACCACGCCGATCCTGATGATCAGCGCCCTGTCGGACGTCGACGAGCGCGTGCGCGGCCTGCGCGCCGGCGGCGACGACTACCTGACCAAGCCGTTCGCCTCCGACGAGATGGCCGCCCGGGTCGAGGTGCTGCTGCGCCGCAACAGCGTGCCGATGACCCAGACCCGCCTGCAGGTCGCCGACCTCGAGCTGGACCTGATCAGCCACGAGGCGCGCCGCGGCGAACAGGCGCTGAACCTGCTGCCCACCGAGTACAAGCTGCTTGAGTACCTGATGCGTCACTCTGGCCAGGTGATCACCCGGATGATGATCTTCGAGGAAGTCTGGGGCTACCACTTCGACCCGGGCACCAACCTGATCGACGTGCACATCGGCCGTCTGCGCAAGAAGATCGACTCGCCCGGGCAGAACCCGCTGATCCGTACCGTGCGGGGCTCCGGCTATGCCATTGCCGAACCCGTCTAAGGGCTGGAGCTCCTCCACCAGCCGCCTGCTGGCGCTGTACAGCTTCCTGTTCGTGGCCTGGAGCAGCATCCTCATGGGGGTGCTGTACTTCGAGGTCACCAGCTACCTGAACAAGCTCACCCGTCATTCCATGCTGCAACGCCAGCACCTGTTCGCCCATATGAGCGGCAAGCAGCTGGACGACGCACTGATCGCAAGCCAGGCCTTCGAGGAGCGCAGCTTCGACGCCTACGGCCTGTTCGACCCACAGCTCAACCCGATTGGCGGGCGCATCCGCAGCATCCCGCCGGAACTGGGCCTGGACGGCAAGGTGCACGAACTCAAGCGCTGCCTGGACGCCGACGATCCGCACCTGCCCCGCGACAGCTGCGACGCCGTGGCGATCAAGGTCCAGGACGGTCGCTGGCTGGTGCTGGTGCGCGACAACGGCTCGCTGTTCGTGGTCACCCGGATCATTCTCGACGCGCTGCTTTGGGGTATTTCCCTGACCCTGATTCCAGGCTTCGCCGGCTGGTACCTGCTGCGCCGCCGACCGCTCAAACGCATCCGGGCGATCCAGGCCCAGGCCGAACTTATCGTCGCCGGTGACCTGACCCACCGCCTGCCGGTGTCGGTGCGCCGCGATGAACTGGACATGCTGGCCGCCATCGTCAACGCGATGCTCGACCGCATCGAAAGGCTGATGCATGAGGTCAAGGGGGTCTGTGACAACATCGCCCACGACCTGCGCACGCCCCTGACCCGCCTGCGCGCGCAGCTCTATCGCATTCGCCAGCAAAGCGGCGCCGACTCTGCCGAAGGCGCGGCGCTGGACCAGGCGATCGGCGAGACCGACACGCTGATGGCGCGCTTCCGTGGCCTGCTGCGCATCAGCGAACTGGAAGATCGCCAGCGCCGCGCCGGCTTCGTCCAGCTCGACCCGCAGGCCTTGCTGGTGGAGTTGCACGACTTCTACCTGCCACTGGCCGAGGATGGCGGCATCCGTCTGCAGCTGGAGCAGCCCGCGCAACTGGCGGCCCTGCATGGCGATCGGGAATTGCTGTTCGAAGCCCTGGCCAACCTGGTAGGCAATGCAATCAAGTTCACCCCGCAAGGCGGCCAGGTGCGCATGGTCGCCAGCGAAGACGATCAAGGCGTGCATATCGCAGTCGAGGACAGCGGGCCGGGGATTCCGGCGGATGAGCGCGAGGCGGTGTTGAAACGCTTCTACCGCAGCGAGGAAGGCCATCGCCACCCGGGGTTCGGGCTGGGGTTGTCGATCGTCGCGGCGATCGTCGACCTGCATGGCTTTGGGCTTGAGGTGGGGGCCAGCGAGTTGGGTGGGGCGAGGTTGGTGCTGCATTGCCCATTGACTGGGGTTCAATAAAGAGCGGGGCCGCTTTGCGGCCCTTTCCGGCCGGGGCGGCCCCGCCGGCCCGCCC
>NZ_JAZDCT010000018.1:0-110428 GCF_036324045.1 Pseudomonas carassii | reverse complement strand
GCCACAAGCCCCCACCCCCCCCCCCCCCCCCCCCCCCGCCGCCCCGGCCTTGTGCCGCGAAAGGGGCGCAAAGCGCCCCTAGCTCAACCTTGAAAGCTCGTTATGCCTCCAGCTCGACCAGCACTGTCCCTTCGCTGACCATATCCCCCTCCTGGCAGAACAGCGCCTTCACCGTCCCGGAGTGGGGCGCCCGAATGCTGTGCTCCATCTTCATCGCCTCCAGCACCACCAACGCGGTACCGGCCTCGACCACCTGCCCCGGCTCGACCAGCACTCGCACGATACTGCCGTTCATCGGCGCACCCAGCCCGCCTTGGTGACTATGGCTGGCCTCGGCCGCCGCGATCGGGTCATGAACGCTGACGGCATGCAACTCACCCTGCCATTGCAGGTACAGCGTGCCACCCCGACGCACCGCCAGATGCCGACGGCGCAGGCCGCCCTGGTCATGACACAGCTGCTCCCCCTCCAGCCGATAGGTCGAAGGTGCGCTGCGCTCCAATGCCACCGCCTGTTCATGCCCTTCGCACTGCAAGTGCAGGCTGCTGCGCGCCGGCAAGCCCAGGCGCAGGCCGTCGCGGGCCGCCCACGGTGAAGCGCGGTCGTCCTGGCGCTGCAGTACAGGCTCGCCTTGCAGCCACGCCTCGGCAGCAGCCTCCCAGAACTGCGCCGGCAGCGCCTGCGGCGCCGGCAGCAACACGTCCTGGTGACGCGGAATGAATCCGGTGTCCAGCTCCGCCTCGGCAAACGCCGGGTGCGCAAGGATGCGGCGCAGGAAGGCGATATTGGTCTTCACCCCGCCAATGGCGAACTCATCGAGCATCGCCAGCAACCGCAGGCGCGCCTGTTCGCGGTCCTGCCCCCAGGCAATCAGCTTGCCCAGCATCGGGTCATAGAACGGCGACACCACATCGCCCTCGCTGACGCCGCTATCCACCCGACGCCCTTCGCCCGGCGCCGACTCGCGGTACAGCGCCAGGGTGCCGGTGGCCGGCAGGAACTCGTTGGCCGGATCTTCCGCGTACAGCCGCACCTCGATGGCATGGCCGATCAGCGGCACCTGCTCCTGGGTGATCGGCAGCGGTTCGCCGCAGGCCACGCGGATCTGCCAGGCCACCAGGTCGAGCCCGGTGATGGCCTCGGTGACCGGGTGCTCCACCTGCAGGCGGGTGTTCATTTCCATGAAGAAGAACTCGCCACGGGCATCGAGCAGGAACTCGACGGTGCCGGCGCCCACGTAGCCGATGGCCTGGGCGGCGCGCACCGCGGCCTCGCCCATGGCCTTGCGCAGCTCGGGGGAGAGGCCCGGTGCCGGGGCTTCCTCGACCACCTTCTGGTGACGGCGCTGGATCGAGCAGTCACGCTCGTTGAGGTACAGGCAGTTGCCGTGCTGGTCGGCGAACACCTGGATCTCCACATGACGCGGCTTGAGCACGTACTTCTCGACCAGCATCCGCGCATCGCCGAACGACGACTGCGCCTCGCGCTGCGCCGAGGCCAGGGCGTCGGCCAGCTGGCTCTCGTCCTCGACCACCTTCATGCCCTTGCCACCGCCCCCGGCACTGGCCTTGAGCAGCACCGGGTAGCCGATGCGCTCGGCGGCGGCGCGGAAGGTCTCCAGGTCCTGGGCCTCGCCGTGGTAGCCCGGCACCAGCGGCACGCCGGCGGACTCCATCAGCGCCTTGGCCGCCGACTTGCTGCCCATGGCATCGATGGCGCTGGCCGGTGGGCCGAGGAAGATCAGCCCGGCCTGTTCGATGGCGCGGGCGAAACCGGCGTTCTCCGACAGGAAGCCATAGCCCGGGTGGATCGCCTGGGCGCCGCTGGCCTTGGCCGCGGCGAGCAGCTTGTCGATCACCAGATAGCTTTCGGCGGCCTTGGTGCCACCGAGGTCGACACGAATATCGGCCTCGCGGCTGTGGCGCGCGTCGCGGTCGGTGGCGCTGTGCACGGTCACGGTGGTCAGGCCCATGGCCTTGGCGGTGCGCATTACCCGGCAGGCGATCTCGCCGCGGTTGGCGACCAGCAGGGTGGTCAGCGTGGGTCGGCTCATGGGCGCGGCTCCTTGTTGTCTTGCCAGGCGGGGCGGCGTTTTTCCAGGAAAGCGCGCAGGCCTTCCTGGCCTTCGGCGCTGACGCGGATGCGGGCGATGGTGTTCTCGCAGTAGCGGCGCAGGGCCGGGCTCAGTTCTCCGGCGTCCACCTCGCGCAGCAGGTCCTTGGTGGCGCGCAGCGCCTGCGGGCTGTTCTGCAGCAGGTTGTCGACCCAGGCCTCGACCTGGGCGTCCAGCTCGCTGGCCGGGTACACCTCGGCCAGCAGGCCCAGTTCACGGGCGCGCACGCCGCTGAAACGCTCGGCTGTGAGGGCGTAGCGGCGGGCGGCGCGCTCGCCGATGGCCTTGACCACGAACGGGCTGATCACCGCCGGGGCCAGGCCGATGCGCACTTCCGACAGGCACAGCTGCGCGTCCTCGGCACCGATGGCCATGTCGCAGCAGCTGATCAGCCCCAGCGCGCCACCGAAAGCGGCGCCTTGCACCACGGCCAGGGTCGGCGCCTTGAGCCGGTGCAGGGCGTACATCAGCTCGCCCAGCTCGTGGGCGTCGTCGAGGTTGGTGTTGAAGTCCAGTTGCGCCGACTGCTGCATCCAGGCAAGGTCCGCGCCGGCGCTGAAGTGCCGGCCACGGCCGCGCAGCAGCACGAAGCGCAGGCTGGCGTCTTCGGCCAGCTGATCGAGGGCGACGATCAGCTCGCGGATCATCTGCGCGTTGAAGGCGTTGTTCTTGTCTTCCCGGCTCAGCCACAGGGTGGCGAAGCCGCGAGGGTCCTTGACCAGTTCAAGGGTGGCGAATTCGCTCATGGGTCACATCCGGAAAATGCCGAAGCGGCTCTGTTCGATCGGGGCGTTCAGCGCGGCGGACAACGCCAGGCCGAGCACATCGCGGGTCTGCGCCGGGTCGATGACGCCGTCGTCCCACAGCCGGGCACTGGAGTAGTAGGGGTGGCCCTGGCGCTCGTACTGGTCGAGGATCGGCTGCTTGAGCTTCTTCTCGTCTTCGCTGCTGAACACTTCGCCACTGCGCTCGCTCTGCTCGCGCTTGACCTGGGCCAGCACGCCGGCCGCCTGTTCGGCGCCCATCACGCCAATACGGGCGTTAGGCCACATCCACAGGAAGCGCGGGTCGTAGGCGCGGCCGCACATGCCGTAGTTGCCGGCGCCGAAACTGCCGCCGATGATCACCGTGAATTTCGGCACCTGGGCGCAGGCCACCGCGGTCACCAGCTTGGCGCCGTGCTTGGCGATGCCGCCTTCCTCGTACTTCTTGCCGACCATGAAGCCGGTGATGTTCTGCAGGAACAGCAGCGGGATGCCGCGCTGGCAGGCCAGTTCGATGAAGTGCGCGCCTTTTTGCGCAGCTTCGGCGAAGAGGATGCCGTTGTTGGCCAGGATCGCCACCGGGTAGCCGTGCAGGTGGGCGAAGCCGCACACCAGGGTGGTGCCGAACAGCGCCTTGAATTCATCGAACACCGAACCGTCGACCAGGCGGGCGATCACCTCGCGCACGTCGAACGGCTGCTTGGCGTCGGCCGGGACCACACCGTACAGCTCCTCGGCGTTGTACAACGGCGCGATCGGCGCCTGGCACTGCAGCTTGCCCTGCTTGTGCCAGTTGAGGTTGGCGACGCTGCGCCGGGCGATGGCCAGGGCGTGCTCGTCGTTATCGGCGTAATGGTCGGCCACGCCGCTGGTGCGGCAGTGCACGTCGGCGCCGCCGAGGTCCTCGGCGCTGACCACTTCACCGGTCGCGGCCTTCACCAGCGGTGGGCCTGCGAGGAAGATGGTCGCCTGCTGGCGCACCATGATCGCCTCGTCGGCCATGGCCGGCACATAGGCGCCGCCGGCGGTGCACGAGCCCATCACCACGGCGATCTGCGGGATCCCCAGGGCGCTCATGTTGGCCTGGTTGAAGAAGATCCGCCCGAAGTGCTCGCGGTCGGGGAATACCTCGTCCTGGCGCGGCAGGTTGGCGCCGCCGGAGTCCACCAGGTAGATACAGGGCAGGCGGTTCTGCAGGGCGATGGTCTGGGCGCGCAGGTGCTTTTTCACCGTCAGCGGGTAGTAGGAGCCGCCTTTGACCGTGGCGTCGTTGGCCACGATCATGCACTCCACGCCTTCGACCCGGCCGATGCCGGCGATCACGCCGGCGGCCGGCACGTCTTCGCCGTAGACTTCATGGGCGGCCAGCTGGCCGATCTCGAGAAACGCCGAGCCCGGGTCGAGCAGGCGGTCGATACGCTCGCGGGGCAGCAGCTTGCCACGGGAGGTGTGCCGCTCCTGGGCCTTCGGCCCGCCGCCCTGACTGACCTGGGCGAGCAGGCCGCGCAGGGCCTGGACCTGTTCGAGCATGGCCGCGCTGTTGGCGGCGAATTCCGCCGAGCGCGGGTTGATCTGGGTATGCAAGGTAGCCATGGACGCCGGTTCCTTGTGCTCAGCGGGTTTCGTTGAACAGTTCGCGGCCGATCAGCATCCGGCGGATCTCGCTGGTGCCGGCGCCGATCTCGTACAGCTTGGCGTCGCGCAGCAGGCGGCCAGCCGGGAATTCATTGATGTAGCCGTTGCCGCCAAGGATCTGGATCGCCTCCAGGGCCATCTGCGTGGCGCGCTCGGCGGTGTACAGGATTACCCCGGCGGCGTCCTTGCGGGTGGTTTCGCTGCGGTCGCAGGCCTGGGCCACGGCGTACAGGTAGGCGCGGCTGGCGTTGAGCTGGGTGTACATGTCGGCGATCTTGCCCTGGATCAGCTGGAACTCGCCGATGCTCTGGCCGAACTGCTTGCGGTCGTGGATGTACGGGACCACCAGGTCCATGCAGCTCTGCATGATGCCGGTGGGGCCGCCGGCGAGCACCACGCGCTCGTAGTCCAGGCCGCTCATCAGCACGCGCACGCCGCCGTTGAGCTGGCCGAGGATGTTTTCTTCCGGCACTTCGACGTCATCGAAGAACAGCTCGCAGGTGTTGGAGCCGCGCATTCCGAGCTTGTCGAACTTGTTGCTGCGGGTGAAGCCTTTCCAGTCGCGCTCGACGATGAACGCGGTGATGCCGTGGGGGCCCTTGTCCAGGTCGGTCTTGGCGTAGATCACGTAGGTGTTGGCGTCGGGGCCGTTGGTGATCCAGGTCTTGCTGCCGTTGAGCACGTAGCGGTCGCCGCGCTTTTCGGCGCGCAGCTTCATCGACACCACGTCGGAGCCGGCGTTGGGCTCGCTCATGGCCAGGGCGCCAATGTGCTCGCCGCTGATCAGCTTGGGCAGGTATTTGAGCTTCTGCTCGTGGGTGCCGTTGCGGTTGATCTGGTTGACGCACAGGTTGGAGTGGGCGCCGTACGACAGGGCCACCGAGGCCGAGGCGCGGCTGATCTCTTCCATCGACACCACGTGGGCCAGGTAGCCCAGGCCGGCGCCGCCGTATTCTTCCGGCACGGTGATGCCCAAGAGGCCCATGTCGCCGAACTTGCGCCACATGTCGGCGGGGAACAGGTTGTCGTGGTCGATCTGCGCGGCGCGCGGCGCCAGTTCGGCGGCAACGAAGGTGCGCACCTGGTCGCGGAGCATGTCGATGGTCTCGCCCAGGGCGAAGTTCAGGCTGGGGTAATGCATGGGGCACCTTCTTGTTCTTGGCGTTCGAGGTACCACGCCGGCCCTGTAGGAGCGGGCTTGCCCCGCGATGCCCGTCAGAACGGCCAGCAGTACTGCCTGGTCCGGCCTCATCGCGGGGCAAGCCCGCTCCTACAGGGTCGGCGTGATGCGTGGTTGACGTTAACGTAAACCTGCCTCTCGAGCGTGTCAATCGGAACATCACCTTTACGTAAACGTAAATCTGCGCCAGAGTAATTGCCGCCTGCTTCAGTCATGCCCAGAACAACCACAAGAAGGGACAACCATGCCTCAACCAAGCTACACGCGCGGCCGTCAAGACAAACCATTGCTCACCCTGACCATCGGCCAGGCCTTCGATGCCACCGTCGCCCGCCACGGCGAGCGCGAGGCGCTGGTGGTGCGCCACCAGGGATTGCGCTACAGCTGGCGCGAGCTGGCCGCCGAGGTCGATGTGCATGCCCGGGCCTTGATGGCGCTGGGCGTGGAGGTCGGCGAGCGGGTCGGCATCTGGGCGCCCAACTGCGCCCAGTGGTGCATCCTGCAGTTGGCCACGGCCAAGGTCGGCGGGATCCTGGTCAATATCAACCCGGCCTATCGGGTGGGTGAGCTTGAATACGTGCTGCGCCAGTCCGGCTGCCGCTGGCTGGTGTGCGCCGATGCCTTCAAGACCTCCGACTACCACGCGATGGTGCAGGAGTTGGTACCTGAGCTGGCGGCCCATGCCGTGGGCGAGCTGGCCAGCGAACGCCTGCCCGACCTGCGCGGGGTGATCAGCCTGGCCGTCGAGCCGCCCACGGGCTTCTTGCCCTGGACCGCGCTGGCCGGGCGGGCAGGGCAGGTGCAGCTCACCGCCTACGAGGCCCGGCAACAGGGCCTGCAGTTCGACCAGCCGGTGAACATCCAGTACACCTCCGGCACCACCGGCGCACCCAAGGGCGCGACCCTGAGCCACTACAACCTGCTCAACAACGGCTACATGGTCGGTGAGAGCCTGGGCCTGACCGAGCAGGACCGCATGGTGATCCCGGTACCGCTGTACCACTGTTTCGGCATGGTCATGGGCAATCTTGGCTGCATCACCCACGGCAGCACCCTGATCTATCCCAACGACGCCTTCGACGCCGAACTCACCCTGCGCGCCGTGGCTGAGGAGCGCGCGAGCATCCTCTATGGCGTGCCGACCATGTTCATCGCCATGCTCGATCACCCCAGCCGCGCTGCGCTGGACCTGTCCACACTGCGCAGCGGCATCATGGCCGGCGCCACCTGCCCGATCGAAGTGATGCGCAAGGTCATCGAGCAGATGCACATGGCCGAGGTGCAGATCGCCTACGGCATGACCGAGACCAGCCCGGTGTCGCTGCAGACCGGCCCCGATGACGGCCTGGAATTGCGCGTGACCACCGTGGGCCGCACCCAGCCGCAACTGGAGACCAAGCTGGTGGATGCTGACGGACGCATCGTTGCCCGTGGCGAGATCGGCGAGCTGTGCACCCGGGGCTACAGCGTGATGCTCGGCTACTGGGACAACCTGCAGGCCACCCATGACGCCCTCGACCCGGCGGGCTGGATGCACACCGGCGACCTGGCGGTGATGGACGACGAGGGTTACGTGCGCATCGTCGGGCGCAACAAGGACATGATTATTCGCGGTGGCGAGAACATCTATCCGCGCGAGCTGGAGGAGTTCTTCCACACCCACCCGGCGGTGGCCGAGGCGCAGGTGGTGGGGATTCCGTGCAGCAAGTATGGCGAGGAGGTGGTGGCGTGGATTCGCCTGCACCC
The DNA here is from genome assembly GCF_036324045.1 of Pseudomonas carassii. NCBI lineage: Bacteria > Pseudomonadati > Pseudomonadota > Gammaproteobacteria > Pseudomonadales > Pseudomonadaceae > Pseudomonas > Pseudomonas carassii. The sequence goes on along the minus strand of NZ_JAZDCT010000018.1, from coordinate 102,990 downwards.
CGGGCACAGTGCCAGTGCCGAGGAACTGCAGCAGTGGTGCAAGGCGCGGCTGGCGCATTTCAAGACACCGCGGCATTTCCGCTTCGTCGATGCGTTTCCGATGACGGTGACGGGGAAGGTGCAGAAGTTCCGGATGCGCGAGATCAGCGTGGAGGAGCTGGGGGGCTAGGCATCGCCTTGTAGACCAGGTCGATCAGCTCGGCAAAGGTGGTGTAGGTCTGGACTTGATGGGGGATGAAGATGCCGAATGTCTCCTCCACGATGGCTTGCAGTTCCACCACGTCGAAACTGTCGGCGCCCAGTTCGTCCATGGCGATGTTCGGCCGGATCCGGTGCAGGCTCTGCTCGAGGAAGCAGGCGAGGATCCATTGCAGGTGGAAGGCGATGTAGAGGCGCGAGTGCATGCCGGAGGTGATCGTCAGAGGGCGGTGCTTCTCTTTACGTGGCTTTGTGATCGGGCGCCACTGGCAGAAATGCCAGGTGTATCGGGCGCGACTTTGTGCTGCCAGGACCGGCCTCATCGCGGGGCTAGCCCGCTCCCACGCAGGCGACACGGCACTTGTGGGAGCGGGCTAGCCCCGCGCTGGGGCCGATTCAGGCGGTCAACATTCCACAACCTTGTCTATCCTCTACCTTTCACCGGCGGCTCCTCGCTCGGCGGGTCGCCCACGCTCGGCTTGATCGGCAGCTCATCCGGATCCTCTTCGGGCACCGGCGGCGGCAAGGTCGGGTCGTCGATGTTCGGATCGGGTGTCTCCGGTGGAATGGGAATGTTCATGGGCCTGGCCTCGCGGGATGAATGAAGAGGTGTCGCAGGCTTTGACCCAGGCCTGCGCCCGACGCTCATTTTTTTTGAACCCCCGCGCCCGACCACGGCTCTGAACCCTTACCGCCACCAGCCCAGGGGAGCAGGTCGATGTCTGGTAAAGAGCCGTTCGAAAGCGTGCCCATGGCCAACGATCACCCGGACCAGGCCATCAGCCTGTCCCAGGCGCTGCTGGCGCCGCGCATCGTGATCGAGGACGCAAGCCCGGTGCTCGACGGCGGCTCCTTCGCCGCCAAGGCGGTGCGCGGGCACCAGGTCGAGGTGACGGCCAAGGTCTACAGCGATGGCCACGACCGCCTGGCGGTGAGCCTGAACTGGCGCCAGGCCCACAGTCGGCGCTGGCACTGCGTGACGATGCACTCGCCGGGTAACGACCTGTGGTTGGCGGACTTCACCCCCACCGAGCTGGGCTTGCACCTGTTCAGCATCGAGGCCTGGATCGACCCTTTCGCCACCTACTGCCACGACCTGGAGAAAAAGTACGCCGCCGGTGTGGATGTGAAGCTCGAACTGGAGGAGGGCCGGCTGCTGCTGGGCCAGGGCATCGAGCGCAGCGACGGGCTTTTGCGCGAGCAGCTTGAACGCTTGCAACAACGCCTGCCGGATTTGCCGGTGGATGACCAGGTGATGTTGCTGCTGCACCCCGACGCGGCCCAGCTGATGGCCGAGGCCGAGCACCGCAGCTACCTCACCCGCAGCCGCGAGTTTCCCCTGGATGTGGACCGCGAGGCGGCGCTGTTCGCCAGCTGGTACGAACTGTTTCCGCGCTCGATCACCGACGATGCCGAGCGCCACGGCAGGTTTGACGATGTGCACCAGCGCCTGCCGATGATCCGCGACATGGGCTTCGACGTGCTGTACTTCCCGCCGATCCACCCCATCGGCATGAAGCACCGCAAGGGGCGCAACAACGCCTTGCAGGCCGAGCCAGGCGACCCCGGCAGCCCCTACGCCATCGGCAGCCCCGAGGGCGGGCACGATGCCATCCACCCACAGCTGGGCAGCCGCGAGGACTTCCGCCGGCTGGTCGCCGCTGCCGCCGAGCATGGGCTGGAGATCGCCCTGGATTTCGCCATCCAGTGCTCCCAGGACCACCCCTGGCTCACGGAGCACCCCGGCTGGTTCAGCTGGCGCCCCGACGGCAGCATCCGTTACGCCGAGAATCCGCCGAAGAAGTACCAGGACATCGTCAACGTCGACTTCTACGCCCCCGAATCGGTGCCGAGCCTGTGGCTGGCCTTGCGCGACGTGGTGCTCGGCTGGGTGGAGGAGGGCGTGAAGACCTTCCGCGTCGACAACCCGCACACCAAGCCATTGCCGTTCTGGCAATGGCTGATCGCCAATGTGCGCAGCCAGCACCCCGAGGTGATCTTCCTCGCCGAGGCCTTCACCCGCCCGGCGATGATGGCGCGCCTGGGCAAGGTCGGTTATGCCCAGAGCTACACCTACTTCACCTGGCGCAACAGCAAGCAGGAGCTGCGCGAGTACTTCGAGCAGCTCAACCAGCCGCCGTGGAGCCAGTGCTACCGGCCCAACTTCTTCGTCAACACGCCGGACATCAACCCGTTCTTCCTGCAGACCTCGGGCCGTCCCGGCTTTCTCATACGCGCCGCGCTGGCGACCATGGGCTCGGGCCTATGGGGCATGTACTCGGGCTTCGAGCTGTGCGAGGGCACGCCGCTGCCGGGCAAGGAGGAGTACCTGGATTCGGAGAAGTACGAGATCCGCCCGCGCGATTTCACCCAGCCCGGCAACATCGTCGCCGAGATCGCCCAGCTCAACCGCATCCGCCGGCAGAACCGCGCCCTGCAGACTCACCTGGGGGTGGTGTTCCTCAACTGCTGGAACGATCAGATCCTGTATTTCGCCAAGCGCACACCCGAGCGCGACAACGTGATCCTGGTGGCCATCAGCCTCGACCCGTACAACGCCCAGGAGGCCAGTTTCGAGCTGCCGCTGTGGGAACTGGGGCTGGACGATAACGCCGATACCCAGGGCGAGGACCTGGTGAATGGCCACCGCTGGACCTGGCATGGCAAGACCCAGTGGATGCGCATCGAGCCGTGGCACCAGCCGTTTGGTATCTGGCGCATCGAGAAGCTGCGCTAATTCCCTGTAGGAGCGGCCTTGTGTCGCGAAAGGGGCGCGAAGCGGCCCCAGGATTTCAGCGACGCTGCAGAGATTGCCGGGGCTGCTACGCAGCCCTTTCGCGGCACAAGGCCGCTCCTACAGGGTGCGTGTCGAACCTGAAATGAAAGGAGTCCCCAATGGCCAAGCGTTCCCGCCCGGCAGCCTTCATCGACGATCCGCTGTGGTACAAGGACGCGGTGATCTACCAGTTGCACGTGAAATCGTTCTTCGATTCGAACAACGACGGCATCGGCGATTTCGCAGGGCTCATCGGCAAGCTCGACTACATCGCCGAACTGGGCGTCAACACCCTCTGGCTGCTGCCGTTCTACCCCTCGCCCCGACGCGACGACGGCTACGACATCGCCGAGTACAAGGCCGTGCACCCGGACTACGGCAGCATGGCCGATGCCAAGCGCTTCATCGCCGAGGCCCACAAGCGCGGCCTGCGGGTGATCACGGAGCTTGTCATCAACCACACCTCCGACCAGCATCCCTGGTTCCAGCGCGCCCGCCACGCCAGGCGCGGCAGCAAGGCCAGGGACTTCTACGTGTGGTCCGACGACGACCAGAAATACGATGGCACGCGGATCATCTTCCTCGACACCGAGAAGTCCAACTGGACCTGGGACCCGGTCGCCGGCCAGTACTTCTGGCACCGCTTCTACTCGCACCAGCCGGACCTGAACTTCGACAACCCGCAAGTGCTCAAGGCCGTGATCGGCGTGATGCGCTACTGGCTCGACATCGGCGTCGACGGCCTGCGCCTGGACGCCATCCCGTACCTGATCGAGCGCGACGGCACCAACAACGAGAACCTTCCCGAAACCCACACCGTGCTCAAGGCCATCCGCGCCGAGATCGACGCCAACTACCCCGACCGCATGTTGCTGGCCGAGGCCAACCAGTGGCCGGAGGACACCCGCCCGTACTTCGGCGAGGGCGACGGCGACGAGTGCCACATGGCCTTCCACTTCCCGCTGATGCCGCGCATGTACATGGCCCTGGCCATGGAGGACCGCTTCCCGATCACCGATATCCTGCGCCAGACCCCGGAGATTCCGGCCAACTGCCAATGGGCGATCTTCCTGCGCAACCACGATGAGCTGACCCTGGAGATGGTCACCGACCGCGAGCGCGACTACCTGTGGAACTACTACGCCGAGGACCGTCGCGCGCGCATCAACCTTGGCATTCGTCGGCGCCTGGCGCCACTGCTGCAGCGCGACCGGCGGCGCATCGAACTGCTGACCAGCCTGCTGCTGTCGATGCCCGGCACCCCGACCCTGTACTACGGCGACGAGCTGGGCATGGGCGACAACATCTACCTGGGCGACCGCGACGGCGTGCGCACGCCCATGCAATGGTCGCCGGACCGCAACGGCGGTTTCTCCCGGGCCGATCCGCAGCGCCTGGTGCTGCCGCCGATCATGGACCCGCTGTACGGCTACCAGACCATCAACGTCGAGGCCCAGGCCCACGACCCGCATTCGCTGCTCAACTGGAACCGCCGGCTGCTGGCGGTGCGCAAGCAGCAGAAGGCCTTTGGCCGTGGCAGCCTGAAGATGCTCACACCGAGCAATCGCCGGGTGTTGGCGTACATACGTGAATACACCGATGCCGACGGCAACGGCGAAATCGTGCTGTGCGTGGCCAACGTCTCGCGGGCGGCCCAGGCGGCGGAGCTGGAACTGTCGCAGTACGCCGACAAGGTGCCGGTGGAGATGCTCGGCGGCAGCGCCTTCCCGCCCATCGGCCAACTGCCGTTCCTGCTGACCCTGCCGCCCTATGGCTTCTACTGGTTCCTGCTGGCCAGTCACGACCGCATGCCCAGCTGGCATGTACAGCCCGCCGAGGGCCTGCCCGAGCTGACCACCCTGGTGCTGCGCAAGCGCATGGAGGAGCTGCTCGAGTCGCCATCGCGCGAGACCTTGCAGGCATCCATCCTGCCGCAATACCTGCCCAAGCGCCGCTGGTTCGCCGGCAAGGAAGGGCCCATTGACCAGGTACGCCTGAGCTATGGCGTGCGCTTCGCCACCACGGCGCTGCCGGTGCTGCTCGCCGAGCTGGAGGTGCACAGCGAGGGCGTCGTCACTCACTACCAGTTGCCCTTCGGCCTGCTGCCGGAGGAGCAGATCAACGCGGCGCTGCCTCAGCAACTGGCGCTGTCGCGGGTGCGCCGTGGCCGCCAGGTGGGGCTGATCACCGACGCCTTCGTGCTCGAACCGTTCATTCGCGCCGTGCTCAAGGGCTGCCAGGAGGGCCTGCGCCTGCCCTGTGGCGATGGCCTGGGCGAGCTGCATTTCCATCGCACCGAGGCATTGGCCGCGCTGCAGCTCGATGAGCAGAGCGAGGTGCGCTACCTGGGCGCCGAGCAGTCCAACAGCTCGGTGGTGGTCGGCGGCAGCCTGGTGCTCAAGCTGATTCGCCGGGTCAATCCGGGGGTGCATCCGGAGCTTGAGATGAGCGCGTACCTGACCGCTGCGGGCTTTGCCAATATTTCGCCCCTGCTGGCCTGGGTCAGCCGTGTCGATGACAGTGGCCAGCCCCATCTGCTGATGATCGCCCAGGGCTACCTGAGCAACCAGGGCGATGCCTGGGACTGGACGCAGAACACCCTGGAGCGGGCGATCCGCGACCAGATGGAGCCCGGCAATGTCGAGTCGGAGGCGCATACCGATGCCCTGGCCGAGCTGACAGGTTTTGCCGCCTTGCTCGGCCAACGCCTGGGCGAGATGCACCTGCTGCTGGCCGCGCCGAGCGACGACGCGGCGTTCCAGTCCCGCCCGAGCGATGCCCGGGACAGCGAGCGCTGGAGCCGGCAGATCAGCGCCGAGCTGACCCGTGCCCTCGACCTGCTGGCCCAGCACCGCGACACCCTGGACCGCGACAGCCAGGTCCTGGTCGACGACCTGCAGCAACAGCGTGAAGGCCTGCGGCAGCACGTCGACAACCTCGCCCGGCAGGCCCGGGGCGGCCTGCTGATGCGCGTGCACGGCGACCTGCACCTGGGCCAGGTGCTGGTGGTGCAGGGCGACGCCTACCTGATCGATTTCGAGGGCGAGCCGGCGCGCCCGCTCGACGAGCGGCGGGCGAAACACAGCCCGTACAAGGATGTCAGCGGCGTACTGCGATCCTTCGACTATGCTGCTGCGATGATCCTGCGCAGCGCCTCGGCGGTCGACCTGTCCGACGCGGCGCGCCAGGCCCGGCAGCGGGTCGCCCGGCAGTACCTGCACCAGTCGCGTCACGCCTTCGTCGAAGCCTACGGGCTGGCCACCGCCGCCATGCCCCACGCCTGGCAGCAGGCCGAGGGTGAGCGCGCGGCGCTGGAGCTGTTCTGCCTGGAGAAGGCCGCCTACGAAATCACCTATGAAGCCGAAAACCGGCCAAGCTGGCTGGCCGTGCCTTTGCATGGCCTGCATGGACTGATCAGTACCTGGGGAGAGTCATAGATGAATGCAACCACGCGTGACAACGGCGGCCTTCGGCAACGGGACCTCGACGCCCTGGCCCGCGCCGAGCACGCCGATCCATTTGCCGTGCTCGGCCCCCATGGCGACGGCGCGGGCGGCCTGGTCGTCCGCGCCTTCCTGCCCAATGCCCTGAACGCACGACTGCTGGCGCGCGACGATGGGCAGGTGCTAGCCGAAATGGTGCAGGGCAGCGTGCCGGGGCTGTTCACCGCGCACCTCGATGAGGCACGGGCCTACCTGCTGCAGATCGGCTGGGCCGGCGGCGAGCAGGTCACCGAGGACCCTTACAGCTTCGGCCCGCAACTGGGCGACATGGACCTCTACCTGTTCGCCGAGGGCAACCACCGCGACCTGTCCGGGCGTTTCGGCGCCCAGCCGACCGTTGCCGACGGTGTCGCGGGCGTGTGCTTCTCGGTGTGGGCGCCCAACGCCCGGCGGGTCTCGGTGGTCGGCGATTTCAACAACTGGGACGGTCGCCGCCACCCCATGCGCCTGCGCCACAGCGCCGGGGTTTGGGAGCTGTTCGTGCCCAGGCTCGGCGTGGGCGAGGCCTACAAGTTCGAAGTGCTGGGCGCGGACGGCGTGCTGCCGCTCAAGGCCGACCCCCTGGCCCGCGCCACGGAGCTTCCGCCGAGCACTGCCTCGAAGGTGGCCGGGGCCCTGGCCCACGACTGGCGCGACGGCCAGTGGATGGAGCAGCGCGCCCAGCGCCACGCCTACAGCGCGCCGCTGTCGATCTACGAACTGCACGCCGGCTCCTGGCGCTGCGAGCTGGACGATGCCGGCGAAGTCGCGCGCTTCTACAACTGGCGCGAGCTGGCCGAGCGCCTGGTGCCCTACGTGCAGGAGCTGGGCTTCACCCATATCGAGCTGATGCCGATCATGGAGCACCCCTTCGGCGGCTCCTGGGGCTACCAGCCGCTGTCGCTGTTCGCGCCGACCTCGCGCTATGGCAGCGCCGAGGACTTCGCCTGCTTCGTCGATGCCTGCCACCAGGGCGGCATCGGCGTGATCCTCGACTGGGTGCCAGCGCATTTCCCCACCGACGAACATGGCCTGGCGCGTTTCGACGGCACCGCCCTGTACGAATACGACAACCCGCTGGAAGGCTTCCACCAGGACTGGAACACGCTGATCTACAACCTCGGCCGCAACGAGGTGCGCGGTTTCATGCTGGCTTCGGCGCTACACTGGCTCAAACACTTCCACATCGACGGCCTGCGCGTGGACGCAGTGGCCTCGATGCTCTACCGCGACTATTCGCGCAAGGCCGGCGAATGGGTGCCCAACCGCCACGGCGGGCGCGAGAACCTCGAGGCCATCGACTTCATCCGCCACCTCAACGGCGTCGCCGCCCATGAGGCGCCGGGCGCGCTGATCATCGCCGAGGAGTCCACCGCCTGGCCCGGCGTCAGCCAGCCGGTGCAGCAGGGCGGCCTGGGCTTCGCCTACAAGTGGAACATGGGCTGGATGCACGACACCTTGCATTACATCCAGAACGACCCGGTGCACCGCACCTATCATCACAACGAGATGAGCTTCGGGCTGATCTACGCCTATTCCGAGCATTTCATCCTGCCGATTTCCCACGACGAGGTGGTCCACGGCAAGCATTCGCTGATCGACAAGATGCCCGGCGATCGCTGGCAGAAGTTCGCCAACCTGCGGGCGTACCTGGCGTTCATGTGGACCCACCCCGGCAAGAAGCTGCTGTTCATGGGCTGCGAGTTCGGCCAGTGGCGCGAGTGGAACCACGACCAGCAACTGGACTGGTACCTGCTGCAGTACTCCGAGCACCAGGGCGTGCAGAAGCTGGTGGCCGACCTCAACCGGCTGTACCGTGAACTGCCGGCGCTGCACGAGCAGGACTGCCGGGCCCAGGGCTTCCAGTGGCTGATCGGCGATGACGCGCACAACAGCGTGTACGCCTGGCTGCGCTGGAGCAGCCAGGGCGAGCCCTTGCTGGTGGTGGCCAACTTCACCCCGGTGCCACGAGAGGGTTACCGGATCGGCGTGCCGTTCGGTGAACGGTGGCAGGAGTTGCTCAACAGCGACGCCGGGCTGTATGCCGGGTCGAACGTGGGGAACCTGGGGGCGGTGGCCAGCGAGGCGATCGCCAGCCATGGCCAGCCGTTGTCGCTGGCGCTGAACCTGCCGCCGTTGGGGGTGTTGGTGATGAAGCCGGCCTGATGGTTTCCTCTCTCCCTGTAGGAGCGGCCCTTTCGCGGCACAAGGCCGCTCCTACAGGAGTGCGGTGGTCGTCTACCAACGCATCCTGACCCCCAAACTACCAATCAACCCATTCAGGTCATTGTCATCCACATCGGAGCTGTAGTCGGCACTGACGAACAGCGCCACGTTCGGCGTGACCCGGGCCACCAGGCCCAAGCCCAGTTCAACCGTGGCGGCGCTGCGCGAGCTGGAGATCTTGTCGACCTGGTCCAGCTTCACCGGGTCGGCGTTGCTGAAGTCGTACCAGACGTTGGTGCGCACATAGGGTTCGATGGGCATGCCGCGCACTTCGTAACGCGCCGACAGCTTGGCGCCGACCCGGCCGCTCCAGCTGGGCTGGCTGTCGAAGGCCTGCAGGGTTTCTTCCTGCACCTGGCTACCGGGGAAGAACTGCTGGTTGATCAACTGCGCCTGGGGCTCGATCACCCAGCCGGCGCCCAGGCCGATGGGGTAGCCGCCTTCCACCGAGAAGGTCATCGCGTGGCCGCTGTCATCCAGCCGCTGGCCAGCCTGGGAGCGGCCGTTGACGTCGATGCGCGTGCCCATGGCCACGGCGTCCACATGCCAGCCCTGCTCGTGGGTCATGCTCCAGTACACGCCCAGGCTCTCGCCGCTGAGGTTGACCGCGTCACGCTGCTTGTCGCCCAGCAGCGGGCGCATGCCGTTGAAGGTGCTCTGCAGGTTGTTGTGGCCGACGAAGATCCCCGCGCGGTGCACGTTGCCGCCGCTGGTTTCACGCACGAACAGGTCCGGGCCGATCATCATCTGCTGGCTGGGCGCCTCTACCTGCGCTGGTGGCTGGACGCCCTGGCGCGGCGCGCCGGGGAAGAACTGCGCCCACTGGCTGGCGATATGGTCGTTGTCGGGTTGGCCGTGGCGCTCACCCATGCGCTCGGAGAAAGCGCTGAGCAGGCCCTGGTTGAGGCCGCTGACGCTGACTGGATCGAGCGACAATCGCGGCACCTCGGGCTGCGCCAGGACAGGGGCGAAGGGTTCGCCCTCCTGCGTTTCGAAGGCGAAGGTTTCCACCGGGGTTGCCAAGAGCAGCGACGTGGAAACCGCACAGAAAAAAGCGTCGAAGCGCGAGGGATTCGAGGTGCTTTTCATGGCGGATCTCCTGTTGATGTGTGAAGTGAACAGCCCACGACCTGGCCTGATGTCACGAGCTGTACGACAAGAACAGGGGGCGACAGGTACCAGCGCACCAGCCTTCTGGAGAGCGCACGAGGGCGCGCGCTAGAGGCCCGGCACGAGTTTTTACGTCTGGTGATTACTGTTCAGCTAAGGAGAGGACGGCGCTTGCGTCAAGAAAGCGTGAAAGGATCGAAAAATACCTGTTTGACTGTTTAACTTGTTGAATTTGCGTAAATTTGAAAGGCGCATATCGATAATGGTGATTTACCGCCTCGCGGCTATGCCGAATCGTTGCTACAACCGCACTTCCACCGCCAGCGGCAGATGGTCGGAGAGGTGGGTCCAGGGCTTGTTGCCGAGGATTCTCGGTGCGTGGCTGTCGGCGTTGCGCAGGTAGATGCGGTCCAGGCGCAGCAGCGGCAGGCGCGCGGGGTAGGTGCGGGCCAGCAGGCCGTGGTGGCGCTCGAAGGCCTCGTGCAGGCCGTGCTGCAGCCCCAGGGTGTGGTTGCCGCGCAGCTGCCAGTCGTTGAAGTCGCCGGCGATGATCACCGGGGCGTCGGCGGGCAGGGCGTCGAGCAGCCGGCGCAGCAGGTGCAGTTGTTGCTGGCGGTGGCGCTCGAGCAACGACAGGTGCACGCAGATGGCATGCACCTGGCGCTGCCCGGGCACGTCCAGCACGCAGTGCAGCAGGCCGCGGCGCTCGGGGCCGGTGATCGACACGTCGAGGTTGCGGTGCTCGATGATCGGGTACTTGGACAGCAGCGCGTTGCCGTGGTGGCCGTCGGGGTAGACCGCGTTGCGGCCGTAGGCGAAGTCGCTCCACATGCTGTCGGCGAGGAACTCGTACTGCGAGGTCCGTGGCCAGCCGGGGTAGCGCGCGGCGTGGCGGTCGTGGCTGCCGAGCACTTCCTGGAGGAACACGATGTCGGCCTCGGTGCTGCGCACCGCCTCGCGCAGCTCCGGCAGGATGAAGCGTCGGTTGAAGGCGGTGAAGCCCTTGTGGGTGTTGACCGTCAGCACCTTGACCCGGTGCACTGCCGGGGCCTGGTTGACGTTGGCGAAACCTGGACTGCTCACGACGGCTCCTGTTGGTAAGTCCCGTTGCGGGGGCGGGCTTTGTGGGTCCCAGCCCTTTCGCGGCACGAGGCCGCTCCTACAGGCGACCGCGTACCCTGTAGGAGCGGCCTTGTGCCGCGAAAGGGCTGCAAGGCAGCCCCGGCAATCTTGAACTGGAGTGGTCATCCCCAAAAATCGCAAAAACCTTGAAAGTCATGAGTGTAGGACCGAAAAGGCCCATTGCAGGTTCAGTCCTCCTCCCGCTGCAGCACCAGCAACAGCAGCGATCGTCCCTTGACCTCGAACACCGTGTCGAACGCCAGGTGCTGCGGCTTGCGCAGCTCGGGTCGGTCGGTGTCCACCAGGCAGCTCCAGTAGTCGCCCTCCGGCACCGCCGGCAGGGTGAACGGCACCACGTCGTGGTAGGCGTTGACGATCAGCAGCAGGGTTGCCTCGGCGCCGGGCCGGGCAATGCCGCTGACCTGGGCGCGGCCGTCCATCAGCATGCCCAGGCAGCGCCCGTGCGGGTCTTCCCACTGCTCGACGGTCATCTCGCTGGCGTCCGGGGCCAGCCAGGTGACGTCCTTGACCCCGATCGCCTCGTTGTAGTCACCGACCAGAAAGCGTGAGCGGCGCAGGATCGGGTAGGCCAGGCGCAGGCGGGTCAGGCGCTTGACGAAGGCCATCAGCGCCTTGCCGTCCTCATCCAGGTCCCAGTTCACCCAGCCGATCTCGCTGTCCTGGCAGTAGGCGTTGTTGTTGCCGTGCTGGGTGCGGCTGAATTCGTCGCCGGCGACGATCATCGGCGTGCCCTGGGCCAGCAGCAAGGTGGCGAAGTAGTTGCGCATCTGGCGCATGCGCAGGGCGTTGATCGCCGGGTCGTCGGTGGGGCCTTCAACGCCGCAGTTCCACGATAGGTTGTTGTTGGTGCCGTCCTGGTTGTTTTCGTCGTTGTCTTCGTTGTGCTTGTCGTTGTACGACACCAGGTCGCGCAGGGTGAAACCGTCATGGGCGGTGACGAAGTTGACCGAGGCGTAGGGGCGCCGGCCGCGGTTGTTGAACAGGTCGCCCGAGGCGGTCATGCGCGAGGCGAAGTCGGCGAGCATGCCTTCGTCGCCCTTCCAGAAGCTGCGCACGGTGTCGCGGAAGCGATCGTTCCACTCGGCCCAGCCGGGGGCGAAGTTGCCCACCTGGTAGCCGCCCGGGCCGCAGTCCCAGGGCTCGGCGATCAGCTTGGTCTGGCTGAGCATCGGGTCCTGGCGGCAGGCGACAAGAAAGCCGTGACGCTCGCTGTAGCCGTCGTGATAGCGGCCGAGGATGGTCGCCAGGTCGAAGCGAAAGCCGTCCACGTGCATCTCGCCGGCCCAGTAGCGCAGCGAGTCGGTGACCAGTTGCAGCACCCGTGGGTGGCTCAGGTCGAGGGTGTTGCCGGTGCCCGAATCGTTGATGTAGAAACGCCGGTCGTCGGTTATCAGGCGGTAGTACGAGGCGTTGTCGATGCCACGCATCGACAGGGTCGGGCCGCGCTCGTTGCCCTCGGCGGTGTGGTTGTAGACCACGTCGAGGATCACCTCGAGCCCGGCATCGTGCAGGTGCGCGACCATCTCCTTGAACTCGGCGATCTTGCCGCTGGCCAGGTAGCGCGGATGGGGCGCGAAGAAGGCGATGCTGTTGTAGCCCCAGTAGTTGTTCAGGCCCTTGTCCAGCAGGTGCTGGTCGTTGACGAAGGCGTGGATCGGCAGCAGTTCGATGCTCGATACGCCAAGCTCCTTGATATGCGCCAGCAGCTCGTCGTTGGCCAGCCCCGCGAAGGTGCCACGCAGGTGCTCGGGCACTGCCGGGTGGCGCATGCTGACGCCACGGGTGTGGGCCTCGTAGATGATCGTGCGCTCCCAGGGGATCAGCACGCGCTGGTCGCGGCCCCAGGTGAAGGCCGGGTCGATGACCTTGCACTTGGGCACGAACGGCGCACTGTCGCGCTCATCGAACGAGAGGTCGGCGTCGGGGTGGCCGATGGTGTAGCCGAACAGCGCCTCGGACCACTTCAGCGTGCCGACCAGTTGTTTGGCGTAGGGGTCGATCAGCAGTTTGTTGGGGTTGAAGCGGTGACCGTTCTCGGGTTCGTAAGGGCCGTGCACGCGGTAGCCGTAGACCAGGCCCGGGTGGGCGTCGGGCAGGTAGCCGTGGTAGATCTCGTCGGTGTACTCGGGCAGCTCGATGCGCTCGATTTCCTCCTCGCCGCTGGGGTCGAACAAGCACAGCTCGACCTTGGTGGCGTTGGCCGAGAACAGCGCGAAGTTGACCCCCAGGCCGTCCCAGGTGGCGCCGAGCGGAAAGGGCAGGCCCTCGCGGATGCGCGACGGGGCGACGGAACGGGTCTTCTTCGGGGTGCGGGGGCTCATGGCGGTCCTCATGGTCCGGGGCGTTGCCTGGGTGTCAATGCGGGCCTCTTCGCGGGTAAACCCGCTCCCACAGGTGCATGCAACTCCCCTGTGGGAGCGGGTTTACCCGCGAAGAGGCCAGTGGAGTAATCAGCCGGCAGCGGGTTTTTTCACCGCCCGCGGTCTCTTGGCTGCCACCGGTTTCTCCACCGGCGCCGCTACCTTCGGCTTGGCCGCCGCCTTCTTGCGAGGCGCGGCCTTTGGCGCAAGCGCCTCGGCCTCGGCCAGCTTGCGTGCCATCTGCCAATGACGGTCCTCCTGGCCCGCCGGCTTACCCTCCGACTCCCAGATCTGATAGGCGAACTCGCGAATACGCTTTTCTTCGACACTCATCTCGACGCTCCTGAATGCAGTTAGGCATGTTCAATCAACACATTGACCGGAAACTCCATCAGCACGGTGCTCAACATCAGCTCCCTTGAAGGGGTGACAGCACCGCCGCCGAAAAGTCCCGAGCAGTTGGCAGGCGACAAGGCAAACGGCAGGACAAGCCGGGTATCGTCCCAGTTCTGTGCCGGGATCAACGGGGTGGCGGCCGGGCCCAGCAGGGTGCTGGCCAGCCGTGGTACGACGATGATGGCGCGGGTGTCCTCGCCCAGGCGGGCGAAGGCCAGCACCTTGTCGGCATGGCGTCCGCGCACGGCAAGCGGCAGGTAGGCGCCACGCTGGAACAGTTCGGGGTGGGCCTGGCGGGCGTCCAGCACCCGGGCCACCAGGGCTTGCTTGAGGCGGCCGTCGCGCCAGTGGGCGAGCAGCTCGGTCAGGGGCGTGGCATCGTCCAGGCTGGCCCGTCTTGCAGGGTAGTCCACCGGGCGGCGGTTGTCCGGGTCGACCAGCGACAGGTCCCAGTACTCGTTGGCCTGGTACAGGTCCGGCACGCCGGGCGTGGTCATGCGCAGCAGGCATTGCGCCAGGCCGTTCAGGGCGCCGGGGCAGGCCAGGCGGCGCGCCGCTTCGTGCAGGGACTGGCGCAGCTGCTGGTTCTCGTCGTCCAGCAGCAGGCCGTCGACATAGGCTGCGCAGGCCTGCTCGTAGCGTTCGTTCGGCGCGGCCCAACTGCTGCGCAGCTTGGCTTCACGCAGGGCCTTGCGCTGCCATTGGCGGATGCGTTCGGCATAGGCGCGCAGGGCCGGTGTGTCATGCAGGTCGAGGGACAGCGGCCAGCTGCCGAGCAGGGTCTGCAACAGCAGCAGTTCGTCGGCGGGGCTGGGGGCCTCGCCGTCGTCCAGCGCTTCGCGCAGCGGCGCTGCCAGCTCGCGCCAGTGCTCGACGCGGCTGGCCAGCCAGGGGCCATACTCGCTGAGCACGGCCAGGCGTGCCCGGCAGTCCTCGCCGCGTTTGTGGTCGTGGGTGGCGGTGGCCAGCAGGTTGTCGGGAAAATCGCGCAGGCGGCGCTGGGCCTCGTTGTGGAACCAGGCCGACGCGGCGCTGAAGCGCTCGGCGTCGAAGCCCACATCGTTGCGCGACAGCAGGCGGGCCGAGCGATAGAACGCGGTGTCCTCGACGGCCTTGGCGGCGCTGGGCGCGGTCAGCTGCTGGAAGCGCACGCAGGCATGGCGCAGGTGCTTGCGCGGTCGACCCGGCGGCAGGCGGCGCCACGGCTGGCCACCGAGCCAGCGCTCGAGCTGCTCGAGCAGCGGCCAGTCGGCTTCGCCCAGCGACTGTCGCGCCCCGGCCAGCGCCTGCTGGAAAAACGCCTCGTCCTCGGCGGGGCGGCCACAGGCGTTGATATAGGTGCGGTACACCGGGTAGTGCTCGACCAGCGCCTGCAGCGCCCGGCGAATGGCGCCGAGGGTGAGGTCGCGGGTCATCAGGTCGTCGCGGGCCACCTGCAGCAGGGCCTGGGCCACCGACTCACAGTCGCCGGCCAGGCTGGCGTTGAGCACCAGGTGGCGGGCACTGCGCACCTCCTCGGCGAATTCGGGGCGCTCACTGATGGCGCTCCACAGCTCGCCCAGCGGCCCCTCGCCGGCGGGATCGTGCTGCAGCAGCGACACCTGGTTCATGAACTCGTAGCCGGTGGTGCCGTCGGTGAGCCAGTCACGGTGCAGGTGTTCGTCGGTGCCGAGGATCTTCTCCACATAGATCGGGAAGTGCGCCAGCGCGGCATCCAGCGGCCGTCGCGCCAGCAAGCGGTCGACCCGGCGGCGCAGGTTGCGGCAGTAGCGGCGCGGGTCGGCCAGGCCGTCGATATGGTCGATGCGCAGGCCGTCCACCAGGCCGCGCTGGATCAGCTCGAACAGCTTGGCATGGGTGGCCTCGAACACCACCGCGCGCTCCACGCGCAGGCCGCCGAGTTCGTTGATGTCGAAGAAGCGCCGCCAGTTGATGTCGTCGGCGGCGGTGCGCCAGCTGGCCAGGCGGTAGGTCTGGCGTTCCAGCAGCAGGTGCAGGCGCTTGAAGCCCGCCTCGGTACGGCTGTCGAAGGCGCCGAGGGCCGATTGCAGGTCCGCGCCGGCGGCGGCCAGGCGCGCCAGTTCGTGGTGCAGGGGCAGGGTCGCGGTCAGCGGGTCGTCGGCCTCGCCAAGGGCACTGAAGTGCGCGGCCAGTGCCTGCAAGCGTGGGTCCTCGGCCTGACCCAGGATGCGCCCGTAGTCCAGCGGGCAGATCGGGAAGCGATGTTCGTGGTGGGCCACCTCGAAACGCCCCTGTTGCGTGTCGAAGGTCAGCGGGATCTCGCCGTTCTGCAGGGCCACGCCGTAGTCGCTGCCAAGGAACGGCAGCAACAGCTGCCCGGCCAGCAACGGGTCGCTGGAATGCCACTGGATATCGAAGAATTCCGCATAGGGGCTGCGCCGGCCCCAGGCCAGCAGGCTCTGCCACCAGGGATTGTCGGCGCCGCCCACGGCCACGTGGTTGGACACGGTGTCGAGGATCAGCCCCATGCCGTGCTGGCGCAGGGCGGCCACCAGACGTTCGAGCGCCGCCTCGCCGCCAAGCTCGGGGTTGACCCGGGTCGGGTCGACCACGTCGTAGCCATGCCGGGAGCCGGCGCGGGCGGTGAGGATCGGCGAGACGTACAGGTGGCTGATGCCCAGCCGGGCGAAGTAGGGCACCAGCGGCACGGCGTCATCCAGGGTGAAGTCGCTGTGCAGCTGCAAGCGCAGGGTTGCGGTCAAGGGTTTCATCGATCACGCTCCCAGGCCTGTTCGCGGGCTTGGGCCAGCAGCTCCAGGCGGCGGGCGGCGTCCTCGTCGTCGAGCAGGTCGCGTACCGGCGCCTGGAAGCGCCGGCGCCAGTTGGGGTGGCCTTCGGTGGTGCCGGGCAGGTTGGCTTGTTCGTCGCTGCCCAGCAGGTCCTCCAGTGGCACCAGCACCAGCGGCGCGCGGGTATGGCCAACGTAGCGGATAGCCGCGTCGATCAGCGCGTCGTCGCCGCGCAGTGGCCCATAGTTCTGCTCAAGGGTGCGGCGCAGGCCGTCGCGCTCCAGGGCCCGGGTGTGGCGCCAGTGCAGCTCGGTGGCGGCGTCGATCAGTTGCAGGCGATGGTTCCAGTCGATGTCGCGACCCACCAGCCAGCCGGCCAGGGGCGCCAGGTCGTGGGTGCCGGTGGTGGCCAGGGCGTTGTCCGGCCAGTCGAGGATCGGCTTGAACTGCCCGGGCGCGGCCTGCTCGAACGGCAGCACGCGCATGCCCAGCACGGCCTTGTCGGCCAGGCGTTCGCGCAGGCCCTCGGGCACGGTGCCCAGGTCCTCGCCGAGGATGATCGCCTGGTGCCGCGCCGATTCCAGTGCCAGCAAGCGCAGCAGGTCGTCCAGCGGATAGTCCAGATAGGCGCCTTCGCTGGGTTTGGCGCCACGGGGGATCAGCCACAGCCGGCGCAGGCCCATCACATGGTCGATGCGCAGGCCGCCGGCATGGGCCAGGTTGGCCCGCAGCATCTCGATGAAGGCGCGGTAGCCGTTGCGCCGGAGGCCCTCGGGGGAGAAGGCGCAGATGCCCCAGTCCTGGCCGGAGCGGTTGAGAATGTCCGGCGGCGCGCCGACCTTGAGCTCGGCCAGCAGTTCGTCCTGGCGGCTCCAGGCCTGGCTGCCGGCGCCGTCGGCCCCCACCGCCAGGTCGGCGATCAGGCCCACCGCCATGCCGTTGCCGCGCGCCGCGTCCTGGGCCCGTTGCAGGCTGCGCTCGGTCAGCCACTGGCAGAAGGCGTGGAACTCGACCCGCGCCGGGTAGGCGTTGGCGAAGGCCTCGACCTCAGGGTGATAGGGGTCGTGCCAGGCCTTGGGCCAGCGGCGCCAGTCGGCGCCCAGGCCCGTACTGACCGCTTCGGCCTGCAGCACTTCGAAGCGGCAATGGTGCTCCAGCTGCTCGCCGGCGCTGGCGCGGAAACTGTCGAAGTCCTGGCGAAGCGGATGCTCGCCCTGGCTGAACTGCCGGTAGAGCGCCTCGAGCAGGCGCAGGCGGGCATCGGCGGCCCGTGGCCAGTCCACCAGCGCCTGCTGCTCCAGCGTGTCGAGGCTCCCCTGCAGGTCGCAGGCCTCGATGGCCATGCGCACCTCGCGCTCGCCAAAGACGACACCGGGGCTGGCATAGAGCACGTTGCGCAGCAGCCGGCTGGACGGCGAGTAGGGGCTGAAGTGGCGCTGGTCGAACGCCGACAGGGTATGGATCGGGCTGATCGCCAGGGCATCGGCGCCGCGCTCGGCGGCGTTGCGCGCCAGTTGCTCCAGGGCCAGGCAGTCGCCGTAGCCGCCGTCGCCTGGGCGGCGCAGGCTGTACAGCTGCGCCGCGATGCCCCAGCAGCGCGGCGGTTGCTGCTCGACGCGGTCCTCCAGGGCATGGCAGCGCGGCGGCGCCACGGCCAGGGTGAAGGTGCGGCCATCGATGTCCACCCGGTGGTAGCCCAGCGGCAGCCCGCCCGGCAGGCGCGCCTGGGCGTCCAGGGCCAGGTTGCGCGGGCTGCCGTCCTCCAGTGTGCAATGTGCCTGGCGGTCGGCGCTGAAATAGCGCTGCAGCTCCAGGGGCTGGCCGACATCGACGGTCAGCAGCGGCGGCAGGTGTTCGCTGTCCTCGGCCTGCTCGACGGCACGCAGGCTGGCGGCAATGGCGGCGGCATCGTCGGCCGGGTGGCCGAGGCCTGCGAGCACCCGGCGCAATACCTCGTCGCTGACCTGCTGCGGGCGGTTGTTGGCGTCGATCCAGTCGCGGGCTAGGCCGACCCGCGCGGCCAGGCGGTGGAGGGGCTGTTCGCTCATGGCGTCTCCTGGTCGGGGGGCAGCAGGCTGACCACGCAGCTGTGCGCGGCAAGGGTCGAGTCGGGGTGGGCGTTGTCGCTGCTGTCGTACAGGCGCCGTTGCATGGCCGGCAGCGCGACCGGCTGGGGACGGGCGGCGAGGTTGAGGTCGATGCGCAGCTCGCAGCCGTTGCCCAGGCGCCAGCGGGCAGTCAGCGCCTGGTCGCCGAGCACCTCGGTGCCGAGGGCGCGGGCGCCGGGCAGGTGCGGGACGACATGGCGCCGGCGCAGGTCGAGCAATTGCTGGTACAGGCCGTGCCAGCCGGCCAGCACGTCCTGTTGCCGGGGCCTGGATGAGGCAAAAGTCGCCTCGGCATTCGGGTCGGGTATCTGCTCGCGTTTTTGCGGGTCTGCGAAAGTGTCGAAATGGGCGAACTCACCGCGCCGCCCCTCACGCACGGCGTCGGCCAGCTCATCGTGAAAATCGGTGAAGAACAGGAACGGCTCGCGGCTGCCGTCGTCGTCGCCCATGAACAGCAGCGGGATCATCGGCGCCAGCAGCAACAGCGCGGTGGCAGCGCGCAGGGCCGGCGGCGGGCAGAGGCGGGTGAGGCGTTCGCCCAGGGCCCGGTTGCCGACCTGGTCGTGATTCTGCAGAAACAGCACGAAGGCGCTCGGTGGCAAGTGGCCGCTGGGCTCGCCCCGGGGCGTGCCATGGCGGTCGGGCTGGCCCTGGAACACGAAGCCTTCGGCCAGGCAGCGGGCCAGCTGGTCGATCGGCCGCTCCTTGTAGTCGGCGTAGTAGCCTTCGGTCTCGCCGGTCAGCAGCACATGCAGGGCGTTGTGGCCGTCGTCGTTCCACTGCGCGTCGAAGCCCTGTTGCAGCAGCGCGGCCTGGTTGTGCTCGTTTTCCAGCACCAGCCACACCTGCCGCCCGGGCTCGACGGCGGCGCGCACCCGCTGCGCCAGCTCGACGAGAAAGTCCGGTTGGTCGATGGCGTGCACCGCGTCCAGGCGCAGGCCGTCGCAGCGGTAGTCGCACAGCCACATCAACGCGTTCTGGATGAAGTACTCGCGCACCTCGGCGCGGCGAAAATCGATGGCCGCGCCCCAGGGCGTCTGTCGGTCGTCGCGGAAAAAACCGCTGGCGTAGCGGTGCAGGTAGTTGCCGTCTGGGCCGAAGTGGTTGTAGACCACGTCCACCAGCACCATCAGGCCGTGGCCGTGGGCCTGGTCGACCAGGCCGCACAGCGCCTGCGGCGTGCCGTAGCTGTGCTGCGGGGCGAACGGCTGCACGCCGTCGTAGCCCCAGTTGCGCGCGCCGGGGAACTGCCCCAGGGGCATCAGTTCGATGGCGCTGATGCCCAGCTCGGCCAGGCGCGGCAGCACCTTGGCCACGCCGTCGTAGCCGCCGAGCAGGCCCACGTGCAACTCCTGGATCACCGCCTCGTGCCAGGGCCGGCCCTGCCACGGGTACCGCCACGGATAAGCCCCGACATCCACCAGCGCGCTGGGGCCGTGCACGCCCTCGGGCTGATAGCGCGACGCCGGGTCGGGCACCTGCAGCTCATCGTCGATGCAATAGTGGTATTGCTCGCCCGCCTGGCAGGGACCGACACCGGTGTACCAGCCATCGCCGTCGGTCCGCAGCGCCAGGGGCGGCCGCTGCCCGATCGCCACGCTCACGCTGCGCGCATCCGGCGCCCAGAGGGCGAAGCGCGCCGACGTGGCGTCCAGCAACTGTGCGCCATGCTTGTGCATCGCCGGCTCTCCGCTCAGTAATGGGCGTGCTGCGCCTGCCTGACCAGGTCTTCGTACAGCCGGGCGTAGGGTTCCACCGCCTGGCACCAGTTGAACGGCTGGGTCATCGACAGGCAGCGCATGGCGTTCAGCAGGCTCTTCTTGCCGTACACGTAGAAGGCGCGGGCCAGGGCCTCGCGGTAGCTGTCGACGGTCGAGTCGTCGAACAGGAATCCGGTGACGCCGTTGTCGATGGTGTCGGCCAGCCCGCCGGTGTTGCGCGCCACCGGCAGCGAACCGAAGCGCTGGGCGTACATCTGGCTCAGGCCGCAAGGCTCGTAGCGCGACGGCATCAGCAGGAAATCGCTGCCTGCGAACATGCGCCTTGCGTCGGTCTCGTTGAAGCCGATGCGCACGCCGATGCGGCCCGGATGACGCAGGGCCAGCTCGCGCATGGCCTGCTCCTCCTCGGGTTCGCCGCGACCGATGATGGCGATCTGGCCGCCCTGCTGGACGATGTAGTCGGCCACCCCCAGGGTCAGGTCCAGGCCTTTCTGGTAGACCAGCCGCGACACCACGGCGAACAGCGGCCCGTCTGACACCTCCAGTTCGAACAGCTCGCGCACCTGCTGGGCGTTGCGCGCCTTGCCGGCCCAGTCGTTGAGGCTGAAGTTGTGGTGCAGGTGCTGGTCGGTGGCCGAGTCCCAGCTTTCGTCGATGCCGTTGGGGATGCCGCCGAGCAGCCCTTGCTGGGCCTTGCTGGCGAGGAAACCGTCCAGGCCGCAGCCGAACTCGGGGGTGGTGATCTCGCGGGCGTATGTGGCGCTGACCGTGGTGATGTGGCTGGAGTAGGCCAGGCCGGCCTTGAGGAACGACAGCTTGCCGTAGAACTCCATGCCTTCCTGTTGCATGGCGTGGTCGGGGATCGCCAGCTCCGGGCTGCAGCCGCGGCTGTACACGCCCTGGTAGGCCAGGTTGTGGATGGTGAACAGGATCGGCGTGCTCAGGCCGCGCCAGTGCATGTAGGCCGGGGCCAGCCCGGCCGGCCAGTCGTGGGCGTGCACCAGGTCGGGGCGCCAGTGGGCCATGCCTTCGCCGGCGGCGATTTCCGCCGCCGCCAGGCCCAGGCGGGCGAAGCGGATATGGTTGTCGGGCCAGTCGCGGCCGTTGTTGGCGCCGTAGGGGGTGCCGTCGCGCTGGTACAGCTCGGGGCAGATCAGCACGTAGATCACCAGGCCGTCGGCCAGGTCCATGCGGCCGATCCTGCACGGTGGCAGGGCCGCGTGGCCGCCCAGTTCGCCGACGATATGGATGGGGTTGTCGCTTTCCATCACCTGGCGGTAACCAGGGATCAATACCCGCACGTCGTGCAGGTGCGCCAGGGCGCGGGGCAGGGCGGAGGACACGTCGCCCAGGCCGCCGGTCTTGACCAGGTCGGCGATCTCCGAGGTGACGAACAGGATCTTGCGCTTGTTCGGATTGTGCTGGCGCTGGGCGCCGGGTGCCTTGACTGTCGGGGCGAGCGCCGATGGCAGCGGCTCGCGGCTATCCGGGTTGAATGACTCTACGTGAGGTTCGACAGCGGCACTGATCATACTTCTCTCCGTCCCTTGTTCTGGTGTGTGCTTAACGTTGGCTCGTGGGTGTGCTCTCTGATCGTTGTTGCATCTTCGTAGTGCGGTCCTTGCCCCAGATTCGTGCGCGCAGGCACGGCACGTTCGGCATTCCGGCCGAAAGACGTATGGACTGGTTGGGGTGGGCGGGCCTGACGTGAGGAAGTCCTTTTGCGTCGGCCCACTTAAGTCCTGACCTGCCCGTGTTTTGCAAAGTTCGACTTTTTTACGTCACTTTTTTATGAGCAAAACGCGGGCCGAAACTGGAGTGTAGGAGACGAAATGCGACAAAAGTGACCCGTTGGTCATATTTCTCGGGGACGTTTGCCCGCGCAAACGTTGGCGAGTTGTTGCAAAATATGAGGGTCGCAGCGCAACGCAACGGGTTCGACCCGCGGCGGGCGCGATACGGCAACAAGAAAGGGCGTCAGCGAGAGGGTGGGAGCCATGGCGCTCCCACACGGGAAGGATGAATCAGAGACCGGCGGCCTTGCCTTGCACGCGGGCCTGCTCCAGCAGCAGGTTCAGCTGGGCGACCTGCTGGCGCAGCTGGTCACGTTCGTCCTTCAACTGGCGCAGCTCGTCGCGGCGCACGGTGACGTAGAGGGTCTGGGTGGGAGTGGCTGGCATCAGGGTACCCATGGCACACCTCGCATGGCTGGTGACAATTTGAAGCGTAGTCGCTTCGCGCGGCGCGCATTCTGAATTCTTCGCAGGCCCTTGGGAACTTTTTTGTTTATCGTTGTCGCCCCGTTCGTCGGTGAACCCTACGCCAGAACGCTGGACTAATCTGAAATCGTCAATTGTTGTAAAGCAAAACCAACGGGAGCGTCGTCACATGCAACTGGGAATCATCGGGCTTGGCCGCATGGGCGGCAATATCGCAAGGCGCCTGATGCGCGCAGGTCACAGCACTGTGGTCCACGATCGCAACCGCGAAGCCATCACCACCCTGGAAGGCGAAGGTGCCGTGGGCGCCCACGACCTGGGTGCGCTGGTGCAGAAACTCAAGGCACCGCGGGCAGTGTGGGTCATGCTGCCGGCGGGCGAAATCACCGAGCAGACCATCGCCCAGCTGGGCGACCTGCTCGAGCCGGGCGATGCCATCATCGATGGCGGCAACACCTTCTACAAGGACGACGTGCGCCGTGCCGCCGAGCTGGGCAAGCGTGGCCTGCACTACCTCGACGTCGGCACCTCCGGCGGCGTGTGGGGCCTGGACCGTGGCTACTGCATGATGATCGGCGGCGAGAAGGCGGTGTTCGAGCGCCTGGAGCCGCTGTTCAAGGCCCTCGCCCCGGGCGTCGGCGACATTCCGCGCACCCAGGGCCGCAGCGGCGAGCACGAGCGCGCCGAGCACGGCTACATCCACGCCGGCCCGCCCGGTGCCGGCCACTACGTGAAGATGGTGCACAACGGCATCGAGTACGGCCTGATGCAGGCCTACGCCGAAGGCTTCGACCTGCTGCGCAGCAAAGGCGGCCCGGAATTGCCGGAGGACCAGCGCTTCGACCTGAATGTGGCCGAGATCGCCGAAGTGTGGCGCCGCGGCAGCGTGGTCACCTCCTGGCTGCTGGACCTGACCGCCGACGCGCTGGTCGCCGACCCGCAACTGACCGAATTCAGCGGCTCGGTGTCCGACAGCGGCGAAGGCCGCTGGACCATCGACGCCGCCGTCGAGCAGGCGGTGCCGGTGCCGGTGCTGTCCAGCGCGCTGTTCGCCCGTTTCCGCTCGCGCCAGCAGCAGGGCACCTATGGTGACAAGATCCTTTCCGCCATGCGCCTGGGCTTTGGCGGCCACGTCGAGAAGAAGAAGGACTGAATGAGCAAATCGACCATCCCCGCTGCGCCGCCGTGCACCCTGTTCCTGTTCGGCGCCAGCGGCGACCTGGTCAAGCGCCTGCTGATGCCGGCGCTGTACAACCTCAGCCGTGACGGCCTGCTCGATCGCAACATGCGCATCGTCGGGGTCGACCATAACGCCGCCACGGCCGAGGCGTTCGCCGAGCGCCTGCATGCCTTCATGGCCGAGCGTGACGCCGGCAAGTGCCTGGACGAAAAACTTTGGGCACGCCTGGCCAAGCGCCTGGACTACCAGACCGGCGATTTCCTCGATCCGCAGACCTACCAGGCCCTGGCCCGGCGCATCGACAAGACGCGCCACGGCAACGCCATCTTCTACCTGGCCACCTCGCCACGCTTCTTCCCCGAGGTGGCCCAGCGCCTGGGCGATGCCGGCCTGCTCGACGAGTCGGGCGGGGGCTTTCGCCGGGTGGTGGTGGAAAAGCCCTTCGGCACTGACCTGGCCAGCGCCGAGGCGCTCAACGCCCGCCTGCTCAAGGTGATGAACGAGCGGCAGATCTACCGCATCGACCATTACCTGGGCAAGGAGACCGTCCAGAACATCCTGGTCAGCCGTTTCTCCAACGGCCTGTTCGAATCGTTCTGGAACAATCATTACATCGACCACGTGCAGATCACCGCCGCCGAGACCGTCGGCGTCGAGACGCGCGGGGCGTTCTACGACAACACCGGCGCCCTGCGCGACATGGTGCCCAACCACCTGTTCCAGCTGCTGGCCATGGTCGCGATGGAGCCGCCGGCGGCCTTCGGCGCCGACGCCGTGCGCGGTGAAAAGGCCAAGGTGATCGGCGCCATCCGCCCCTGGTCGCAGAAGATGGCCCTGCGCAATTCCGTACGTGGCCAGTACAGCGCCGGCAAGCAGGGCCGCAAGCAGCTCCCCGGCTACCGCGAGGAGGCCAACGTCGCCCCGCACAGCCAGACCGAGACCTACGTCGCCCTCAAGGTGATGATCGACAACTGGCGCTGGG
This sequence comes from Pseudomonas carassii, assembly GCF_036324045.1. NCBI lineage: Bacteria > Pseudomonadati > Pseudomonadota > Gammaproteobacteria > Pseudomonadales > Pseudomonadaceae > Pseudomonas > Pseudomonas carassii. Next base: position 78,339 of record NZ_JAZDCT010000018.1, on the reverse strand, counting down.
CCGGGGTGCCGTTCTACCTGCGCACCGGCAAGCGCATGAGCGTGCGCGACACCGAGATCGCCATCTGCTTCAAGCCGGCGCCCTACGCGCAGTTCCGCGAAAGCGAGCTGGAGCGGCCCAAGCCCAACTACCTGAAGATCCAGATCCAGCCCAACGAAGGCATGTGGTTCGACCTGCAGGCCAAGCGCCCGGGGCCGGAGCTGGTGATGGAGAATGTCGAGATGGGCTTCGCCTACAAGGACTTCTTCAAGATGACCCCGGCGACCGGTTACGAGACGCTGATCTACGACTGCCTCACCGGTGACCAGACCCTGTTCCAGCGTGCCGACAACATCGAGAACGGCTGGCGCGCGGTGCAACCGTTCCTCGATGCCTGGGCGGCTGAGGGCGGCGAAGTGCACGGGTATGCGGCGGGGGAGGATGGCCCCGAGGCCGGCGACGAGCTGCTGGCGCGGGACAAGCGCGAGTGGCACACGCTGGGGTGACGCCAGCGGGGGCAGCGACCTGCCGCCGTTGCAGCACGGCGGCAGGTCTTCAGAGCAGCCCTACAAGGTAAACGACAGCGCCGAGAACACCATCCCGCCACTGCCAGCCCAGCCCATGCAGAACTGGCCTGGCTCGGCTTCGCCGCGGCTCATGGCATCAAAGATGCCGAAGGGGATCGACGCGGTAATGATGTTGCCGGTCTTGTGCCCGACGTGATGCAACTTGTGATCGACGCCGATCATCTGGCCAATGTGTTCCCACATCTTTGGCGAGCCGGTATGGATGAACACCTTGTGCACGTCATCCGCGGTGAGTTTCTGCAGGTTGAAGACTTTGATCGCTTCGTTGCGCCCGTCTTCGTGCAGGGCGGCGGCATAGGAGTTGAACTGGTACTGGCCACCGGTCGGTTCGATCTTGGCGATATCGGCCTCGTTGCAGAACAGCTTCCAGTCCGGCAAGGAGATCGTCGACAAGTCACTCAGGTCGGGCCTATTGATATAGGAGAACTTGAAGTTCCCCGGTGCCTCGTTACTCAGGATGGTGACGACGGCGGCCTCGCCAATGGTAAAGCTCGGGAACTTGTAGGCCAGTTCGGCCGGCGACTGCAACGAGAAGTTCTTGGGCATCACCGGCCCGCCTTCCGACATGCCGAACTCCATGTTGACGATGGCGGCGTAGCGGATTTCACCGGCTTGCATCTTGCTGTTGATGACGTCCATGGCCGTCACCCAGCCGTTGCAGGCATCGACCACATCGAAGTTGCGGCAGTTCAGGCCCAGCGCCTTGGCGATGAAGGTACTGTTGGCCGGCTCGATGAAGCCGCGGGTGACGTTGGGATAGATCAACAGGTCCAGGTCGGCCTTGCTGATATTGGCCTGGGCCAGCGCCGCGTCGAACGCTGTTTCCATGAGTGCCATCGGCGTCTCGTCAGCCGCCAGCCAATGGCGGGTGTCGCTGCCGCTTTTTTCCAGCAACTTGCCGATGGTCTTCAAGGTTTTCGGCAAGTCCTCCTGGAAGGTGTCCCTGGAGTGTTGTTCGACCAGGTTGATGACGTCCTGGTTGGTGACTTGGCGTGACGGCAGTATTGCGGAAAGCCCGACGATCTTCATATAACGTCCTTGTTGAGGGGGTTGATCCTGCGCGGTATGTGCGCATGAGTGGAGGCGTGCTCATCCTTGTAAGCAGCCAATGGCCTGATGCCTGCCAGTCAAGCGAAAGGGGGCCGCTCTGCGGCCTTTCGCCGGCAAGCCGGCTCCCACAGGGCGCGTGCATTCCCTGAGCCTGCGCTGTATCCATGGGAGCCGGTTTGCTGGCGATGGGCTGCGAAGCAGCCCCGGTGACGCCAACTGACCGGCATATTTCTAGCACAGGGCATTTGCGAATCCATGTCGTGGATCAATGTTCCCGCGTCTCGCCAGCGGCACAGCCCAAGTGCTGAGAGTGGCGTGGGAGCGGGCTTGTCCCGCGATACCGGCGCAGCCGGTGCCATCCTTATGGAGCATGCCCGCTCAGGCCCCACCGAGGCGAATCGACGTGGCAGCTATGGCATGATGCCCGGCCCCGCACGCGATAGACGCCTGCCATGAAAGGAATACTCAGATGCCCTCGACCCCACCCAACGGCCTGCCGGTCTATCGCCTGATCACCGGCAAGGACGACGCCAGTTTCTGCCAGCGCATTTCCGAGATCCTGGCCTTGGGTTATCAGCTTTATGGTTCGCCCAGCGTGACCTTCGATAGCAGCAAGGGATATGTAGTGGCTGCGCAGGCGGTATTGTGGCCAGTCCATGGCGCCGCCTCTCAAGGATGACACGATGCGCACTGTCGTCACCCTGCGTCCGGCCCGTGTCGAAGATGCTGGCGAAATAGCAGAGTTGGTCGCTGAAGCGTACAGCCCCTACGTCGCACGAATCGGCCGTAAGCCGGCCCCCATGCTGGATGACTATGCGCAGGTCGTGCGTGACGACGATGTGTTCGTGGCCATGCAGGCCAGGCGTATTGCTGGCGTTGTTGTTGTACGCCGTGAGAAGGGCGACCTGCTGCTGGTGAACGTTGCCGTACGACCTGCATGCAAGGGGCGAGGTATCGGTCGACACTTGCTCGATTTTGCCGAGGCCCACGCACGTGCAGCAGGGTGTGCGGCGATCAGGCTCTACACCCATGAGCGGATGACGGAGAACATCGGGATCTATCAGAAGCTCGGCTACCGCGAAACCCATCGCGCAGAGGTGGATGGTTTCTCCCGGGTATTCATGTGCAAACCGTTGGCGGTGAGCGCTCGGCGTCCAGCCGACCCTGGCTGTGATAGTTGAGAAAGTCGCCCATCGCCTCGGTGAGTGCCGATTGTGCGGCGATACGCCAGAACACCCGTTTGCCGAGAACGGGTTCCAAATAGCTGATCAGTGCCTGCGCCGCATTATGGTTGCCTGACTCCAGCCAGTGACGGAGCAATGCTGCGTTTTCCTGTCGGGAAAGTCTGGCGCCTTGTGTCAGCAATAGGGCGTAGCGGGTATTGAACGACCACAGGTTCTTGAGAAAGGCGATGCGCTCCAGGCTGGACAGTGTGGCGAGCCAGGCTCTGACCTGTTTGTCGACCGGCCCATTGCCAACGTGCCTGGCCAGGTGCTCTGGGGTGAAGGCTGGGGCGGTCATCTTGTCGCTCCTGAAGTCTTGCGTCCATGTACAGAGGCCGGGTTGGCTATCACTGGAGCTGTCCTGTCTTTCTGAACGGCTGATAGTGCGAGTATGGCGATGTCCTTCGATGCTTCACAGCCTTTGGTAGCTCTACGAAGCAGTGTGCGACATTTTCATCGGCAGGGTGTGACGCATAGGGTCACATATGATACTTTGCCATGTGTGATGCGTGGGGTCACACTCGAGTTTTGTCGCATGGAACGGATGCGTGCCCCATGATCATCAGCTTTCGCCACAAAGGCCTGCGGCTCCTCCACGAAACGGGCAATGCTCGCGGCATTCAGGCTGCCCATGTCCAGCGATTGCGGCGACAGTTGCAGTTCCTCGACAGTGCCGTGGTCGCCGAGGACATGAGTGTGCCTGGCTGGCAGTTGCACCCGCTCAAAGGAGAGCGGCTCGGTTTCTGGTCGATAAGCGTGTCCGGCAATTGGCGCCTGGTGTTCCGTTTCACAGGCTGTGATGTCGAACTGGTCGACTATCTCGACTACCACTGATCAAGGGGCCAAATCATGGCTATGCACAACCCGCCTCACCCCGGCGAAACCCTGCGTGAAGATGTCCTGCCCACCCTGGGTTTGACGGTAAAGGCATTCGCCGAGCACCTGGGCTTTTCCCGGGAGGCGCTGTCCCGGGTCCTTCATGGCCGTGCGGCGGTTTCTCCGGACCTGGCGGTACGCCTGGAAATGGCTGGCATCAGCACGGCGCGGCTGTGGCTGACGATCCAGGTGGACTACGACATCTGGCAGGCCCGCCAGCGCCAGCAACCGGTAATCAAGCGGCTTCACCAGGCAGCCTGAAGCCCCTGCAAGGAGCAGCTACGCTTGCGTGCTATAGGTCACGCAAGGCCAGGGAGCTGCCTGATGAAACGCCTGTACTACCTGCTGTTGTCGCTGCTGTTGCTGATCCCCGCCGCCATGGCCGACGACGCCGATGGCACGGAACCTGTCGCGGCGCAGCTGACGGTGGCCAACCGCACGGTCTTCACCTTCCACGCCAGCGTGCTCGGCGAACCCCCGACAGTGCGTGCGCAGCGCGCCCGGGCGGTGGTCGACGAGGCCCTGCGCGGTGCCGAGGGGTTGCAGGTGAGGGTCGATCCGATGATGGACAGCCAACTGGTCCTGATCGGAGACCGACGCGCCTTCATCGTTGCCCCGCAGGACCTGCCGGGCGGCTCGGGCGATACCCGGGCCGCCGCCGAGCAGGCCGCCGTGGTGCTGCGCCAGGTGGTGGACGAAACCGGCGAGGCGCGCAGCCTGCATTTCCTGTTCGTGGCCCTGGGCTACTCGCTGCTGGCCACGCTGATCTACCTCGCGCTGCTCAAGGGCTCTCATGTTGCCCGGCGCAAGCTCACTGGCCTCTTGCCCAGGCTGATGCGCAACCGCGCCTACCAGCTCAAGGTGGGGCAACTGCCGCTGTTCGACATGCAGTACGTCTATGCCCTGGTCGACCGCTTGCTGCGCCTGTTCTACTGGCTGCTGGTGGCGCTGTTCAGCTACCAGTGGCTGAGCTTCGTGCTGTCGCGCTTCCCCTACACCCGCCCCTGGGGCGAGAGCCTCAACCTGCACCTGCTTGACCTGCTGCGCTACCTGCTCGACGGGATCGTCCATGCCATCCCGGGCATCGCCGTGGCGATCACCATCTTCTTCATCGCCCGTGGCATCAGCAGCTTCAGCCGCCGCCTGCTGGAGCGCCTGGCGCGCCCTGGCACCGTGCCCTGGCTGACCGGCGAGACCCTGCAACCGACCACGCGCCTGACCTCCCTGGCGATCTGGCTGTTCGCCCTGGTGATGGCCTACCCGTACCTGCCGGGCTCAGGTACTGATGCGTTCAAGGGCTTGTCGGTGCTGCTGGGCCTGATGATTTCCCTGGGCGCCTCCAGTGTGGTCGGCCAGGCGGCGGCGGGGCTGATCCTCACCTACTCGCGCACGCTCAAGGCCGGCGAGTACGTGCGGGTCGGCGAGCACGAGGGGACGGTGACCGAGGTGGGAATGTTCAACACCACCATCCGCACCGGGCTGGGGGAAGTGCTGACCTTGCCCAACTCGATGATCACAGGTTCCGTGACCCGCAACTATTCACGGGCGGTACAGGGGCCGGGGTATATCGTCGATACCGTGGTCACCATCGGCTACGACACGCCCTGGCGCCAGGTGGAGGCGATGCTGACCGAGGCGGCGCGGCGCACCGACGGCATCCTCGCCAGCCCCAGGCCGCAGGTGTTCCAGACCGGGCTGTCGGACTTCTACCCGGAATACCGCCTGGTCGCCCAGGCAGTGCCGAGCGAGCCGAGGCCGCGGGCGGAGCTGCTGAGCCTGCTGCACGCCAATATCCAGGATGTGTTCAACGAATACGGCGTGCAGATCATGTCGCCGCATTACCTGGGCGACCCGGCACAGGAGAAGTGGGTACCGCCCGAACGCTGGTACAGCGCGCCGGCACGGGCGCCGGATGCGCCCGGGGAGTGAGACCAGCGGCGCCGTTACAAAAGGCGCCGCCGATTCAGGGTTTGGCTATCAGGCCACCGCCTCGCGACTGGCACTTGCTGCCTTGGTGTGCCAAAGGGTCGGCACCATGAACGCGATTGCCAGCACGCACGCACTCACCAGCAGCACGAAGCCGCCGTCCCAGCCGAAGTGGTCGACGGTGTAGCCCATCGCCGCGCTGGCTGCGACCGAACCGCCCAGGTAGCCGAACAGGCCGGTGAAGCCGGCCGCGGTGCCGGCGGCTTTCTTCGGCGCCAGCTCCAGCGCCTGCAGGCCGATCAGCATCACCGGCCCGTAGATCAGGAAGCCGATGGCGAACAGCGCGATCATGTCGACGGTCGGGTTGCCCGGCGGGTTGAGCCAGTACACCAGGGTGGCGACGGTCACCAGGGCCATGAACACGATGCCGGTCAGGCCGCGGTTGCCGCGGAAGATCTTGTCGGACATCCAGCCGCACAGCAGGGTGCCGGGGATGCCGGCCCACTCATAGAAGAAGTAGGCCCACGAGGTGGTGTCGACGCTGAAGTGCTTGGCTTCCTTCAGGTAGGTTGGCGCCCAGTCGAGCACGCCGTAGCGCAGCAGGTAGACGAACACGTTGGCCATGGCGATGTACCACAGCAGTTTGTTGCGCAGCACGTACTCGACGAAGATCTGCTTGGCGCTGAACTCCTGCTCGTGGCTTTCGTCGTAGCCTTCCGGGTAGTCGTTCTTGTACTGCTCGACCGGCGGCAGGCCGACCGACTGCGGCGTGTCGCGCATGGTGGCGAAGGCGAACACGGCCACCAGCACCGCCACGGCGGCGGGCACGTAGAAGGCGGCATGCCAGTCGTTGGTCCAGCCCAGGCCCAGCAGGAACAGCGGGCCGATCAGGCCGCCGCCGACGTTGTGGGCGACGTTCCACACCGAAACCACGCCACCGCGCTCCTTCTGCGACCACCAGTGCACCATGGTCCGGCCGCTCGGCGGCCAGCCCATGCCCTGGGCCCAGCCGTTGATGAACAGCAGCACGAACATGATCGTCACGCTGGACGTGGCCCAATGCGCGAAACCGAAAATGAACATCACCCCGGCCGAGATCAGCAGGCCGAAGGGCAGGAAATAGCGCGGGTTGGAGCGGTCCGAGACCAGGCCCATGAGGAACTTGGACAGGCCGTAGGCGATGGCGATGGCGGAAATCGCCACGCCCAGCTGGCCACGGGTGTAGCCCTCTTCCTCGATCAGGTAGGGCATGGCCAGGGAGAAGTTCTTGCGCAGCAGGTAGTAGCCGGCGTAGCCGAAGAAGATCCCGGCGAAGATTTGCCAGCGCAGGCGGCGATAGGTGCTGTCGACGCGCTCGTCGGGCAGCGGCGCCTGGTGCGCGGCAGGGCGGAAGAAGGCAAACATGTGAAGCTCCCAACTTGTTATAGGTATGCGAAAACGAATTTTACATTTTCGTTACAGAAAAAATACCGGTTTTGCTGGGAGATTCTGTTGTTTTGTGAACGTGGTTGGCGATGGTCTGCGTGGCAGACCTCGTGACGCGGACTGACAGGGCTCGGGCCGTCACCCGATTCCAGCTCATCGGCTTCTCGCGATCACTCCACTCATGTAACTGTGCAGGTCGCGCAGGTCCTGAACGCTCCAGGCGTGCGGCGGGATTTTCACGCCATTCTCCCGCAAGGTGCGGGGGATGAGGTTGCCGTTCGGACGCAGGATGACCGAGGACACGATGACCCCCGGGTACTCGTTCAGGCGTTGCTTGAAGGCGGAGGTCGTCAGGTCAGGTGTGGGCGGATTGCTTTTGCCAGCCAGGGGGCCGGTGCCCTTGATGTCGGCGCCGTGGCACACGGCACATCGTTGCGAGTAGAGCTTTTGCCCATTGGCATTGTCCGCAAAGGCCGTTGAAGCCTGGGCGAGGGGCACGAGCGCCAATAAAGCGAGGAGCAGTGTTTTCATTGTTGTGCGGCCTTGTTTCATGCACGCCCCCTGGCCTGCATCAGAATACCGGTGTGGGGGCGGCGAGGGCGTTGGCTCAGTCGAGCACGGGGCGCAGGAAACTGCGTTCGTAGCTGAGGATGAAACGTTGCTCGCTGGCCAGGGCGAAGGCGGCGATGCATTCCGGGTCGGTTTCCGAGGCTGTGCGGTACTGCTCGTAGGCCGCCAGGCTGGGGAAGCTGAACAGGGCGTAGGCGACGTTGTTGGCGCCTTCGCTAGGCAGGAAATAGCCGTGGTGGGTGCCGCCCATGCGGTTGACCAGGCCGATCCACAGCTTGCCATAGGCCTCGAAGGCTGGGATCTGGTAGGGGTCGATGATGTACTTGAGGTGGCAGGTGATCATTGCACGCAATCCTTTGGGTGAGCCGGGTGGCTCACCTTACAGCGGGCGCGGCCGCGGGTGAAGCAGCAACAAAACGGCGCGGCCAGGCGCATCGCCATGGGAAACCTCCTGAAGGGGGGAAAGGTTCACATGGCTTTCGATGCGCGGGCCGGCCAAAGGTTTTACTGGGCTGGGCGGGAAGTTTCCACGCTCAGTACTTCGGTAAAGATGGCTTCGACGGTCTGGTCGACCTTGAGGTTTTTCATCCGTGCCTGCAGTTCGGGATTCTCGACCTTGACCACCTGCAGTTTGCCTTCGGGCGGCAGCAGGGTGACTTCATGAGTGTTGAGGTCGATTTTCTTGATCTGCGAGGTGACCTTGACCTGGCGGAATGCCTCGCCACCTGGGTTGGGGTTGGCCGCGGTGGCGCGGATGGTGCCCGATTCCTCGGAGGCCTTGGGCGCGCCGCCGACATTGGTGTTCAGTACATAGGCGATGGCACGGGTGACTTTGATGTCGACCTGGTCACCGACCTTGAGGTTGGGCAGGGCCTTGGCCTGTTCGGTGAGCTGGAAGGTCACGTCCTTGTCGTGGGGGCCCTTGACCGTGACCTGTCGGTTGGGCAGGTCGATCTTGGTCACTTCGGTGGTGACATGGCTTTCCAGCGCTTCGCTGGCGATGGGCAGTTCGGCGGCGTGGGCGGTGAGGCTGGCGGCAAAGATGAGCGAGGCGAGAGCGATGGCGCGGGTCGGGTTCATTGGCCTGTCTTCCTTGTGGTCGAGGGTGTATGCGAGAAGAAGCATAGACACTGGTTGGCAGATGTGTGGCCAATGCTGGCCTCATAGCGGGGCAAGTCGCATCGGCGCACCGATGCGACTTGCCCCGCTATGAGGCCGGTTCAGGCATTACAAAGGTTGAGGGTCACGCTCGTGCTTGGCCCCGGACACACTCACCGCCCCCGGCAAGCTCACGGCGTTTTTCGCCGCCAGCACTTCGGCCATCACGCTTACCGCGATTTCCGCCGGAGTCTTGCTGCCGATGTAGATACCAATGGGTCCATGCAGGCGTTCGAGAGACTGTTCGGTTTCACCGAAGTGCTCGATCAGCCGTTCGCGGCGCAGTTGGCTGTTGCGCCGCGAGCCGATGGCGCCGATGTAGAACGCCGGGCCATGCAGGGCTTCGAGCAGCGCCAGGTCGTCGAGCTTGGGATCGTGGCTGACGGCGATGATGCAGGTGCGCAGGTCGGCCTTGAAGTCGCGTACCACATCGTCCGGCATGCCCTTCAGGTATTCGACGCCGGCGACCGACCAGGTGGCCATGTGCTCGGGCCGTGGGTCGCACACCGCCACCCTAAAGCCGTTGAACAGGGCCATGGTCGCCAGGTACTCGGCCAGGGCGCCGGCGCCGATCAGCAGCATGCGGTAGCCGGGGCCGAGGGTGTTGATCATTTGCCGGCCATCGAAACAGAACTGTTCCGGGGTGGCGGTGGATTCGAGGTCGACCGCGCCGTTGGCCAGCGTCAGCTGGCGACGCATCAGCTGGCCGTTGTCGAGTTGCCCCAGCAGTTGTCGCAGCGGGGTGATGGCGGGCATGAACTCGAGGATCAGCTCCAGCGTGCCGCCGCACGGCAGGCCAAAACGGTGGGCGTCGTCGGCGCTGATGCCGTAGCGGATCACCTCGGGCGCCCCCTCGGGCAGGCCGGGGCCTCCGTAGGCGGTGGTGTAGCGGTGGATCAGGTCGTCCTCGATGCAACCGCCGGACACGCTGCCGACCACCCGGCCGTCGTTGCGCAGGGCCATCATCGAACCGACCGGGCGCGGCGACGAGCCCCAGGTGCGGGCGACGGTGGCGAGCAGCACGCGGTGGCCGGCCTGGAGCCAGTCATGGGTGGTGCGCAGGACCAGCAGGTCGATGCTTTCCATGGTGTCCTCGTGAGTCTGTAGCTCGCGCTTTACCCGTGGGAGCGGTATCAGCGCATATGCAGGATGATCGGGCTGCTGCTGGCCGGGTCGGTATGCCCGCGCAACGTGCCCACCGCCTTGGCCTCCACTGCGCCGCCATGATTGCCCCACGCACCGCGGGCGAAACTCAGCACCTGGGCGATTTCCTGGTCCGACAACTGCTCGCGGAACGCCGGCATGCGGTAGGCATCCGGCACCCCGGCGGCGACGATGCGCTGCGAGCCGTTGAGGGTGATGTTGATCGCCGAGGCATTCTCCGCGGCCAGCATCGAGGTGGCGCCCGCCAGTGGCGGCATCCACTCGGCCTGGCCCTTGCCGTCCAGGCCATGGCAGCTGGCGCAGCGGGTCGCGTAGGTATGCGCCCCCGGCGTGTCGGGCCCTGCGGCAAGCGCCTGGTACTGCCAGGGTGCGCCGTCACGCCCCGGATCGCCGGGCAGCGACTTGAGGTAGCGGGCGATCGCGTTCAGGTCGTCGTCGCTCATGAACTGCGTGGAGTTATTGAACGCCTCGGTCATCGAGCCGTACACCACCGCGTGCTTGTTTCGCCCGGTCTTGAGGAACTGCACCATCTCCGGCTCGCTCCAGCGCCCGAGCCCGGTGTTGTGGTCCTGGCGCAGGCTCGGCGCGTACCAGCCATCGAGCAGGGCGCCGGCGAGGAACGGCGCGCCGCTTTCGTCCAGGGCCTTCTCGTTGAAGGCCAGGCCCCGAGGCGTGTGGCAACTGCCGCAGTGGCCGGGGCCCTGGACGATGTAGGCGCCGCGATTCCACAGTGGGTCCTGGTCGGCCTTCTGCGCATAGGCGCTGGTCGGCGCGAACAGGCCGTTCCACAGGGCAATGGGCCAGCGCAGGTTAAGCGGCCAGGGAATGTCGCTGGGGACATTGGCCTCGGCGACCGGCTGCACGCCCTTCATGAAGAACGCATAGAGCGCCCGCACATCGTCGTCGCTGAGCTTGACGTAGGACGGGTAGGGCATGGCCGGGTACAGCCGTCGCCCACCCGGCGCGACGCCCTGGCGCACGGCGCGGTCGAAGTCGGCCAGGCTGTAGGTGCCGATGCCGTGCTCGCGGTCGGGGGTGATGTTGGTGGCATGGATCGCGCCCAGCGGCGTGGCCATTTCCAGGCCGCCGGCAAACGGCGCCTTGCCCGGCAGGCTGTGGCAGGCCACGCAGTCGCTGAGCCGGGCGACGTATTCGCCACGGCTGACCAGGGCGGCGTCGGCGCTGTCCGTGGCGCTGAAGGGCGAGGCGGGCTCGCGGGTGACGTACCAGGCCAGCAGGCCTGCCGCGACCAGGCACGGCAAGGCCAGCCAGCCTGCGGTTCTTGCGAATCGGCTGTTGTTCATGGGCTGTCCTTGTCGTGTCAGCTGAAGGTATGGCGGCTCAGGGGCATGCTGCGCACGCGTTGGCCGGTGAGCCGTGCCACGGCGTTGGCCACTGCGGGCGCCACCGCCGGCAGCGGTGGCTCACCGATGCCGCCCATCTTCGCCCCGCTCTCGACGATGCGCACATGCACCCGGGCCATGCGCGACGGCGGCAGCACCGGGTACAGGTCGTAGTTGCGCGCCCGTGGCATGCCGTTGAGCCACACCGATTCCTCCAGCAGCACCTGGGACAGGCCCAGGGACACCGCGCTGTTGACCTGGGCCTCGATGATCGCCGGGTTGACGATGCTGCCCGGGTCGATGGCCTGCCAGATGTCGTGCACCCGGACCTGGCCGCCCTCCAGCGATACCTCGGCGATCACCGCCGCCTCCGAGCCGAACGGCGAGGCCATGGCCACGCCACGGGCTCGCTTGCTGCCGTCCTCGGCGGTGAACGGGCCGCGTTTCCAGCCACCGGACAACTCACCCACCGCCTGCAGCAGGGTGGTCAGGCGCGGGTTGCCCTGCAGCAGCTGCAGACGCAGCTCAAAGGGGTCATGGCCGCCCTTGTCGGCCAATTCGTCGAGGAACGACTCGTAGAAGAAGTCGTTCAGCGAATTGCCCACCGAGCGCCAGTAGCCGAGCATGGCCGGGCCTTTGACGTAGATCTGCGCGGTGCGCTTGTTGGCGATGGCGTAGGCCTTGCCCGACAGACCTTCGAGGGCGGTGGGGTCGACCTTGTCGCCCTGCTTGCCGGCGAGCGCCTCGGTCGGACCTTCGGTGGCACTGATTGCCTCGATGGCCACCGGCAGGCCCTTTTCGTCCAGGCCGGCACGGAACTTGACCACGGCCATCGGCCGCATGGCATCGCGCAGGAATTCCTCCTCGCGGCTCCAGATCAGTTTCACTGGCCGGCCCACGGCCTTGGCCAGGGCGATGGCTTGGGGGTAGGGGTTGGCCGAGTCGTACAGGAAGTGGCGACCGAAGAAACCGCCGAGCAGCGGCGAGTGCAGGGTGATCCGCGTCGGGTCCAGGCCGGTGCGTTTGGCGATGTCGTCGCGGAACATGTCCTGGGCCTGGTTCGGCAACCACACCTCCAGGCTGCCGTCGGGGTTGAAACGGGCGGTGGCGGAGGGTGGTTCCAGCTGAGCATGGTTGAGGAACTGGTTGTGGTAGGTGGCTTCGACCGTGGTCTTGGCGCTGGCCAGGGCGCCCGCCACGTCACCCTGGTTTTCCTCGTCACGGCTCGGCCCGGTCTGGGCGGCCAGGTGGTCGCGCCAGCCGTCAGTGGAAAAATCGGCTGGCATTGGCCGCACCTGGCTGTCGGCTGCCGCCTCCTTCCAGTCTACTTGCAGGGCCTCCACCGCGCGCTTGGCGTTGAACCAACGCTCAGCGACCACCGCCACGGCACCGGGCAACTGGTGCACCGAGTGCACACCCTTCATGGCCTTGACCTGTTCCTCGTTGCGCAGGCCGCCGACGGTCATGCCCAGGCGCGGCGCATGCTGTACGGCGGCGTGAAGCATGCCGTCGACCTTGATGTCGATGCTGTAGATGGCCTTGCCGGTGGACTTGTCATGGGCATCGAGGCGTTGCACCGGCTTGCCGATCCAGCGGAACTGGCTGGGGTCGCGCAGCTTGACGCTGGCCGGGTCCGGCACCGGCAGGTCCATGGCCTTGGCGGCCAGTTCGCCGTAGCCGAGCGAGCGGCCCGAGGCGGCATGCACCACCTTGCCCGGCTCGGTGCCCAGTTCGGCAACCGGCACGCCCAGCTGTTCGGCGCCGGCCTGCAGCAGCATGGTCCGGGCCAGGGCGCCGAGGCGGCGCATGGTCGGGTAGCTCATGCGCACCGACATGCTGCCGCCGGTGATGCGCCAGCCGTTCTCCATCACCACGTAGGCCTCACCTGGTGGCGCGCTGTCGACCACGAAGGTGGCCGGGTCGGCGTCCAGTTCCTCGCCGATGATCTGGGCCATGGCGGTGTTGACGCCTTGCCCGCCCTCGACGAACGGGCTGAGCAGGTGCACGCTGCCGTCCGGGCGGATTTCCAGGAACGCCGGCACCTGGGTGCCGCGCTCGGTGGTCGCGGCGGCGGCCTGTACCCGCGCCGAACCCAAGGGCAGGCCGAAGCCCAGCACCAGGGCGCCGATGGCGGTGCCGGCGAGGAAGCGCCGGCGTGACAGGTTGACGGTTTCGCCGTTGCGCAGCCGCAGCAGGTCGTCGGGGGCGTCGATACGCGTGTTCATCAGGCGTTCTCCCCTTGGGCCAGTTCGTGCACGGCGGCATGGATGGCGTTGTAGGTGCCGCAGCGGCACAGGTTGACCATGGCCGCGTCGATCTGCGCAGCGCTGGGTTTGGGCGTGTGCTTGAGCAGCGCGGTGGCCGCCATCACCTGGCCGGATTGGCAGTAGCCGCACTGGGCCACCTGGTGCTCGACCCAGGCGGCGACCACGCGCTTGCCCACGGCGTCGTTCTCGATGGCTTCGATGGTGGTGACCTCGCGGCCGACCACGCCGGCTACCGGGGTGACGCAAGCGCGCACCACGTTGCCGTCCACCAGCACCGAGCAGGCGCCGCACTGGGCCAGGCCGCAGCCATACTTGGTGCCGGTCAGGCCCAGGTCGTCGCGGATCACCCAGAGCAAGGGCGTGTCGGCGTCAGCCTCGACCTGGTAGGTCTGCTGGTTGATTCGTAGTTCCATGGGCTCACCTGCTGATCATCGGTTGTGGACGCGGGGAATACGCTGTTCCCCAATCCAGAAACGCTAGCACAGGGGGCCATTGCGCAACCGATACACCCCGCAGATTCAGAGGATCAGGCAAGCAATCCGGCGGAATGCGCAAGCAGCCCTCAATCGATGCGCGGATGCTGCTCTGCGAGGGTCTTGCGCCGGGCCTCGAGCTCGGCGATCTGCGCGTCGATGTCCTCGATCTTCTGCTCGATGTTGTCGTGGTGCTCCTGCAGCAATTCGCGGGCTTCCTCGATATCCGAGGCGGCCGGGGCGGCGCCGCGCAGCGGGCGGTTGGCGGTCTCCTTCATGGTCAGGCCGGTGAGCAGGCCGATCACGGCGATGACCATCAGGTAGTAGGCCGGCATGTACAGGTTGTCGGTGGTCTCCACCAGCCAGGCGGCCAGGGTCGGGGTGAGGCCGGCGATCAGCACCGAGATGTTGAAGGCGCTGGCCAGGGCGCTGTAGCGGATATGGGTGGGGAACATTGCCGGCAAGGTCGAGGCCATCACGCCGATAAAGAAGTTCAGCAGCACGGCGAGGATCAACAGGCCTGCGAAGATCACCGCCAGCTTGCCGCTGGTGATCAGCATGAACGCCGGGATCGCCAGCAGGAACAGGCCGACGCTGCCGACGATGATGAACGGCTTGCGCCCCCACTTGTCGCTGAGCAGGCCGATGATCGGCTGCACGAACAGCATGCCGACCATGATCGCGATGATGATCAGCACGCCATGGTCCTCGCTGTAGTGCAGGTTGTGCGAGAGGTAGCTGGGCATGTAGGTGAGCAGCATGTAGTAGGTGACGTTGGTGGCGATCACCACACCGATGCAGGTCAACAGGCTGCGCCAGTGCTGGGTGGCGACTTCCTTGAACGACACCTTCGGGCCGCTGGCCAGGCCTTCGCGGTCGCCTTGCTCGAGCTTGTCGACGTGTTGCTGGAACGCCGGGGTTTCTTCCAGGGCGTGGCGCAGGTACAGGCCGATCAGGCCCAGCGGCAGGGCCAGGAAGAACGGCAGGCGCCAGCCCCATTCGAGGAACTGCTCCTCGCCGAGCACCGTCGAGATCAGCACCACCACCCCGGCGCCGAGGACGAAGCCGGCGATCGAGCCGAAGTCCAGCCAGCTGCCGAGAAAGCCGCGCTTGCGGTCCGGGGCGTACTCGGCGACGAAGATCGACGCCCCGGTGTATTCGCCGCCCACCGAGAAGCCCTGGGCCATCTTCGCCAGCAACAGCAGGATCGGCGCCCAGATACCGATGCTGGCGTAGGAGGGGATCAGGCCGATGGCGAAGGTGCTCAGCGACATGATCACGATGGTCGCGGCCAGCACCTTCTGCCGCCCGTAGCGGTCGCCGAGGGCGCCGAAGAACAGCCCGCCCAGCGGGCGGATCAGGAACGGCACGGAGAAGGTGGCCAGGGCGGCGATCATCTGCACGCCGGGGCTGGCGTTGGGGAAGAACACCTTGCCCAGGGCATAGGCGACGAAGCCGTAGACACCGAAGTCGAACCACTCCATGGCATTGCCCAGGGCGGCGGCGGTGATGGCCTTGCGCATCTTGGCGTCGTCGACGATGGTGATGTCCTTCAAGCCGATGGGCTTGACGGGTTTCCTGCGTGATTTCATGGGCCGTTGTCCTTGAAGGCTTGGGGCGTGGCCATGGTTTGGCCAGCCTTGTACCTAGGGTCAGATACAACGGCGCGCTAAATAATTCCCTGCGGGGTCATTTGCGTGGAGCAACCCATGCGCGATTCGTGTAGGAGCGGCCTTGCGCCGCGAAAGGGCCGCAAAGCGGCCCCAGGATTTCAGCGCTGATGCAAAGATCGCCGGGGCTGCTGCGCAGCCCTTTCGCGGCACAAGGCCGCTCCTACACAGGAGAGGGCGCATGGCTTGAGGACGGCGTTTGTCAGAGCGTACGAGACATCAACCAATGGCTATGCCCCCAGGCCTCGAACGGCTCCATGCGCGTCCAGCCGCGCTTGGCGTAATACGCATCCTGGTCGTGGGTGTGCAGGTAGAGCGTGGCGACTCCGTTGCTGCGGGCATGCTCGCAGATACCTTCGATCAGCCGCTCCGCCAGCCCTTGCCCACGCGCCTGCGGGGCGACAAACACGCAGGCCAGCCAGGGACCGAGGTCGCTGCGCCCGGGCAGGTCGTCGCTGGCCAGGGCGGCACTGCCCAACAGGCGGTCGCCGTCCAGGGCCACCAGGCATTGCCATTGCCCGTTGTGCTGGCCTTCGGCGAACTCGCGTTGCCAGTCGGCCAGCGGCACGTCCGCGTACTCATAGTGGAACTGTTGGTGCAGCCACTGGGCGAGGGTGTCGCTGTGGGGCATGTGGTGTTTCAGCCAGTCCAGGCGAGGCATGACGGTGTCCTTGTCGGTCAAGGGAGTGCAGTGAGGCGGGGCTTGTCGCGGTGGAGCATACACTGCGGTGTGTGGCACCGGCGTTGCAAATGCCCGTGGAGCAAGCCTATGCCTGCTGGTCCTGGTCCTGTTGAGGAGTCGCCGTTTCAACGCGCATAGATCCGTTTTCCGGCAAACCAGGTCTGCAGCACTTCAGTGTCGCGTAGCGCCTCGGGTGCGACGCTGAAGACATCGCGGTCGAGCACGATCATGTCGGCCTGCTTGCCGGCCCTGAGCGAACCGATCTGCCGTTCCAGGCGCATGGCCCGGGCGGCGTTGAGGGTATAGGCCTGGAACATCGTCTCGCGGTCGAGGGCCTCGGCGGCGTTGAGCACGCCCTTGGGGCCGACGCGGCTGATGGCCTGGTAGATGGCCTGCCAGGGATCGGGGGTGCTGATCGGCCAGTCGCTGGCGCCGGCGATGGTGGCGCCATGGGCAAGCAGCGAGTGCGCCGGGAAGGTGTGCAGGAAGGCCATGGCATCGACATAGGGTTTGACCAGCTCCAGATTGGCCTCGTCGGCGCTGGCCCAGTACAACTGCATCGAGGCGATCACGTCCAGCTGCTTGAAGCGTGCGTACTCCTTCGGGTTGACCATCTGCAGGTGGGTGATCGAGTGCGGGATGCCGCTGGCGCGATCACGGCGGGCCTGGGCCACGCCGTCGAGCGCCGCGCGCACGGTGCGGTCGCCGATGGCGTGCACATGCACCAGCCAGCCACGGGCGTCGGCGGCGCTCACCAGCTCGCCGAAGTGCGCCGGGTCCAGCAGCAGTTCGCCGTGCTGCCCCGAGTTGCGATAAGGCTCGAGCATCGCCGCGCTCTGCGCCGGCATCTCGGCGACGCCATCGGCGAATACCTTGATGCCGGGCAGGGTGAGGTTGGGTACGCCGAGGAACTGCCGGCGCACCTTGTCCAGCTCATCCAGGTCGGCCGGACGGGCTTTGGAGTCGGCCATCAACAGCGCGGCCACATGGGCGGTCAGTTCGCCGCGCAGGGCAAGGTCCCTGTACACCGGCAGCACACCGAGCGAATCGTTGTGTACGTCGGCACCGGGCAGCTCGTTGGCCAGTGGGTCCATCCAGCCGGTGACGCCCAGGCGCCGATAGTGCGCCAGGGCCTGGCGCCCGGCGCTCATCAGGGTGTCATGGGTCAGTGCCGGCAGCAGGTCGGTGACTGGGTACAGCCCGGCATCGACGAGAAAGCCGTTCGGCGTGCCGTCCGGGTGCTGGCCGATGGTGTTGCGGGCCACGGCTGGCAGGGCGGCGATCTTTGCCGCATCGATGCCGGCACGGGCGAGCATGGCGCGGTTGGCCCAGCCGGTGTGCATGTCGTTGGCGGCGAACAGGATCGGTTGGTCGGCCCACTCGCCCTGGTTGAAGCGCTGCTCGAGTGCGGCCAGGTCGTCCCAGTAGGTCGGTGGCAAGCCGCCGACGCTGAGGAACTCGCCGCGCCGTGCCTTGCCGTCGTCACGCCACTGGCGCAGGCGCTGTTCCAGCGCGTCGAGGGGGATCTGTACACCGGCCAGGTCGGCCAGCTCCAGCTGCAGGCCACCCTTGATGGCATGGGAATGAGAGTCGAGCAGGCCGGGCATCAGCACCTTGCCGCCCAGGTCGATGGTCCGCGTGCCATCGACCTTCAGGCGCAGCAAGGCCTGGTCGGAGCCCACCGCGACGATCTTCTCGCCCTCCACCGCCACGGCTTGCTGCAGTGGCTGGCCCGGCTCGGCGGTGTAGACCTTGGCGTTGTGCAGGATCAGGTCGACGGCGGCGAAGCCGGGCAGGGCGGCGCAGGCCAGGCCGGCGCCAAGCGCGATCTTCAGGAACTGCTTCATGCGATGCCTCGTGCTTGATGGGGAGGCGGCAGGCTAGCCAAGCGGGGAGGGCGTTTAAACGGCACGGCAGGCACAACTTTATTCGCGTTCTGGAAAGAGTGCTTGCTGTTCCCCGTCGATTGCCGCCTGCGCAAGAATCCATGGATACTCCACGGCGCCCCACGTGTGCCAACCAGGAAGCAACCATGGACAAAATGACGGCCCTGACCATCTTCGTTGCCGCCGCCGAGCACGGCAGCTTCAGCCGTGCCGCCGAGCAGTTGGGCAAGACGCCGTCGGCCATCACCAAGGCCGTCGCCCACCTGGAAGCCGAGCTGGGGGTGCGCCTGTTCGAGCGCACCACCCGGCGCATGGCGCTGACCGAAGCCGGCACCCTCTACCTGGAAGGCGCGCGCCAGGCCTTGATGCACCTGCAGCGGGTCACCGAGGAAGTGGAGCAGTTGCAGCATGAACTACGCGGCACCTTGCGCATCACCGCACCACCGTCGTTCGGCCCGGCCTTTCTCAACCAGGTGTGCTGCCGCTTCATGCGCGAGCACCCGCAGGTGCGCCTGGAGGTGAACCTCAACGATGCCAACGAGGACCTGATCGACGGCGGCTACGACCTATCGCTGCGCGACGGTCCCACCGACCAGCCCGAGCTGATCGCCCAGCCGCTGATCGAGAACCGCGTGATCCTGTGCGCCAGTCCCGACTACCTGGCCCGACGCGGCGAGGTCATTACCCTGGACAATTACGCCCAGCACGACTGGCTGCTGCTGCGCCACCCGCTGCTCAACCGCAGCTTCTGGTGGATCGAGCACGAGGGCCAGACCCAGCGCGTGCGCCAGCCGACGGCCAGGCTGGTCAGCGACAGCTTCGACTTCCTGCTGGCCTGCCTGCTCGATGGCCAGGGGCTGCAGTTCATCCCCACCTGGTGCGCGGCACCCTACCTGGTCAGCGGGCAACTGCTGGAGGTGATGCCTGATTACTGGCGGGCGCTGAGCGCGTTCGGCCCCTGGGTGCATGTGCTGTACCTGCCGCATCGGCGCAATACGCGCAAGGTTCAGGCATTCATCGCCCTGTTGCACGAGCACTTGCGCGGGCAGGGCCTGCGCGCCTGAGTTTTTCCTGGTGGGCACAAAAGTTGTGCGGGGCCTGGCGATGATCGGGGCGCGGTCTCGCCGCTAGGCTTGCCGCTTGCGTCCTATCAGGAAAGCCGTCGTGAAGATTCATACCTGCGTCATCGATACCCTCGATCCCCATGCCCGCGGCCGTCAGGTCGGCGAGCGCTTTGCCGGGCAGATCGGCGAGACCACCCAGCTGTACCTGGACTTCTTCCCCCGTGTCGGTGTGACGTTGGCAGAAGCGCAGCGCATCGGTGAGAACAGCCTGGCCGCCCTCGAGGCCTGGAGCCCAGACCTGGCGGCGGAAATCGCTGGCCTGGCCAGTGGCAGCGGCCTGCCGTTGTGGCAGTTGGCGAGCCTCAACGCCCGCACCGAGGTGCTGGCGGCACGCACCCGCCACAGTGAATGCTCCACCACCGTGCACGCCCCCCGTGGCCCGCGAGCGCCGCAGACCCTGCAGACCTGGGACTGGCACGACAGCCTGTGCCCCCATGGCCTGATGCTGGCTCTGCGCAGCCGCCGGGGCCTGGCGGTCAAGCTGTTCTGCGAGTTCGGCATGCTGGCCAAGCTGGGGGTCAACAGCGCGGGGCTGGGCCTGCACTTCAACATCCTTCATCACCGTAGCGACAACACCGCTGGCGGTGTGCCGGTGCATGCCATCGCCCGACGGCTGCTGGAGGAGGCATGCAGTGTCGACGAGGCCATCGAGCTGGCCCGTTCGGCGCGGGTCAGCGCCTCCACCGTGCTCACCGTGTTCTCCCGCGAGGACCGCAGCCCACGTGCGGTGAGCATCGAGCTGAGCCCCGAGCGCACGGCGCTGGTGCTGCCCCGCGAAGATGGCTGGCTGTTGCACACCAACCACTTCCTCGACCCGCAGCTCAGCGCTGGCGAGCAGGTTGCCGACCGGGCCGAGACCGAGGGCCGGCTGGCCCATCTGCAACAGGTGGTCGGCCAGATGACCAGCGCCGACCCGCGTGCCCGTGCCGAGGCCATGTGCGGCGCCGCGGGTGATACCGCGCCGATCTGTTTCCATCCGGACCTGACGCTGCCCGACACCGAGCGCTGGGAGACCCTGCTCAGCGTGGCCATCGACACCGAGCACGGCCATCTCGACTACGTGGCCGGCACCCCGCTGCAACTGGCCAAGGCTGGCTGCCAACGCTTCTGAGCCCATCCGCATCACGAGAACAACAACAATGCATGCACAACCTTCCCGCTCCGCCTTGCGCACCTTCTGCGTCTCCGGCCTGGGCACGGCCCTCGAGTTCTATGATTTCATCATCTATGGCACCGCCGCCGCGCTGGTGTTTCCCCAGGTGTTCTTCCCTGGGCTGGACCACCTGACCGCCACCCTTGTGGCGTTCAGTGCCTTCGGCGCGGGGTTCCTCGCCCGGCCCCTGGGCGGCCTGGTTTTCGGCCATTTCGGCGACCGCGTCGGTCGGCAGAAGGTGCTGGTCACCACCTTGCTGCTGATGGGGCTGAGCACCTTCCTCATCGGTTGCCTGCCGGGGCACGCCAGTCTTGGCGTGGCTGCGCCGGTCCTGCTGGTGCTGTTGCGCCTGGTCCAGGGCTTTGCCGCCGGGGGCGAGTGGGGCGGCGCCGCGCTGTTCGGCATCGAGTCGGCGCCGCCTGGCCGGCGCGGCCTGTGGGGCAGTTTCACCAGCATGGGCATCGGCGTGGGCGGCATTCTCGGTGCGGCGGTATTCGCCCTGGTCAGCGCCGCGTTCGATGACAACCTGGTGGACTTCGCCTGGCGGATCCCGTTCTGGCTGGGAGGCACCCTGGTGCTGATCGGCCTGTATGCACGGCTGAAGACGCCGCTGACCGCATCCACCGTCAAACCCGTGCGGGCGCCTCTGGCCCAGGCCCTGCGGCAACGGCCACGGCAGCTGCTGCTGTGCACCGGTATCGCCTTCGGTTACTGCACCATTGCCTACATCGGCAGCACGTTCTTCCTGACCTACGCCACCCAGGTGGGGTACGGCAGCACCGAGGCTCTGATGTTCGACCTGACTCTGTCGGTGGCCATCGTGCTGTCGGCGCCGCTGTTCGGGCACCTGTCGGACCGCCTGGGGCGGCGTGTGGTGATGGTGTTCGGGGCGCTGGTCATGGCGTTGGGGCTGTTCGTCTTTTTTGCCCTGGTGGACATGCGCCACTTCGGAGTCGCCCTGGTCGCCTACAGCCTGGTCGGTGCGCTGATGGGCGCCACACAGGGGCCGATTCCGGCATTTCTGGGCGAACAGTTTCCCCGGGAAATGCGCTACTCGGGCATTTCCGCCAGCTACCAGGTCGGCGCGGCGCTGGGGGGCGGGACGGCGTCGAGCATTGCCACGGCGATCCTGATTCTCAACGGGCATGATCCGCTGGGCGTCGCGTTGTACGGGGCGGCAGCGCTGGCACTGGTGGCGTTGTGTTCGTTGGGGTTGAGGGAGACGGCGGGGCTGAGCATGGCGCAGATCGATGGACTGGGCGAGGGGAGAGAAGAGGGGGGATTATTGCGAGGTTCGGCGCTGGAGCGGTGACGGTCGAGTGCTGAATCACGCTGTTCTCGAGATCGAGTGCCGCCTGTGCGGAACTCGATCTTGTTTTCGTTGCAATGCGCCCTCCGACGACCACGGAAAATACAATGTTCAGAACACAACGCACTCCGCTATATAGCTCGGTTGTTGCGTGATTTTTAATCAGTTCATGTTTTGCTCAATCTGCCCGAAAACCAGAAAGTTGAACCAGCAGGTCACGTACGACTAAAGTCAGGTGTCTCCCACTCGTGTCTACAAGTACTGTGGGGCCAGACAGTCATCAAGTTCGATTGTTGGACAATTTTGTTTCGTCAACCCCTCTACCCGCTTTGCTACGGGCTATCCAGTGACCCTGCGGTCATGCCAAGAGCCATGTGGTAATTAGCAGTCGTTAACTTTTCCGCGAGCGTTCCAACGAACAACGCTCAACTTTCTAAAGTTATTGCATGTGTGCCGATACCCTCGGTAACCGTGCTGGGAAGTTCCAAGTACTGCGATTCTCGCTGTGCCTTTGCCTGCGAATGGGTGTTGTATGTCGTACCTGTCTGCTACTGCTTGTCGTCAATTATCGCTGTCTGTCGTGCTGGCTTGCCTGTGCGCCGGCAGTGTGCACGCCGAGACATTTACGCCTGGGCAGGAAGTGCTGCACCAACAGCAACAGCAGCAACACGACCTGCAGCAACTGCAACTGGAACAACGTCGCCGGCAACTGCAACGCGGCGCGTTCACCTCGCCCGACACCACCCCACAGGCTCCCCAGGCCGTGGCCCCGGATGCGCGCTGCTGGCCGCTGACCGGGGTGCGCATCGGCGGTGTCACGCTGATCGACCGCGCCACCCTCGATGCCCGCATCGACCCCCTGGTGGCCGCGTGCATGGGCGTGGGGCAGATCAACCAGCTGCTGGCGGGCATCACCGCGCTGTACCTGGAAAAGGGCTATATCGCCAGCCGCCCCTACCTGAGCAGCGCCCCGGCGGCCGGGCAGTCGCTGGATATCCTGGTGGACGAAGGTTATCTGGAGGCCATCGAACTGGCCGACCAGCGCCTGCCAGTGTCCTTGGTCGGGGCCTTCCCCGGCATGCTCGGCGAGCCGCTGAACCTGCGCGACCTTGAGCAGGGCCTGGACCAGCTCAACCGCCTGCGTTCGGTGGACCTCACCGCCGACATCGCCCCTGGCAGCCAGCCGGGGGCCTCACGAATCATCCTGCGTCCGCGCAGCGCCGGCCAGCCCCGGGTTTCCGTGGGCCTGGGCCTGGACAACCTCGGCAGCGCCAGCACTGGCCGCGACCGCAGCGTGCTCAGCCTGAGCCTGGACAACCCGCTGGCGCTCAACGACCTGCTCAGCCTGTCGGCCAGCGACACCCTCAACCAGGGCGACCGCTACAGCCGCAACGCCAGCCTGTACTACGCGATTCCCTATGGCTACTGGACTTTCAGCCTGTTCGCCAGCCATGCCGAGTACCGCTCGCCGATCAAGCTCAGCACCCTGACCCTGCACAGCACCGGCATCACCGACCAGCTCAGCCTGCGCGGCGAGCGCGTGCTGTGGCGCGACCAGCGCCATCAACTGAGCGCCAGCCTGCAACTGGCGCACAAGGATGTCGACAGCGAGTTCGCCAAGGTCCGCCTGGACGTGCAGAGCCCGACGCTGACGGTGGCCGAAGCCGGGCTCAACCTGTTCTGGCTCGACAGCGCGGTGTGGAACCTGGACCTCAACTACGCCCAGGGGCTGCACTGGTTTGGCGCCGACGACGATGCCGACCGGCCGGTGCCCGACCTGCCCATGGCGCAGTTTCGCAAGTACCGCGCCGGCCTCGGCCAGTGGCGCAATGGCCAGCTGCTGGGCCAGGCCTGGCAGTGGCAGAGCCAGCTCAACCTGCAGTACAGCCCCGACCCGCTGCCGGCCATCGAGCAGTTGCTCGGCACCGACGATTCCGCCGTGCGCGGCTACCGCCTCAGCAGCTTGTCCGGGGCCAGCGGCGCGGTGTGGCGCAACACCCTGCGCCTGCCGCTGCAGCCCCAGGGGCCGCTGACCATCACCCCGCGGCTGGGGCTGGACCACGGCTGGATCAAGGCCGACCACGGCGCTGCCAGCCAGCGCCTGAGCGGCGCGAGCCTGGGCCTGAACCTGAGCTGGAAGGCGCTACAGCTGGACGTTGACTACCAGCGCAGCCTGACCACCCCCAGCGGTTACCACCGCGAGCCCGAGGTCTGGCTGTTCAGGGCCGCCGTGCAGATTTGAGCGCACCGAATTAGCAGTACCGACATGGAGAGTGACCTATGCCCAAGACCCCCTTTACCTTCAACCTGTCCCCGCAAGGCAAGCTGCGCTGGGCGATAGCCAGCCTGTTCCTGGCCGCGAGCCTGCCCCAGGCGCTGGCCGGCGGCGTCGTGGTCGCCCCCGGCCCCGGGGGCACGGCGCAGTTGCAGACCCAGGGCGGCGTGCCCATCGTCAATATCGTCGCGCCCAACGGCGCGGGCCTGTCGCACAACCAGTTCCTCGACTACAACGTCGATCGCCAGGGGCTGGTGCTGAACAACGCCTTGCAGGCCGGTCACTCGCAGCTGGCCGGTGAGCTGGCGGCCAACCCGCAGTTCCAGGGCCAGGCGGCGAGCGTGATCCTCAACGAAGTGGTCAGCCGCAACGCCTCCGCCATCAATGGCGCCCAGGAAATCTTCGGCCGCGCCGCCGACTACGTGCTGGCCAACCCCAACGGCATCTCGGTCAACGGCGCCAGCTTCATCAACGCGCCCAATGCCAGCCTGGTGGTGGGCCGCCCTGAACTGGACGCGGGCCGGCTCAAGGCCCTGGGCACCCAGGACGCCAGCGGCCAGTTGCAGGTGCAGGGCGCCGGCCTGCGCAACGACGGCGGCTCGGTCAACCTGATCGCCCCGCGCATCGACAGCCAGGGCCGTCTGGATGCCCGCGACCAGCTCAACCTCACCGTGGGCCGCAACCAGGTGGACTATGCCAGCGGCCAGGTCAAGGTCGTCGACCGCGGCGCGGCCAGTGGCGAGCAGCGTATCGACGCCAGCCTGTTCGGCGCGATGCAGGCCGGGCGCATCAATATCGTCAGCACCGCGCAGGGTGCCGGGGTGCGGGTCGGGCCGGGGCAGATCGACGGCCGCGACGGCGTGCGCATCGACTCGGCGGGTGACCTGAACGTCAGCGGCGCCGCCGTGGCCGACTCGCTGGAAGCGACCCGTGCGGGCGTGCGCAGCAGCCAGGGCGATGTCCAATTGCGTGGCGACCAGGACCTGACCCTGGCCGCCGCCGACGTGGCCGGGCGCGACGTCAAGCTCGACGCCGGACGCAACCTCACCCTGAGCACCGTGCAAAGCCGCAAGCTCCAGGAAAAACGTGAGAACTGGCGCAGCGGCGCGCTGGGCATTGACTGGGAGACCTACCAGCGCACCCAGACCGACAGCGACACCCGTGAGCATGGCGCTCGGGTCGTGGCCCAGCGCGATGCCCGCCTGAGCGCCGGCCAGGACCTCACCCTCAGCGCCGCCAGCCTCGAGGCGCCCGGCCAGCTGAGCCTGAACAGCGGCGCCGACCTGCGTCTGACCGCCGCCACCGAGCGCCAGGTGCAGACCGACCAGGGCAAGCACACCAAGGGCTTCTGGAAGGCCGACTGGGACACTCGCAACGAAACCCAGCGCAGCGTCACCAGCCAGCTCAAGGGCGGCGACATCGAACTGCGCGCCAAGGCGTCGGTGTTGACCGAGGGCGCCCAGCTGACCAGTGGCCAGGACATCCGCATCGCCGGCAAGCAGGTGCAGATCAGCAACGCCTCGCACACCGACCAGCGTGACAGCCAGAACCAGCAGAGCAAGTTCTTCGGCGTCAGCCACAACGAGGCCAAGCAGAACAGCCGGGAAAGCACCGCAGTGCGTAGCGAGCTGGTGGCCGGTGGCAGCGTCGGCCTGAGCAGCGCCGAAGGCATCGATGTGGTCGGCTCGACGGTCAAGGCCACCGGCGCTTTGAGCGCCGAGGCGGCGGGGGATCTCAAGGTCGCCTCGGCCCAGGACACCCGCGAACACAACAGCGACAGCAGCAGCCGTGGCTTCGTCGCCTCGGCCAAGGAGACCGCGCCGGGCTCCGGACAGTATCGTGCCGGCGTCGGCTATGCGAGCGATCGGAAGAGCGCCGGTGGCAACCAGGTCAGCCAGCAGGGTTCCAGCCTCAGCGGCAGCGAGGTTCAGCTGACCGCTGGCGGTGACCTGACCGTCAAGGGCGCCGCGGTGAAGTCCACCGCAGGCGATACCAGCCTGGCCGGCAAGCAGGTGTCGCTGTTGGCCGAGCAGGACAGCCGCAGCGAGTCCAGCGACAGCCGCCACACCGGGGGGGGCATCTACCTCACCGCCGGCCTCGACCGTGCCGGTGCCGGGGTCGACTTCGCCCATCGCACCGAGCAAGACACTTCGAGCAGCACCACGGCGAAGACCACTGGCATCGACAGCGCCGGCAGGTTGAACATCAAGGCCGATACCCTGGCCAGCGAGGGCGCGCAGGTGAACAGTGGCGGCACCCTGAGCGTCAGCGCAGGCCAGGTGGACAACCGCGCGGCCCGTGATACCACTAGCAGCAGCCACCAGCAGAGCAGCTGGACGGCGGATGTCGGCGTCAACGTCGAGTACAAGGACATCGCCCGGCCGATCGCCGGGGCGGTCAAGGATGTGGTGGACGGCAAGGTGTCGGTCAAGGACGCCCTCGACGGCAAGCTGCCGCTCAACGACGTCAAGGACGTGCTGGACGGCAAGACTTCGCTGACTGCCGCTCTGGGCAAACTGGGTACGCCGAACCTGGGCGTCGACCTGGCCGTGGGCCATGCCAGCCAGCAACAGGGCGAGCAGACCGGTACCGCGGTGGTCAGCCAGTTCAACAGTCAGGGTGTCGACCTGAACGTGACCGGCGCGCTGAAGGACCAGGGCACTCAGTACAACGCCAACGGCGGCGCGCTGAGCGTCAAGGCCGGCTCGCTGCAGGCCGACGCGGCCAGCAACACCCATAGCCGCAGCGAGCAGCAGGTGAACGCCGATGTGTCTGCCCGGGTCTACACCAAGACCGGTGAGGACCTGAATGTGACCGCCAACGGTTCGGGAGGGAGCAAGCACCTGGCCGAAGACAAATCCACGGCCGTGGTCGGTGCTTTCAGTGGCAACCAGGGCTTGAACATCCAGGTCGATGGCGATGCCCGCTTCGAAGGCAGCCGCCTCGACGGCGGCCAGGGCGCGGTGACCGTCAACACCGGCGGCAAGCTGGCCCTGGAGCAGGCCAGCAACCATGCGCGTCGAGACACCAGCAGCCTCGCTGGCAGCGGTTCGTTGACCGTGGGCACCTTGCCGGTGGGCGACAAGGTCGATCTGGGGGCTGGGTTCCAGCTCGACCATGCCGGCGAGCACAGTGTCGACAGCAAGGCCCAGGTGGCGAGCATCAGCGGCAACGGCCCGGTGCGACTGGGCAGTGGTGGCGACCAGACCTTGCAAGGCACGCGCATCGACGTGAACGGCCCGGTCGAACTCAAGGCCGGTGGCGCCCTCGACCTGCAGGCCGCCAGCGACACCCGGACCGTCAGCGGCAGCCATCTGGGCGGTGGCCTCAACCTCGGCGGCAAGGCTGCCACCGGTGAGCAGGGCCGTGACCTGAGCGGCAAGCTGGGCGGTAACTTCAATGTGGGCCAGACCAACGAACGCTCGCAGACCCTGGCCGGCGGCCAGCTTAACAGCCATGGCAACGTGGACCTGGCCGGCCAGTCGGTGCATCTGCAGGGCACCCAGGTCGGTGCCACGGGCGTCAACGTCAGCGCAGGCGAGGGTGGCCTGGCGCTGGAGTCGGCGCAGTCCACCCAGGCCCGCACCAACTGGGGCGTCGAGGTGAAGGCCGGGAGCAACCTGAGCCGCAATACACCGGCGGACGCCGGGCAAAAGGTCAGTTCGTCACATGACTTCGACCTGGGCGGCAAGGTGCAGGTGGACCATCTGCAGGCCACCACCCAGCAGAACAGCCATATCACCGCTGGCGATGTGACCCTGAACAGTGCCGGCGCGGCGCAACTCAGCGGCGCACGGGTCGACGGCCAGCAAGTCGGCGGCAAGCTGGCGGGCGGGTTGACGGTCGCGGAGCGCCAGGACACCAGTACCTCGGTGCGGGTCGACCTGGGCGCAGGCCTGGCCGGCAAGCCGGGTGAGGCGAAGGAGGGCCAGGACAAGCCAGGCTTCGACTACACGCCATCGTTCAATGCCCAGGGCGAGTTCGTGCGCAAGGCCGGGGTCACGGAGGCTTCGGGCATCGCGGCGCAGCGTGGGCTAGGGCTGCAGGTCAAGGGCGTGGAGCAGGGCGGCACTACGCTCGGGGCCGAGGTCAAGCCGCTTGGCTACCAGGTCAAGGCCACCCTCGATCTGCCCAAGCTGCCGGAGGCTGGCCTGCCCAGCGTGTCGCTGGAGGGTGGCAAGCTGAAGGTCGGGCCGGTGACGGTCGAAGGCCAGGTTGACGGCCTGACCAACAAGGGCTGACAGGGCCGCCTTGCGGCCCATCGCGGCACAAGGCCGCTCCTACAGGCGAACGCGTATCCCTGTAGGAGCGGCCTTGTGCCGCGATGGGCTGCAAAGCAGCCTCGGCGAGCCCAAGTCGGACGCCAATTTTCAGCACCTTAAAAGGGCTGCCTGTTGCTGCTTGCCCTGCGCAGGCTTGTCCGATCCCACCCCCCTAGCTGTCCGCCATTGCCCTGAACCCCCAGCCTGTCCCCGTCTTACTGTTGCTTCCTACCCACCACAAGAAAACGCCGTGCCCAAGCACGGTAGAAGAGGGGAGCACCATGCCGCTTTTCCCACCGCTGCCGTGCGCAGCCGCCCTGACCACCCTGGCCCTGCTGCTCGGCGGTTGCCGCGACGACAGCAAGCCCGTCGCCATCCAGGCAGCCCCCGCGGACCCTGCGTTGGCCGCGCTGTACGCCAACACCTGCCAGACCTGCCACGCCAACCCCGCGTCCGGCGCGCCCCTGGCAGGCGACGCGGCAGCCTGGGCACCGCGCCTGGCCCAGGGCGTCGACCGCCTGCTGGACCACAGCATCAACGGCTATCAGGGCATGCCGCCCATGGGCCTGTGCATGCAGTGCAGCGAGGCGCAGTTCCTCGCCCTGATCGGCTACATGTCCGGCCAGTCCCTCCATTGAGCGCAAGGTACTCCCATGGCGATTCACCTGTCCCGTCGTCGCTGGCTGCAACACACCGGCGCGGCCTGCGCGTTGCTCGCGCTTTCCGCCAACCCGGCACTGGCGCAACTGTTGCGCGCGCCACGGCTGATCCCCTGGCGCAACTGGTCCGGCGCGCAGAGCTGCCTGCCCGAGGCGCGGCTGGCGCCGCAGAGCCTCGACGAACTGGCCCAGGCCATCCGCCAGGCCCCTGGCAGGGTACGCCCGGTCGGTTCGGGGCATTCCTTCAGTGCCCTGGTGCCCACCGACGGCACCCTGCTGTCGCTGGGCTACTTCAACGGCCTGCTCGACCACGACCCTGCCACCCTGCAGGCCGAGTTCGCCGCCGGCACGCCGATGTCGGCGATGGGCGCGGCGCTCAAGGCGGTTGGCCAGGCGCTGCCGAACATGGCCGACATCGACTACCAGACCCTGGCCGGCGCGATCGCCACCTCGACCCATGGCACCGGTGTCGGCTTTGGCTCGTATTCCTCGCGGGTCACCGGACTGCAACTGGTCACGGCCAGTGGCGAGGTCCTCGACTGCGACAGCCATCGGCACCCCGAGGTGTTCGCCGCGGCGCGGGTGTCCCTCGGCGCGCTGGGCGTGGCCACCCGGATCCGCCTGCAGAACCGCGAGGCCTTCCGCCTGCGCGAGCGACAATGGATTGCACGCACCGACGAGTTGCTGGAGGACGTGGAGAAGAACACCCGGGAAAACCAGCATTGGGAAATGCTGGTGATCACCCATTCCGACTACGCGCTGTCCATCGCCCTCAACGAGACCAATGACGCCGTCACCGCCGCCCAGGATCCGGCCAGCGAAGGCGGCAACGAATTCGTCAGCCTGATCGAGAAGCTCGACAAATACGGCAGCGACTTTCCCGCGGCCCGGCGAGCGTTGCTCAATAGCCTGCGGCATGTCGCCAACTTCGACGAGCGGGTCGGCGACTCATACGAGATCTTCGCCAACGTGCGCAACGTGCGGTTCAACGAAATGGAGTACTCGGTACCCGCCGAGGATGGCCCGGCCTGCCTGCGGGAGATCCTCGCGCTGATCCGCGAGCGCGACCTGCGCACCTGGTTTCCCATCGAGTACCGCTACGTCAAGGCCGACGATATCCCGCTGAGCATGTTCGAAGGGCGCGACAGCTGCTCGATCTCGGTGCACCAGCACTACAGCATGGACCACCACAACTTCTTCGCCGCCATCGAACCGATCTTCTGGAAATACGCCGGGCGCCCGCACTGGGGCAAGCTGCACACCCTCAATGCGCGCACCCTGCAGCCGCTGTATCCGCGCTGGAAGGCGTTCACCGAGGTGCGCCAGGCGCTGGACCCGACAGGCAAGTTCCTCAATGGCCACCTGGCCTCGATCCTCGGCGTGGGCTGAGCACAAGGAGATGTGATGAACAGACGCAAATTCCTGGTCGGCGCAGCGGGAGCCGGTGTGCTGCTGGCTGCTGCCGGCGCCTGGCTGCGCCCTGGCGCCCAAGGGGCGCCGCACGACGACTATTTCGCCAGGTTGCAGCGCGAGCTGCGCGAGCACGGGCCGATGCGCCCTGTGATGCTGATCGACCTCGACCGCCTGGACCACAACATCGACGTGGTGACCCAGTCGGTGCGCCGTGCCGGCAAGCAGCTGCGCCTGGTGGAGAAGTCGCTGCCCTCGCCGCAGTTGCTCGACTACATCGCCCGGCGCGCCGATACCCGCCGGCTGATGTCGTTTCACCAGCCGTTCCTCAACCACGATGCGCTGCGCTTCCCGGAGGCCGACATCCTGCTTGGAAAGCCGCTGCCGGTGCGTTCGGCGCAACTGTTCTACGAAGCGCATCGCGGCGCCTTCGACCCGGCCAGGCAACTGCAATGGTTGCTCGATACCCCCGAGCGCCTGCAACAGTACCTGGCGCTGGCCCAGGGACTGGGCACCCGGCTGCGGATCAATATCGAGCTGGATGTCGGCCTGCACCGTGGCGGGGTCAAGGACTCGGCGCAGCTGGAGCGGATGCTGGCGATCATCGCCGCCAATCCCCGGCACCTGGCCTTCGCCGGCTTCATGGGCTACGACCCCTTCGTCGGCATGGGCGTGCCGGGCATCCTCGGATCGCCCCAGGCGCTGTTCGGCAAGGTCATGGGCTTGTACGACGGCTTCGTCGACCACGCCCGCAGCCACTACCCCGGGTTGTGGCGCACGGACCTGACCCTCAACACCGCCGGCAGCCCGAGCTACCGCATGCACGAGCACGAGCGCACCAGCAGCGAGGTATCGGTGGGTTCTGCGTTGCTCAAACCCACCCACTATGACCTGCCGTCGTTGGAGGACCACCAGCCAGCGGCCTATATCGCCACGCCGGTGATCAAGCGCACGGGGGCGGTGCAGATTCCGGCGCTGGACGGCAAGTCGGCGTTGTTCGCCTGGTGGGACCCGAATCAGCGCGAGACCTTCTTCATCTATGGCGGCAACTGGCTGGCCGAGCCCGAGTCGCCCAAGGGGCTACGCTTCAACGGCCTGTACGGACGCAGCTCCAACCAGGAAATGCTCAATGGCTCGGCGGCGGTGGGCCTGCAGGTCGACGACCAGGTGTTCCTGCGCCCGACCCAGTCCGAGGCGATCCTGCTGCAGTTCGGTGACCTGCTGGCGGTACGCGGCGGGCGGATTGTCGAGCGCTGGCCGGTGTATGCGTAGCGGGGTGCTGCGCAGTCCGTAATTCATGCATTCCCCTGAATGGGCCGTCCCTTTCAAGTTCAAGATTGCCGGGGTCGCTTTGCGACCCTTTCGCGGCACAAGGCCGCTCCTACAGGGAGTGCGGTCGTCTGTAGGAGCGGCCTTGCCGAGGCGTCGGACCGGCCGGAAAGGGCCGCAAGGCAGCCCCGGCGATCAAGACGTAAACGCTGAAAGTAGCAACGGATCGGACCTCACAAACTAAACGGCAAACTCAGCTTGACCCACAGCATCTCCCCCTCCGGCCTGTTGCGCACCGCGAACTCCTTGGCCCAGCGCGCCTCGATGCTGGCGTACTCGAGGAAGGTGTAATGCAGCGCCGGGCCGATGGCGAACACCTGCCCGCGTACCCCATCGTCGACATCCTCACCCATGAAGCTCACGGTCCGGCCGAACTGCCTGTCGTCAGTGGTCTGCTTCACGTAGTAGCCATTGACCCCCAGGCGCAGGTTGTCGGTTACCCGGTAGCTGGCCGAATAGTCGA
Organism: Pseudomonas carassii; assembly: GCF_036324045.1. NCBI lineage: Bacteria > Pseudomonadati > Pseudomonadota > Gammaproteobacteria > Pseudomonadales > Pseudomonadaceae > Pseudomonas > Pseudomonas carassii. Next base: position 46,076 of record NZ_JAZDCT010000018.1, on the reverse strand, counting down.
AGTGGAACAGCTGCCCCGAGCGGTAGTCAGTGTCGTGGTTCTCTTCGTTGAAGCTGTAGGTGGCCTTGACCGATACCTCACTGCGTTCGCTGGGCAGCCAGGTCGCCGACAGCAGCGGCTTGTAGGTATAGAAGTTGTTGCTGGTGTTGGCCATGCGCGTGGCTTCGTAGTCGCCGGTGGGCAGGGTGATCTCCAGCGCCGCGCCGAGGGTGAGGTCCGCCCCCATGTCCCACAGGATGATCGGTGCGATGGTGACGTCGCCCTGGCTTTCGCGGCGGCTGCGCTGGCCGAACATCGCCACCTGCTGGCGCATGTAGGGCTGCGCCACGTAGCCACCGACCCGCCCGCCGAACAGGCGTAGCGGGCTGAGGTAGTCCAGCCGCGGAATGATCGCATCGGAGGTGATCTTCACCTGCTCGACCTTGCCGCCGAGCGAGCTGATATCCAGCTTTCGCGCCTGGTAGTGGTTGTAGTAGAGGTTGAAGGCGAACATGTGCGCCGGCAACTGGTCGACGTTCAGCGGCAGGACGAAGAAACCGTCGGTGCCGGGGCCGATATTGTCCACGCCGTTTTCGGTGGCATGGGCGGGGAGGGTGAGGCTGGCGCTGAGCATGCAGGCGGCTGCCGGGGGCAGCCAGGCGAGGCGGGTCGGGTTCATGGTCGGGCTCGTTCTTATTGTTGTGGGCGAGCGGCGTCGTGCCGCCCTATACAAATAAGCGCTGGCCGTCAGGGGGCGCAGGGCCTTGCCGGACAGGCAGGGGGGCTTTGCCGGACACTCTGCAATATTTTGTTACTCTCGCCGTTGGGGGGTGTCCCTGCGCGATATGATGACGGCGCCGAGCGCAGTGCCCCCGACAACAAGAACCTCAGGCGCCTCGGCCCGGGAGTAGCCTTTCATGCCCAGTACCCCCCTCGACCCGCAACTCGACCTGGCGCTGGCGTCGCCGTTCATGTTGCAGACCCTGGTCCAGCTCGCCAGCGACCGTGGCCTGGACGGCGAGCGGCTGTGCCGCGGCTTGGGCTTCACCCCGGCCGAGTTGCAGGATCCGGCCCAGCGCATCGCCTGTCGCCAGGCGGTGGCGTTGATCCAGCGCGCCCTGCAGGCCTTGCCCGGGCAGGGCCTGGGGCTGTGGGTCGGGCATCGCAACGTGCTGGGCACCCTGGGCCTGCTGGGGCACGTGCTGTCGCTGTGCCGGACCCTGCGCGATGCCTTCGAGGTGGGCATGCGCTACCAGCACGCCAGCGGCGGCATCGCGGTCTACGGCCTGCACGAAGGCGCGCGGGAAACACTCATCGAGGTCGAATGCCGGCTGCCCTACGCCGAGATTCAGGTGTTCGCGGTGGAGGAGTTCTTCGCCAGCCTGATGGTCTATGGCCGGACGCTGATCGGTGCCGAGTTCCAGCCGATGCGCTTCGAGTTCACCCATGCCGCGCCGGCCTACCGGGACAGCTACGTGCAACTGCTAGGGCCGGCGGTGACGTTCGGTTGCCTGCACAATCGCATGGTAATTGCCAGCCGCTGGCTCGACCAGCCGCTGCCCGGCCATCAGCCGGTCGCCCTGCGCCAGGCGCTAAAATTGCTGGAGCTGGAGTGCGCGCCGCTGCAGCACAAGGCCAGCCTGCTGCAGAGCGTGGAGCGCGCCATCGCCCGCGACCTGCCCGAGGGCTGCCGGATCGACAGTGTCGCCACCGACCTCAACATGAGCAGCCGTACCCTGCGCCGGCACCTGACCGAACACGGCGTGACCTTCGAAGGCTTGCAGGAGCAGGTGCGCCAGTCGCGGGCGATGAGCCTGCTGGGCAACCCGAACATGCCCATCGAACGCATTGCCGAGGCACTGGGCTACAGCGATGTGCGCGGCTTTCGCCGGGCGTTCAAGCGCTGGACCGGACAGAGCCCCTCGGCCTGGCGCGACAGCCCGGTCCTTTAGGATGTTCGCTCAGACCGCCGAGAACACCGACCCAGTCATCCGCTCGCTCAGCAGCTCCAGCGCCCGCAGCCCCGCCAGCGAGTTGCCCGAGGCGTTCAGCGCCGGCGACCACACGCAGATGCTGTAGCGCCCCGGCACCACCGCGACAATGCCGCCGCCCACGCCGCTCTTGCCTGGCAGGCCGACCCGGTAGGCGAAGTTGCCGGCCTCGTCATACAGCCCGCTGGTGGCCATGATCGCGTTCACCTGCTGCGCCTGACGCGGGCTGAGCACCTGCTCGCCGCTGTGCGGGCAGTAGCCGCTGTTGGCCAGGAAGGCAAAGCCGCGGGCCACGTCGGCGCAGCTCATCGACAGCGCGCAATGGTGGAAGTAGCTGCGCAGCACCGCATCGACATCGTTGTGGAAGTTGCCGAAGGCCTGCATCAGGTAGGCCATGGCTGCGTTGCGCGCGCGGTGCTGGTATTCCGACTCGGCTACCACGGTGTCGCTGACGATGCGCGGGTTGGCCGCCAGGCGACGGACGAAATCACGCATCGACAGGGTGGGGGTGGCATAGCGCGACTGGTTGATGTCGCAGATCACCAGTGCCCCGGCATTGATGAACGGGTTGCGTGGCCGGCCTTTCTCCACCTCCAGTTGCACCAGCGAGTTGAATGCCTGGCCCGAAGGCTCGTAGCCCAGCCGCGACCAGATGTCCTCGCCACTGTGGTTGATCGCCTGCACCAGGCTGAACACCTTGGAGATGCTCTGGATCGAGAACGGCGTATGCGCATCGCCTGCGCAGTGCAGCTGGCCGTCCAGGCTCTGCACGGCGATGCCCAGCTGGTTCGGGTCGACCTGGGCGAGGGCGGGGATGTATTGCGCCACCTGGCCCTGGGCGAGCAGGGGGCGGACGTGGTCGAGGATCTCTTGCAGGAGTGCTTGCATCGGGAAACCTGGTACGAAGGAAAGGCGCGTTCGAAACGTTCAGGTAGACGATGGCTGCTGGCTGCGGAGCACATCGATTGCGTGATCGTCGCGCAGCGGCTAAAGTCACGCTCCAGGCGTTCGCTGCGCCCGCGGTCCGCGCGAAGGGGTTACCCAGGCACTGAACAGTACATTCCATACCAGCTCCCGGCTTGTCGGCGGACCGAGCCTCACAAGGAGTTGGCATGCCTGCCATCGATGCATCCCGTCACCACGGCCTTCTCGACCTGTCTGCGCTACGCAAGCGCGCCAAGCGCCTGCTCAAGGCACTGGACACCGATACCCGCACTCAACTGAACGCCCTGGGCCTGCCCGGCCCCGACTATCGCTTGGCCGACACCCAGTGGCTGGTGGCTCGCCAGGCCGGCTTCGCCAGCTGGCCGAAGCTCAAGGCCCATGCCGACGCGGTGGCTTTCGCCGCCCGCCACCCCGGGTTTGCCGCCGATGACCAGGCGCGGGTGCAGCACTGGCGCTGTGGCAGCGACATCGAGCACAGCCTGCGGATCGCCGGTTTTTCCGGGGTGTTCCACATGTTCGATGATCCCATGGTGATGGGGCCGGTGCCGGCCCTGCCCGAGGAGGATTACTGGCGCACGCGCACGGCCTATGTGCAACGGGTGTTCAGACTCGACACCGCCGACCTGGCGCAACGTCAGGCCCGGCAGCGCGCGGCACTGGCGCAGTTGGACGGCAACAGCGAACTGGTGCTCTGGTGCGAGGCGGATGCCTACGACCAGCTGTTTCTGATCCGCGTGCTGGCCAGCCTGGCCACGTTGCCCAGGCGCCTGGAACTGATCGAGGTCGAGCGGGTGCCGGGTATCGAGCGCTTCATCGGCATCGGCCAACTGGCCCCCGACGTGCTGGCCTGGCTGTGGCCGCAACGACGGGCCCTGGGCGAGGAGGCTCTGGCTCTGGCACGCCAGGCCTGGAGCGCCTATACCGCGCCCGATCCCCAGGACTGGGCCGGGCTTGCTGGCCGCCGGCACGAGGCGTTGCCCCTGCTGGGCGCGGCGCTGGCTCGGCAGCTGCTCGAGTTGCCGGGGGCCGATGATGGTCTGAGCCTGACCGAGCGCCTGACACTGAGGATATTGGCCCGCCACGGCGAGCTGCCGGCCGGGCGTGTGTTCGGCGAGTTGATGGCACGTGAAGAACCGTTGCCGTACCTGGGCGACCTGATGTTCCAGGTGCTGCTGCGGCCACTGATCGACACATCACGTCCGCTGCTGCACGAGGGGCCCGGCGAGCACTGGCAGCAGCGGCCGTTGCGCCTGAGCGCGCTGGGCGAGCGGGTGCTGGCTGGCCAGGTGAACTGGCTGGACCTGGAGCCTGCCGAGCGTTGGGTGGGGGGCGTGTGCATTGGCGCCGGGCAGGCGCCATGGGTGGTAAACGCACAAGGGCAGGTGTGGCGGCGCTGAGTGGCCGACGTGCCCCTCGAGGCTGGAATCAGAACCTGCTGCGCACGGTCAGCATGAGGTTGCGTGGGTCGCCGTAGAAGTTGTTGTAGGCCGAATTGCCCACCGTCGCGTAGTACTTCTTGTCGAACAGGTTGTTGGCGTTGAGGGTTGCCGACCAGTGCTCGTCAATCCGGTAATCCAGGCTGGCGCTCCAGATCGTGTAGCCCGACTGCAGGAACTTGTAGTCGACCGGGTTGCCATCGAAGCGGCCAGTGGACGGGTTGAACGGGCTGACCGTGCCTTGCTTGGAGGTGCCGCTCTGGCTGGTCGCGCCCAGGCCGACCTTCCAGTCCTGCAGCCCGCCGGGCAACTGCCAGGTGCCCCAGACCTTGAGCAGGTGCTTGGGCGTGACGCCTTCGAAGCTACCACGACCGTCGCTGGCGTCCTTGGCCTCGAGGCGGTTGTAGGTGTAGCCGGCCGTCAGTTGCAGGCCGCGGGCGACTTCGCCGCTGATCTCGGCGTCGAAGCCCTTGCTGGTGACCTGGCCGGCGTTGAAGTAGCAGCAGGTGGCCTCGCTGCCAACTGGACCGCTGCCGTTTTCATCGTAGACGGCGGTGTCCTGTTGCTCGATCCGGTACACCGCGAACGAGCTGTTGAGGCGACCGTCGAGCCACTGGCCCTTGAGGCCGACCTCGTAGTTCTTCGAGGTGGCGGGCGCGATCTGGGCGCCACTGGTGTCGGTGTTGCCGGCCTGGGGAGTGAAGGTTTCGGCATAGCTGGTGTAGGCGGTCCAGCGATCATTCAGGTCGTAGGTGAGGCCGGCGTAGGGGGTGAACACGCCGTTTTTGTGCTGCGTTTGCGGACGTGAGGGCGGGGTGGTTCCGTCGTAGAAGTCCTGTTTGTTCTGAAAGCTGTAGTCGGTCAGGCGCCCGCCGAGAATGAACTTGAGGTCATCGCTGAGCGCCAGGCGCGTCATGCCGTAGGCGGAGCGGCGGATCTCAGGTAGCTGTTGTTTCTTGTTCGGCGTGCTGCCCAGGTCCTGCGGCGGGGTGCGTCCGCCGAGGTCCACGGGAATGCCAGAGATCAGGCCGGTGCGCTGGATCACCGAGCCGACGGTGTTGGTGTAGTCCACGCCCAGCAGCACGTCATGATGGCGGTCGAAGGCATCGAACCCGCCCTTGAGGTAGCTGTTGACCGTCTTGCGCACGCTGCCGCCCTTGTTCGGGTACTGGTGCCAGCTCGGCCCGGTGCCGGTTTGTGGGTCCACGCCACCGAAGTAGTACAGACCGGTGGAGTCGCGGTCGATGTCGACGTAGGTCAGGTCGGTGGTCAGCGACCATTCACTGGTGAGATTGTGCTCCAGCCGGGTGTACAACTGCGTGGTCTTTTCCCGCACGGTGTTCCAGTTGGAGGTAAACGCGGTGTGACGTGGCAGCTTCAGGTCGGCACCGTCGCTGTAGCGCGGCAGCCCGGCGAAGTAGGGTACGCCATCGTTGTCCTGGACGCTGCCGCCGACGGTGAGCACGGTGTCTGGCGTCAGGTCGAGTTCAAGCGAGCCATAGGTCAGCGAGTTGCGGGTATCGACGTAGTCCAGAAACGACTTGCTGTCCTGGTACGCCAGACCGAGACGGCCACGCAGGGCCGCGCTGTCCACCAACGGTCCGGTGACGTCCAGCTCGCTGCGGTAGTTGTCCCAGCTGCCGGCCGAGGCGGCGAAACTCAGGTGCTGCTCGCGCAGGGCGCGCTTGCGCACAAGGTTGACGGTGCCGCCGGGATCGCCGGTGCTGGAGTACAGTCCATCGACGCCGCGCAGGAACTCGACGCGCTCGTACTGGGCCATGTCCAGCTGGCTGAGCGAACCGTAGCCGGCGATGGAGCTGGTCAACGGCGCGCCACCGTCGAGGGTGGTGTTGGACACCGCGAAGCCGCGGGAGAAGAAGTTGCTCTCGTTGCCCATGGCCGCCTGGGAGATCCCGCCCTTCTGCACCGAGACACCGGTCATCTTGCCCATCACGTCGGTCAGGCTGTTGAGGTTCTGCTCCTCGATGCGCTTGCGGGTGATCAGCGAAACCGAGTGAGGCACTTCGCGCAGCGAAGTCGCCACCTTGCTGCCCACTGTTGCGCTGGCGGCGGTATAGCTGTCGGCATCGTCCTGCAGGCTCTGGCTGTCGATCTGCGTGGCACCCAACTGAACGGCGTCGTCGTGCGCCAGGGCGACCAGCAGGTAGACGCCATTGGCCTGACGGACCGCCTGCAGGCCGCTGCCCGCCAGCAGCACGGCAAACCCCTGGTCGATACTGTAGCGGCCTTGCAGGCCGGAGGAGCGCAGGGCCCGGGTGGCCGCGCCGTCAAACGACAGCGCCACCCCGGCCTGGCTGGCGAAGCGGCTCAGGGTCTCGGTCAGGTTGCCGGGCGCAATGTCGTAGACCCGGGTCTGGGTGCTGCTGGCCGATGCGGCCAGGGCGATGCCGGGCAACGCGAACGTCGTGCCCAGTGAAAGGTGGATGGCCAACGCCAATGCCGAATGTACCGAGTGCCGCGTGCTCATGCTTCCCTTCCCAAGTGGTTGAGTGGTGTCAGATGGAAGGAAGGGCCGAACGAGCGCGCATGAAAGTGCAATCTCGGGCAAAGAAAATCAGCCGCGCGCGGTCACTGTCACCCAGTAACGGGTGCGTCGCTGCACGTCCAGGGCGAAGGCGCTTTGCAGCGCCTCCAGGGCCAGGTCGGTATCGGTGATGGGGAAGGCGCCGGAAATCCGCAGGGCGGCCACGGCCGGGTCGCAGCGCAGCACACCGGGACGGTAGCGCGACAGTTGCGCGAGCAGTTCGGCCAGGGGCTGTTCGATGGCGATCAGGCTGCCATCCTGCCAGGCGCCGACCGAGGCGTCATTGACGCGTATGCGACCGATGCCCGACGGGCCGAAGCCGACCCGCTGTCCGGCTTCCAGGCGTAGCGGCTGACTGCCTTCGGCCGAGACCCGCACGGCCTTCTCCATGACCGCCACTTCGCAGCCCTGCTCGCCGGTGCTGACAAGGAAGCGGGTGCCCAATGCCTGCACCTGTCCGAAACGGGTCTCGACCAGGAAGGGGCGAGCGGTCGGGTCCGTGCCGGTACTGATGGCCAGCTGGCCGCGATGAAGCACCAGCAGGCGTTGGCGATCATCGAAGCGCACGTCGACCGCGCTGTCGGTGTCGAGGGTCAACTGGCTGCCGTCGGCCAGGGTGAAGGTGCGACGCTCACCCACGGTGGTATGGTGGCTGGCCCGCAGGGCCAGGCTCAGGTCGCTGCGCCAGCCCAGGGTTGCCAGTGTTCCGCCACCGAGCAGGCAGGCCAGGCCGTAGAGTACCTGGCGTCGTGATTGTCCGGCCGCCAGCAAGGTCGAGGCCGCCAGCTGGCCCGGCATGCGTCCGAGGTTGTCGCTGATCGCCTGCATGCGTTGCCAGGCCTGTTGGTGCAAGGGATCGCTGTCATGCCATCGTTGCCAGCACGCCTGCTCCTGGGCGTCGGCCGTCCCTGAAGCCAGCCGCGCATACCAGTGCGCCGCTGCGCGGATTGCCTCGCGCTGGGCGGGTGTCGGCGTCACGCGTGGGTGTCCCATTGCAGCAGGCAGATGTGCTCCATGGCCTTGGCCATGTGGCTGTTCACCGTGCGCAGGGAGATACCCAGCTGCGTGGCGATCTGGGCGTAGGTGAGACCGTCGAGCTGGGACAGGATGAAGACCTGGCGAATGCGTGTGCCCAATCCCGCCAGCAGGCGGTCCAGTTCTACCAGGGTTTCGAGCAGGATGGCTTGGGTTTCAGCACTGGGGACCTGAGCCTCGGGCAGGTTGGCCAGGGTGTCGAGGTAGGCCTGCTCCAGTGAGCGTCGCCGCAGCAGGTCGATCATCAGACCTTTGGCCACGGTGCTCAGGTATTGGCGTGGCTCGCGGATTTCCAGTGCGGTACGGGCTTTGATCAGCTTGACGAAGGTGTCCTGTGCCAGGTCGGCGGCATCGCAATGATTGCCCAGACGCTTGCGCAGCCAGCCACGCAGCCAGACACTGTGCTGGGCATAGAGGGTACTGACCGCGGAGGGTAGGGCAGAGGACTCGGCCGACATGGATAAATTCTTAAATGGGAATTTATCGCATTATTGTGTATTTCCCAGTGGGCTGGCAACGGGATACGAGAGAAGGGCCGCTCCACAGGGGCTGCCATGGAGCGGCGGATGGTTTACGCCGTCGCCTCGAAAGCCACGTGGTATTGCACGCTGCCCTGCGGCATATCACCGCTGAAGGCCAGGGCCTGGAAGTACTCGGCCGGCACGCCCGGCAGGCTCAGGCCCGGTTGGGCCTTGAAACCGAAGCGGCCATAGTACCCTGGGTCGCCCAGCACTACGCAGCCTTGGCCACCCAGCCCGTGCAGGCGGGCCAGCGCGGCGTTGATCAGCGCCGAGCCGATGCCCTGGCCCTGACGTTGCGGCAACACCGAGACCGGTCCCAGTCCGTACCAGCCAGTGACGCCCGACGACAGGGTCACCGGGGAGATCGCCACATGGCCGACGATGACACCAGCCTCCACGGCCACCAGCGATACCGTCAGCGCTCCGGCTCGGCGCAGGGCGGTGACGATGAACTGCTCGGTGTGGCTGCTGTGATCGGCGTTGGCAAAGGCGGCTTCGGTCAGGTGGCCGATGGTGGTGGCGTCCTCCGGGCGTTCGTCGCGCAGGGTGATGCCATTGTCGAGATGCCGGCGCGTGTCGGCGTCGATCAGGCCGCGCAGGGCCTCGAACAGCGGTGTGGCGGCGGTGTAGCGCTTACCGTAGTCGAGGTTGAAGGCATAGTCGAAGCCCGGCGGGTTGCGGCCCTGGTTGTGCTGCAGCAGGGTCTCCAGCTTGTCGAGGGCCTTGACCGCCTGGGCCTCGACTGAGGTGGCGGCCTCGTATTCCTCCCACAACGCCATGATCTCGTCACGCAGGGCGGCGTCCAGACTCGACATCAGGTGCAGCAGGTCTTCGCGCTCCTGCCGGCTCTTGTCGGGGAAGCCCTGTTTGCTGACGGCCGGGACGTCGCCGCTGATGGCCTCGCCCAGGTCGTGGACCAGGCACATCTTCAGCACCTTGAGCAGGTCGAGGTCGCCCAGTTCGTCGGCGAAGGTGATGGCCATCAGGCACAGCCGCCAGGTGTGCTCGGCGGTGCTTTCGGCGCGGCCGCTGGAGGTGTGGGCGCTGCGGATGACGCTCTTGAGTTGTTCGGCCTGGCGCAGGAAGGCGAGGCGGTTCTGCAGTTTTTCGATGTTCATGGTGACTCCATGTCCTGGGGCGGGTTCAGCGTGTCTGCATGACGAACAGATGATACCCGTACTCGCCCAGGTGGTTTTCGTGGATCTCGAGTTCGCGGCGGATGTCGGCCAGGGCCTGGGAGGCGAAGGTCTCGCTCGCCAGGCTGGCCACGCGTGCGCTCAGCGGCTCCAGATAGTTGGCCCAGGCCTGCGCGCTCAAGGGGAAGTGCGACAGGGTGCGATAGCCCAGGCGGGCGATGGCGGCCAGGCGCGTGTCGACGCTGTGCAGGTCGGGGTAGGCGGCCTGCCAGAACGCCTCGGCCGAGGGGGCTAGCCTGTCGACCACCCGCACCAGGTCGCTGACCACCAGGTAACCCTGGGGTTTGAGGAAGGCGCGCCAGTACGCCAGGGCGTTGTCGAAGCCCATGATGTAGGCGCAACCCTCGGCCCAGATCGCGTCGAAGTGCCGAGGCGCGAACGGCAGATGGGTCATGCTCGCGCAAATCGGCGAGACCCGCGCCTGCAGGCCCTTGGCGACCAGGGTCGCGCGCAGGCAACCCAGGCTGTGCTCGTCGTTGTCCAGCGCAGTGATGTGCGCCTGGCTGTGTTCGGCCAGCAGCACGCTGGAGGCACCACGGCCGCAGCCGATGTCCAGCAGTGTTGCGGGGGCGTGGGGCAGGGCGCGCAGTGCGTTGAGCGAATCCTCTGGCGAGCCCGGGCCAAGGTGCTCGAGGCCATCGAAGATGCGTTCGAAGTCGGCCATGTAGCGGTCGTGTTCGTTCATGTCGCGGGACAGCCATTTCAGGCGCAGGGCCTGTTTCTCATTGAATCCCTGCCGGCGCAACCACGCCAGGTGGGCGCCGGGTGCCTGCTGCTCGAGGGCCTGGTGCCAGGGGCGCATGGACGACAACCCGAGCATCGCCGCCAGCAGGTCACGCGAGCGTTGTCGGGCGGCGATCTCCTCGTCCAGGGTGTGCAGGCGTTCGAGCAGGGCCGCGCGGTCCAGGCGCGCCTCCAGGCAGGCCTGGCATTCCTTCAGGCTCAGGCCGCCGGCCTGCAGTTGCTGCAACAACCGCAGCTGCTGCAGGTCCTGCTCGCCGTAGGTGCGATAACCGTTGGCCTGGCGCCGTGAGCTCACCAGCCCGAGTTTTTCGTAGTAGAGCAGCGTGGAGCGGCTCAGGCCCACCTTCGCCGCCAGTTCGGAAATGCGATACACCAGTCTTCCCCTCATGCAGTGGGGCGATGATGAACTATGAAGTTATAGACAGGTAAAGCGGATTTTCGCAGAAGGGCGCACGGGTGCCCTTCAAGCCTGGGTCGACAAGGTTCAGGCCGGATCCACCCCGATTTCCTCCATGAACTCGGCCAGGAATGACGCCAGCCGCTGATGCCTGAGCGCGGCCAGGCGTGCGCCTTCGCCGGTCTGCAAGCCCGAGGCGAGCTTGAGCAGCTTGGTGTGGAAATGCTCGATGGTGAAGCGGTTGTCGCGATAGTCCCGGCCTGCGGCGGTGGGGTTCTCGACGTCGTAGAGCGCCGACCCCGTGCGCCCGGACACATAGAAGCAGCGGGCGATGCCGACGGCGCCCATGGAGTCCAGGCGATCACTGTCCTGGAGGATCTTCGCTTCCAGGCTCTGCGGTGAAAGGCCCGCCGAGTAGCTGTGGGTCATCACCGCATGGGTCACCTGCTCGATGCGCGGAAGTGGCCAGCCCATGTCGGCGAGGATCGCGGCGGCGCGTTCGGCCGAAAGCGTCGAGGCCTGCGCACGCAGGGGCGAGTTCTTTTCCACTGCCACGCAATCGTGCAGCACGGTGGCGGCGAGCAGCACTTCGAGGTCGCCGCCTTCCCTGGCCTGGATACGCCGGACATTGCTCCAGACCCGTTGCAGATGGGCAAGGTCGTGGGAGCCGTCGTTACTGTCGGCGGGCAGGTGGGGCAGCAACTCGGCCGCTAGGGTCTGCAAGGGGAAGAAGGGCGTGTTGGTCAATGAAGGGCTCCAGCGGATCAGGGGAAAGGCGCAACGTCGAATTGCCCCAGCAACAGCATCAGTAGCAGCAAGAGTACGACAAGGCCGATGGCCGCTGTCCACTCGGCCTCGGCGCGCTCGGTGTGCCAGGCGCCCCTGGACGGATATCTGCCCAGCGTGGCCAGCTTCACCAGTGGCCAACCGAGCGGATAGCACAGGCTGCGGAACAGGACATGAACGGATAGTTCGCTGATCACCGGAGGCTCCTGTGGCCATGGTAAGGATGGTGCCAGGCTGCCCACAGCCGTCAACTGGCGTACTGGGCGATACCGTTGCCGAACGACCAGTTCTCCTTGCGCACCTCGACCAGGTTGATGAACACATCCTCCGGTCGCACGCCGGCCTCGCGCTCGAAACCTTCGGCGATGGCCTGGTATAGCGCCTTCTTCTGCTCCAGGGTGCGGCCTTCGTTGAGGGTGATCTGGATGAACACCTGGCCGTCGGAACGTTGGATGCCCAGGTACTGCGGGTCGCTCACCAGGCGGTCGCCGTCGTGTTCGGTCAGGATCTGGAAATTGTCGTGCTCGGGCACATTGATCGTTCGCCGCATGCAGGCGTAGACGATCTTGCCGAGTGTGCGCAGATGAGCCGGGTCGGGGTGGCGCTTGATATCGATGCGTACCAGTGGCATGTGGACTCCTTGGACGATGGCCAGGCGAGACGCAGAAGCTGGTAGGGCAGGATCAGGCATGAGCCCGGACAGGTGCCGGGCTCGGGAAGGCAACTACCGTTACTGCGGCAGTAGCTTGAGGGCACGCTCGCTCGCGTTATTGAAGACCTCGATCAGCCTTTTCGCCAGGGCGTCTTCGATGGCCGCGGCGGTGAGCAGGCCCTGGGTGAAACCGATGCCCTGGTCCTTGGCGACAGCCAGCTGCTGGCTATTCTCTGCCTCGGCCATGTCGCCCAGGTAGTGGGCTGCACGATAGGCGTAGCGCTCGGGGAGTGTCAGCTGTTCGAGGTCCTTCAGCGAGAGGGCGAACTGGCTGGCGGCGGCGGGCTTCAGGCTGAGTTGCTCGAACTGGAGCAGGCTCAGGCGATCGGTAGTCAAGGCGAATCTCCGTTTCATTGCGGGAACACCCGGTTACTGTCCTGCCTTTTGCCGGTCAACGCAAGGGTGGCCAGGGCAGTGGCGCGAAAAGAATCCGCTTTCCCACGGCATGGGTGGTCCTGCTGGAGGGACAAGGCGGTGCTTGGCTCAGGTGCTAAAACGTTCTAGCCTTCGCGTTTTGCTCATTTTCTTAAGGAATGCCTGCATGATCCCCACCCTCAGCCGCCGCCGCGTGCTCCAGGGCGCGCTCGGCTGCTCGGCCCTGCTGACCCTGCCCACCTGGGCGGACAATTCGCTGCGCCAGGCGATGCAACAGCTCGAGGCGGCCAGCGGCAGTACCATCGGCCTGTGGGCCTTGGACACCGGCAGCGGTCGGCAACTGGCCTGGCGTGGCGAAGAGCGCTTCGCCTTCTGCAGCACCTTCAAGGCTGTCCTTGCCGGCGCCGTCCTAAACCGCAGCGTATCCGAGCCGGGTTTGCTGGCGCGGCGCATCGCCTATGGCGCCGAGCAGTTGGTGGTCTATTCGCCGGTCACCGAAAAGCATGTCGGGCCGGGCATGACCGTCGCCGAGCTGTGCGCCGCCGCCGTGCAGTACAGCGACAACACCGCCGGCAACCTGCTGCTCGAGCTGGTCGGCGGTCCACCCGGGCTGACGGCGTTCGTCCGCGGCCTGGGCGATCCGACCTTCCGCCTCGATCGCAACGAGCCGACGCTGAACACCGCCTTGCCGGGTGATCCGCGTGACACCACGACGCCCTTGGCCATGGGCATGACCCTGCAGCGCCTGCTGCTCACCGATGGCCTGCCCGCCGCCGCGCAACAACAGCTGCAGGCCTGGCTCAAGGGCAACACCACCGGCGACACGCGCATTCGCGCCGGACTGCCGAAGGACTGGGTGGTGGGCGACAAGACCGGCTCGGGCGACTATGGCGTGGCCAACGATGTCGCGGTCATCTGGCCCAAGGGCCGGGCGCCGTGGATCCTGGTGGTGTTCAGCCGCGGCACGCAACAGGATGCGCCGTGGAACAGCGAAACGATCGCGGCGGCCACGCGGATCGTGGTGGAGGCCTGGAAGGGCTGAGCAATCGCACGGGCCTCATCGCGGGGCAAGCCCGCTCCCACAAGTGGTGGGGCGCGCGCTCACCCGCGATGAGGCCACAACAGACCATCACCCCACCCGCACCCGCCGCCGCTTCTTGCGGTACATCTCGCCATCGGCATGGCTGAGCAAGGTGTCGGCATCCTCGCCATCGGTGGGATAGCAGGCCACGCCGATGCTGCAGGACGGCATCCTGACATCGCCGAATTCGGCCCCGAGCGGCTCCTCCATGACCATGGCGATCTGCTCGACCACCTCGTACACGGCGTCCTCCGACGGCACGTCGGTCAGCAGCACGATGAACTCGTCGCCGCCGATCCGCGCCACGGTGTCCGCTTCCTGTACGCTGTCCTGCAGGCGTTGGGCGATGGTGCACAGCACGCGGTCGCCGGCCGCATGGCCGTGCACATCGTTGATGCCCTTGAAGTCGTTGACGTCGAGGAACAGCAGGGCCAGCCGGCGCTGCTGATGGCGGGCGGCGCGCAGGGCCGTGGCCAGGCGATCGTTGAATAGCGAGCGGTTGGTCAGCTTGGTCAGCGGGTCGTGATGGGCGAGAAAGCGCAGTTCCTGCTCGGCCTGGGTGAGGGCGGTGATGTTGCGCGCGACGCCGATCCGCGCCCCTACCTCGTCGGACCAGAAAGCCGCCCAGAGGATATGCACGATCTCGCCATCCTTGCGCACATAGCGGTTGCGAAAGTCGAAGTGCGGGGTGCCGTCCATGACCCGGACGATCGACGCGCGGGTGGCCTCCAGGTCGTTCGGGTGCATGTAGCGGGTGATCGGGGTGCCGGTCAGTTCGTCGGCGCGGTAGCCGAGCAAGGCCTCGCAGGCATTGCTCACGAACACGATGGTGTCGTCCCGGTCGACCACGAACACGGTGTCCAGCATCAGGTGGATCAGCCTGGGGTAGAGCGCTTGCAGGTCGACGGGCATAGGGCAGGGGTGTCCGATACGGGTAGCCCGGTCATGGTCCGATCACGCAGGGCGGCCGCGCGAGGTCCTGCAAGCCGCCGGGGGCCGCTCGCCGCGCCCGTGCAGCATACACAGGGTCGGGGGCGCGGCACACTACCTGTGGGCAAGCAGACCGTCGGCTACTTCAAGTGCCCTTGTCTGGCGGAAACGGCAACCGCCCCAGCAACTCGACGATTGTCGTCGCGCAGCGTCCGTCGGGGTCCAGGTCCGGATCGAAGACCGTGACCGTCATGCCCCGGCAGCGTCGGTCCGCCACGAACGGGGTGAGGATCCTCACCAGGTCGTCGGGGGCGATCCCCGGTGACCCAGGGCTGTCGACCGCGGGCATGATCGCCTGGTCCAGCACATCGATGTCCAGGTGTATCCAGAACCCCTGGCCAGGCTCCTGGTCGAGCGTGTCCCTGATCCGTGCGATGACCGCGTCCGGGCCGATGGCCAGCGCCTCGAAGACGTCGATTCGGTTGATGGCCGTATGGTTGACGTCGGGCCAGGCGAAGTCGTGATCACGGTTCTCGCGCTCGCCCAATTGGACAACCTGGGCATCGGCCACCAGCGGACCCGCTATGCCGGGCCAGTCGGTTGCCAGCGCCTCGCCACGGCCAGTGGCCAGGGCCAGGTCCATGCCGGCGACGGCGCCCAGGCTCTGTGCCGGGTCGTAGTTGCCGGGGTGGCGGAAGTCGCTGTGCCCGTCAATGTGCAGGAGCGACAGCGGGCCTGCGTGGTGCGCACCGGCCAGTGCGCCAAGCAGGATGGAGCAGTCTCCGCCGATGACCAGTGCAAAGTCATCCTCCTGCATGGCGGCACGCACCAGGTCCGCCAGGGCGAGATTGAACGCGCGCAGGGCGTGGCCGTTGCGCAGGCGGGTGCCAGGTTGTGCCTCGGCTGAGTAGAGCGGACGTGGCAGATGCCTCACGCTGCTGGCATTGATCGCCTGCAGCAGACCCGCTGCCAGCAGGGCTGACGGGGCGCGCCAGGTGCCGGGTTGGTGGCCTGGCCTCAGGGGACTGAGGCCGAGGTTCGAGGGGGCGGCGATGACTTGCATGGGGCAGACCTTCGCTCGGTTGAAGACCTAGAGTTTCCAGCATCCGGCGAAGCGCTTGCAAACCCCTTCGCGTTGATCCAGTTCAGCCATGCTGCGCAGGTGTTCGAGGTTGATCTGCGCAATCGTCTCCTGCAGGACGTAGTTGTAGTAGTAGGCCATGTCGCGCATGCGCTGGGCCTTGCTCGGCAGGCCCGCGTCGTTGTTGCCACCGGCCCAGACCTGCAACTGCTCGTCGCGCACGCTGCGCAGGTAGGCGCGGCTGTCGGCGTCGTAGCGTACCAGCGTACGTGCCTTGAGGTTGGCGAGCGCCTCGGCGAGCGTTTGCAGGTTCTGCTGGTACTGCTGCCAGTAGGCCTCTGGCAGATCGAGGCCCAGTTCCCGCTTGCGCTCCGCTACCTGGACTTCGGGGGAGGCTTGCCGAGTGAGGGCGACGGCTTTACGCAACGTGGTCAGTTGCTCCATCTCCGGGGTGACGCTGTCGCGGATGATGCTGTCGATCAACGCGGTGCGCCGGGCGGTATCGGGTAGCGGCGTGGGTTTTTTCGGGAACAGCGCTGACGTACCCCAGCAGGCGCTTGGAATGGTGTCGATCATCGGATAGGGCTGGCGCTGGTCCTTGCCCTCGACCCGTTGCAAACGCACCAGTGTCGCCTGGCAGTAGCCAGGCGACTGGTCGAAGCGCAGTTCATATTCGGAGCCTGCCTGCGGTGTCAGGGTGAACGAGGCCGAGCAGACCGTGTTGGCGCCCTGGGTGTTGGCACGAACATGTACCGGCTGGCCGGGCTCGAGGCGGATCTCGTAGTAGCTGTTGCTGTTTGCCGGCGGCGGTACGCTCATGTCGGCCCGTCGGCGAGAGTCGGGCACGAAGAGGTTGTTGAGGATGCCGGTGGTCCGGCCTTCACAGCGCGCGCTGTCGAACAGGTCGAGGGTGGCGCTGCCATTGCCCGAGATGTAGCGCAGCTTGGCGGCATCAGGGCGGGTGCTGTCGATGTAGGTGCCATTGATACTGCAGGCGCTGACCAGGGTGGACAGGGCGAACAGGGCAAGCAGGCGGGCGGCGGGGGGCATGATCGTCCGTGAGTGAGGCCGTGGGGGCGCCGATGCTAGGGCGATTCCGGCTATTCGTCCAGTGGGCCGAAGATGATCGGCCCACGGTAGTGGAACGAACCGATGAGGGCCAGGTGCTTTTCAGTTCCTACAGGCTAGCGATCAGGAGGCATCGGCCTGGCTGGCCATCAGAGCGTTGAGCTCTGCATAGCTGTGGGCCTTCAATCCGTGGGTGTCGAGCTGGCCGCTTTCCAGGAAACGCTGGGCCAGGCCGCTCATGGCGCCGCAGAGAAACTCGGCGATGCTCGAGCCGGCACTCAGGCGGCGAACGCCAAGCCGTTGCAGTTCGGTGGGGGTGAGCAAGCCTGCGCGCCAGAGCAGGTTGACCGGCAGCGTTACCTCCCGGCACAGCGTGGCGATCTCGCCGGGCTCGACCACGCCGGCGGCGAACAGCCCGTTCGCGCCACCAGCGGCATAGCGCGCGGCGCGCCGCAGGAGCTCCTCGAGGCGCTGCTCGGCGGGCAGCAGGTTCTTCAGGTAGACATCGCTGCGCACGTTGATGAACAGGTCGACCCCACGCCGGCTCGCGGCGTTTCTGGCGGCGTCGAGCTTGCGCAGGAGCTGTTCGGGAGACTGCGTGCCGTCCTCGATGTTGATCCCCACCGCGCCTGCGGCGATGACCGTGTCGACGACCTTGGCAACCTGTTCGGGGGCGTCCGAATAGCCGCCTTCGATATCCACCGTCAGCGGCACGCTGAGCACCCTTGCCATCGACTCGACGGTGCCGGCCAGCAATGCCAGGGGCAGCTTGTCGCCGTCCTGGTAACCATGCGACCAGGCCACGGCGGCGCTGCTGGTGGCGACCGCCTGGCTGCCCTGGCGCTCGACCAGGCGCGCGCCGCCAGCGTCCGCCACGTTGGCCAGGAGTAACAACCCTTGCTGGTGAAGCCCATGAAAAACGCGATCCAGTGCTGCCATGACGACATGACTCCCTTGAACATCCTGTTGATGGTTCATTGCGGGGCCTAGATTGCCATTTTCCGTGGGGTTCGACGAGCGTGTTGCAGCGCCTGTGAGATCGAGCGCCGCCCGCGCGGCGCTCGATCTTGTAGGCGCTGCAACTCTAATGTCGAACACCTCGAAAGGACCAGCCCTCAAAGCCTGCCGATCTTCTCCAGCTCAACCCCAAGCTGATCGCGCCCGAGGCGGTCCAGGGGCAGGGCCAGGAACGCCCGGCAGCGCCGTTCGATATGCGCCAGGGTGGCGCGGAAGGCGGCGTCGATGGCCTGCTCGTCGCCCACCACCTCGGACGGGTCCGCCAGCCCCCAGTGGCATTTCAGGGCCGGGCCGAAGTACACCGGGCAGGTTTCTCCGGCGGCCTTGTCGCACACGGTGATGACGATGTCCGGCGGGTTGTGCGCGAAGGCGTCGTTGCCTTTGCTGCTCAGCCCCTCGATGGCGATGCCGGCCTGCTGCAGGGTGCCCAGGCTGCGCGGCAGCACCTGGCCCCGGGGAAAGCTGCCCGCGCTCACGGCTTGCCAGCCCGGCGGCGCCAGGTGGTTGAACAGGGCTTCGCTGAGGATGCTGCGGCAGCTGTTGGCCGTGCACATGAACAGGACTTGCATGGGGCGCTCCGGGTATCAAAGGCTCAGGCGCAAGGCCAGGGCCGAGAGGGTGATCAACAGGACCGGCAGGGTCAGCAGGATGCCGACCTTGAAGTAGTAGCCCCAGGTGATGCGCATGCCCTTGCGCTCCAGCACGTGCAGCCAGAGCAGGGTGGCGAGGCTGCCGATGGGGGTGATCTTGGGGCCCAGGTCGCAGCCGATGACGTTGGCGTAGATCATCGCTTCGCGCACCAGGCCCTGGGCATCGCTGGCCTGGATCGACAGGGCGCCGATGAGCACGCTGGGCATGTTGTTCATCACCGACGACAGCAAGGCGGCGAGCAGGCCGGTGCCGAGGGTGGCGCTCCACAGACCGTGCGCGGCCAGGCGGTCGAGCAGTTGCGTGAGCAGATCGGTGAGGCCGGCGTTCTTCAGTCCGTACACCACCAGGTACATGCCCAGCGAGAAGATCACCACCTGCCAGGGCGCCTCGCGCAGCACGCGGCGGGTGGAGATGCGATGGCCACGGGCGGCAACGGCGAACAGCATCGCCGCGCACACGGCCGCCACCGCGCTGACCGGCACGCCCAACGGTTCCAGGGCGAACAACCCGACCAGCAGCACCACCAGCATCCAGCCGCCGACCACGAAGGTGGCGCGGTCATGGATCGCCGCTTCGGGGGCCTTGAGCGCATCGAGGGCATAGTGACGGGGCAGATCACGACGGAAGAACAGCCACAGCACGCCGAGGGTGGCGACGACGCTGACCAGGTTCACCGGGACCATCACCGCGGCGTACTCGCCGAAGCCCAGGCCGAAATAGTCCGCCGAAACGATATTGACCAGGTTCGATACCACCAGCGGCAGGCTCGCGGTGTCGGCGATGAAGCCGGCAGCCATGACGAACGCCAGGGTCGTGGCGGCCGAGAAGCGCAAGGCCAGCAGCATCGACATGACGATGGGGGTGAGGATCAGCGCGGCGCCGTCGTTGGCGAACACTGCCGACACCGCCGCGCCCAGCAGCACGCAGAAGGCGAACAGGCGGTAGCCGCTGCCATTGGCCCAGCGCGCCACATGCAGGGCGGCCCATTCGAAGAAGCCGGCTTCGTCGAGCAGCAGGCTGATGATAATGATGGCGATGAAGGTGGCCGTGGCGTTCCAGACGATGGCCCAGACCGCCGGGATGTCCTGCAGCGAGACTGCGCCGACGGCCAGGGCGATCAGCGCGCCGAGTGCCGCGCTCCAGCCCACGCCCAGGCCACGGGGTTGCCAGATCACCAGCACCAAGGTGAAGACGAAAACCGCGATCGCGATCAGCATGGGTGTTTTCCGGGGGCAGGTTCAGCAGCAGGCGGCGCGTTGCGGGCGGCCGTCCATGAGCTGCAGGCGGGTGGTGTTGTCGTGCAGCCAGGTTTCGTTGGCCCGCAGGGTCAGTTGCAGCAGGTCATGCACCCAGGCGGGGAGCTGCGGGGCGAGGCGGTAGTACACCCACTGGCCCTGGCGGCGGTCCTGCAACAGGCCGCAGTTGCGCAGCTGGGCCAGGTGGCGGCTGATCTTCGGCTGGCTGTCGCCGAGGGCGCACATCAACTCGCAGACGCACAACTCGCCCGACTGGGCGATCAGCAAGGTGGCACGGGCGCGGGTCTCGTCGGCGAGGCATTTGAATACCTCGGGGGGCGTGAGCATGGGGATGGCCTATACATATGGAAAATCGAATATACGGATTTCCATATGTAAAGCGCAACCCCATCGCGGGGCATGCCCGCTCCCACGCTGTGTCAGCTCAAGTCATGTTTGTTCCAGAGGGAAGCAGGCAGCGCATGGACTGTTCAGCGGCGATAGTAGCGGTGGTCGTCGTCGTAGCGATGACGCAGGGCGCGTTCGTGATGGCGCTCCCAGTAGCGCTGCCGTTCCATTTCCCGGCGGTGCTGTTCCCGGCGCCATTGTTCGCGGCGCCACTGCTCTCGACGCCAGTCGTCGCGGTGATCGTGCCAGCGCTCGTCGTGCCGGTAGCGGTCGTCATGGGCCAGCAGGGTTGACGAGGACGTGCTGGTCAGGCTTGGCCAAGGGTTTTCGCTGGCCTGGCGGTCCGCCAGGTCGAGGGTGTGGGCGGGAGGTGTTGAAGTCTTCATCGGTGCGGCGGATGCCGAGCCTGCGGCCGCGAGTGCGAACAGGCCAACGAGCAGCATGCATGGGGCAGGGAATTTCATGAGTGAAGACAACCTCTGATTGGCAGTTGAGCGTGTGTTCGGTGGCTGTTGGAACAACCGTGGAACGCACTCACCCAATAGACCGGGAAAACGGAAAAAGTTCTGGAGGGGTGTTTGTCCCGAGTCTTGTCCTCATAGGCGCTGCAAGAGCTGTGGCGAACACCTCTCAGAGCGAGACGAAGCATCTGGCAGAAAGTAAATGATAAGAATTATCATAAGCACCTTTTCGCCCTCCCCAGAGAGTCGCCGCATGTCTTCAACCAACCGCGAGCCGGCACTGGACCTGATCCAGAACAGTGAAGCCGAGCCGCTGGCCACCCGGGGTTGCCGGGCGAAGGTGTCGCGGCGAACACTGCTCGGTGGTCTGGCCGCGACCGGTGCGCTCCTCGCCAGTGGCTATGGCATAAGCCAATGTGACGTGCTGCCAACCCTGTTCAGCGATTGCGCCACCGGCACCGGACAACGACGCGGCTGGCGACTGGCACCGGGCCTTTCGGTGCTACTCGATAGCCGCAGCGCGCTGGACAGCGTCGGCCGCGCCGTGACCTTGCAACGTGGCCGGGTGTTGCTGGAAGTGACGCAGGGCGCCGGAGTCAGCTTGCGAACTGCACAGGCACGCATTCTGCCGGGGCAGACGGCGCGCTTGATCGTCCAGCAACAGGCCTCCTTCACCCTGGTGCAGATGCTCGAGGGCGTGGCGTCGATCGAGTATGGCTCAGCAGCCCCGGTGGCACTGGACACCGGTTGGCAGCAACTGTTCAGTGATACGCAAAGCACCCCGAGGGCCGCATTGCCAGCCGGGGCCGGAGCCTGGACCCACGGACACCTGGTGGCCGAGCGCATGCCCCTGGCCGAGGTGCTCGAGGAACTCGACAACTATCGCCCTGGCGTGCTCCGGTGCGACCCGCGGGTTGCGGGGCTGCAGGTCAGCAGATCGTTGTCCCTCGACCAGCCGGACGATAGCCTGGTGCTGCTCAGCGAAGTGCTGCCGGTCCGGGTCCAGCGGGTGCTGGGGTTCTGGGTCAACGTGGTGCCAGCCTGAGCCGGCTGCTCTCATTCGCAGACAGACCTAGTTGTTCACCAACAACTCCGGCCCCAGGTACCGGTTGATCTGGTCGATGTCGTCATCCCCCAGGCTGCCCACCGCCGAGGCCAGGCGCAGGCGCGACATCAGGTAGCGCAGCTTGGCCTCGAACAGGTCATGCCGTGCCACGAACAGCAGCTCCTCGGCGTCGAGCACATCGGCGTTGGTGCTGGTGCCGCCGGCACTGAAGCCCTTGCGTGCCGACAGCAGCGAGCGTTCGTTGGAGGCCACCGCCTTTTCCAGCGCGTGCACGCGCAGGGCGCCGCTTTGCACGCCACGAAATTCGCGGGTGGTGCCGGTGATGACTTCCTCGCGTGTGGCGTCGAGCTCGTCCAGCGCCTTGGCGCTGTTGGCGCTGGCCTGGCGGCTCAACGCGCTGACGCCACCGCCGCTGTACAGCGGAATGTTCAGCTCCAGGCCGATCGAACTGTAGTGGTTGCGCTGGTTCAGCTCGGAGATCGACTGGCTCTTGCCGGCGGTGTAGCCGGCGACGAAGTCCAGGGTCGGCCAGTGGCCGGCCTTGGCGCGCTTGACCTCTTCCTCGGCCAGCGCGTAGCTGTGCCGGCGCGCCTGAATCACCGGGCTGTCGGCCTGGGCCCTGGCCAGCCAGTCGCGCAGGTTGTCCGGCAGCAGCGGCGGGGTGGCGAAGTCCGCCTGCAGGGTGGTCAGCGACACGGGTGTCTCGCCGATGTACTCGGCCAGCTTGCGGCTGGCGTTGGCCAGGTTGTCCCGGGCCTCGATCAGTTCGGCCTCGGCGAGGTCACGGCGGGCCAGGGACTCGTCGATGTCGGTGATGGTGCCGGCCCCCAGCTGCATGCGTCGCCTGGCCGAGCTGAGCTGCTCCTCGAAGGCGCCGAGCTTGGCCCGGGCCAGGCTGATGGTCTCGCTGGCCAGGAGCACGTCGAAGTAGCTGTCGGCCAGGCGCACGGCGGCGTCCTGGCTCTTGGCATCGAACACCGCCACGCTGTAGTCGGCGCGTTGCTGGCCCTGGCGGTATTCGGCCATCTTCTGCTTGTTGAACAGCGGCTGACGCAGGCGCAGGTTGGCGCCGGTGGCGTCATAGTCGAGGTCGTTGTCGATGCCGTGCTGGCGCTGGCTGCCGTCGATGCGGTTGGCGTAGGCCGAGGCGTTGACCTGCGGCAGCAGGCCGGCCTGGCCGATGGCGCGGTTTTCCAGGCCGGCCTGCTGTTCATGCACCGCGGCGCGGTAGATCGGTCCCTGGTACTGCAGCAGGTCCCAGGCTTGCTTGAGGTCCATGGCGCCTGCTGGCGATGCCAGTGCCAGCAGGCACAGGCCAAGGCAGTGGCGATTCATCTCATTGCTCCTTGAACGCGGCGTCGACGCGTTCGAGCAGGGGTTTGAGCAGGTAGCTCAGCAGGTTGCGCTCGCCGGTCTTGATGGTGACGGTGGCGGGCATGCCGGGGCGGATATGGTTGCTGCCGAGCAAGGCCATGCCGTCGGCCGTGACCTCCACCTGGGCCAGGTAGAACGGCTGCTTGCTCTCCTCGTCGAGCAGGCGATCAGCGGAGACGGTCAGCACGCGCCCGGGAATGTTCGGCGTGCTGGCGTGGTTGAAGGCGGGGAAGGCGATGTCCACGGCCAGGCCCGGGGTCATACGGTCGATGGCCTGCACCGGGATCATCGCGTCGACCTGCAGCGGCTCGTCGAGCGGGACGACCTCCATGATCCGGCTGCCGGGCTGGACCACCCCGCCGACGGTGGCGATGCTCAAGGCCTGGACCATGCCGTCGATGGGCGCGCGGATGATCGTATGGGTCACTTCGTAGTCCAGGGCGCGCAGGCGGTCAGCCAGGGTGGTGCTTTCCTTGGCGGTGTCGGTCAGCTGCGACTGCACCTCCTTGAGGTAGTCGTGGCGGCGCTGCAGGACGCGCAGCCTGAGCTCGTTGATCTGGCTGCGCACCCGGGCGATGTTGTTGAGGTTCTCGGCCTGGCCGGCGGAGAGGTCGGCGTTGCTGCGCTCAAGCTCCAGCAGGCGGTTGCGCGGCACGTAGCCTTCGGCCGCGAGCATGCGCGTGCCTTGCAGCTCCTGGCCGAGGAAGCCGATCTGCGAGGCGCGGGCGCCATATACCTGCTGCAGGCCCTTGAGCTGCACCGCCGAGGCGGCGAGGTTCTCCTCGAGGATGCCGATCTCGCCGGCCAGGCCCGCGCGGCGGGTCGCCAGCAGGTGCTGTTGCAGGTCCATGGCCGCCAACAGGCGCGGATCGTCTTCGAACTGGCGTAGCAGGGCTGGGGCGAAGGTCACCGTGTCGTGGCCGTCGCGCTCGGCCTCCAGGCGGTTCTCCACGGTCTTGCTGACAATGTACTGGGCGCTGACCGCGCCTTGCTCGGCCACCGCATGCAGGGCGTCGAGGCGTACCAGCGCCTGGCCTTTGTTCACCCGCTCACCCTCGTGCACCAGGATCGCTTCGACGGTGCCGCCGGTCAGGTGCTGCACGGCCTTGCGGTTGCTGGTGACCTTGACCGTGCCGGTGGCGACCACGCCGGCGTCCAGGGGCGCCAGCCATGACCACAGGAGGAAACCGCCGAAGCCGGCGAGCACCAGCCACAGGCCCCAGCGCACGGGTTTGCCGACGTCGAGGTCGATCGGGGTACCGTCGCTGGGCAGCAGTTCGGTTTGCGTGGAATGGATCATGATCGGTCACTCCCGTACCTTGACGGCGGCCAGCGGGGTCGCGGCACCAGCGGGGATCACGCTGGCCGTGCGCAGGGCGGCGAACACTTCTTCACGGCTGCCGAGCATCTGCACGGCGCCGTCGCGCAGCATCAGCACCTTGTCGACGGCGCAGAGCACGTTGGGGCGGTGCGAGATCAGCACCACCGTGGCGCCGCGGCCCTTGAGCTCGGCGAGGGCGTCGACCAGGGCCTTCTCGCCGAGGTCGTCGAGGTTGGCGTTCGGTTCGTCCAGCACGATCAGGTTGGGTTCGCCGTACAGCGCGCGGGCCAGGGCGATGCGTTGCTTCTGGCCGCCGGACAGTGGGCCGCCGTCGCTGTCCAGGCGGGTGTCGTAGCCCTGGGCAAAGCGCAGGATCATGTCGTGCACGCCTGCGCTCCGGGCGGCGCGGATCACCGCCTCGCTGTCCACCTCGGCGAAGCGGGCGATGTTGTCGGCGATGCTGCCTTCGAACAGCTCGACATCCTGGGGCAGGTAGCCGAGCCAGGGGCCCAGTTCACGTTTGTTCCAGGTGAAGATGTCGGCGCCGTCCAGGCGCACCTTGCCGGCCTGGGCTGGCCACACCCCGACCAGCAACCGCGCCAGGGTCGACTTGCCAGAGGCGGACGGGCCGATCACCCCGAGGCTTTCACCCGGCGTCAGGCTCAGGCTGACGCCGCGCAGGATGGTGCTGCTGGTGCCGGGCGCGCCGGCATAGACGTTCTCTACCGCCAGCATGCCCAGCGGCCGTTGCAGCGACATGCTCGGCGGGCGCTGCGGGTAGTCCTGCAGCAAGCCGTTGAGCCGGCCCCAGGCCAGGCGGCAGCCGAGCAGAGGCTTCCACGCGGAGATCACCTGTTCCACCGGGCCCAAGGCTCGGCCGGTAAGAATCGAGCAGGCGATCATCATGCCCGGGGTGATCTTGCCCTCGATCGCCAGCAGGGCCCCGGTGCCGAGGATCAGCGACTGCAGGGTGATGCGCACGAAGCGCCCGATGCTGCCGATGACGGCGGCGCGGTCGGAGGCCAGGGTCTGCATCTGCAGGATGCGCAGGTGGCTCTGGAACCAGCGCTGGCTGATCGACGGCAGCATGCCCATGGCCTCGATCACCTCGGCGTTGCGCAGGTTGTTGTTGGCGTAATGGGCGCAGGCGAGGGCGGCGTGGTTGGCCTCGCCCAGGGGCTGCTTGGTGGCCTTTTCGGTGAGCCAGGCCAGGGCCGCGAGGATCAGCGAGCCGCCCAGCGTGACCAGGCCGAGCAGCGGGTGGATCAGGTAGGCGACGAGCAGGTAGATCGGTGTCCAGGGCGCGTCGAAGAAGGCGAACAGGCCGTTGCCGGTGAGGAACTGACGCACCTGCGCCAGGTCCTGCAGCGCCTGGCCGGGGCTGCCGCCGGCACGGCTGAGGTTGCGCTCGAAGGCAGCGTTGAACAGGCGCCGGTTGAGCGTCATGTCCAGACGGTTGCCGACCCGCACCAGCACCCGGCTGCGCAGCATCTCCAGGGTGGTCATCAGCAGGAACAGCCCTACCACCAGCACCGTCAGCATGCCCAGGGTCGTGAGGTTGCGGCTGACCAGTGCGCGGTCGTACACCTGCAGCATGTACACGGCGGGCGTCAACATCATGACGTTTATCACCCCGCTGAACACCGCCAGTGCATAGAAACTGCGTCGCAGTTGAAACAGTGCCTCGGCCAGCTCGGAGCGGGTGCCTGTCTGCCTGGTCATCGGGGGAGCCTCCCTCTGCGCAAAATGCCGGCCGCCGTTGCGGTGGTCGGGCTAAAAGCCTTGTGGTTGCTGGCCTGCAGAAGGTTATGTCGCTCTTTTGGCGGGTTATTCCGAATACGTTGCAGGGAGCCCACAAGCAGCAGAGTAGGTTGTGTAGAAATATATTGTAATATCTTTTTGCTCTATATGTTCCTTCAAGTTCCTATTAAAAACAGTGGCTTGAGAAGCATTATCGATGCGAGATATTTTTTGCTGACGAAATATTGACAAGATTTTACCGCGCAACTTTAGTCTTAATCAGTTCGTGGGAACTTTCGCCGCAGGCCTGCTGTCGCCCCGACCCCTCGCGAATCCTTGTGACATTCCTGTGGGAGCAGAACATGACTCGTCTCCTGTTCTTGTACCGAGTGAATGGGCTCTACAGGACGTTCCCCTGCCATTCGAGAAACCATGGCCCGCCCCGGGCCGGGGAGCGCCGCGCCTGAGCGACGGCGAGCCCTGAACCTTCGCGAATCCGAGGCACGTAGCCCGCATGACGGGTAACGCTGTCGCGCGCCTGTATTCGCCATAAAAAACCAACCGCATGACCGTGCACGCCACCGACCGGGCGCGACGGGCGCCTGCGCCTCGCTCCCGACAGACAGAGGTCAGCCATCATGGCCAATTTCAGCAAGTCCGACCTGCAATTCATCCTCCAGCAGATCTTCATCGCCGAGGCCCACGCCCAGGGCGCCAGCCTCATCGACCTGCTGCCCAACAGCCAGGTGCCGTTCGGCCTGCGCACCGTCGACGGCAGCTACAACAACCTGGTGACCGGGCAGAGCGAGTTCGGCGCCTCGGACAACGCCTTCCTGCGCCTGATGGATGCCCAGTACCGGGCGGCGTATGCCGGCACCGGCACGGTGAGCGACAGCCAGCCGCGCACCATCAGCAACCTGATCGTTGACCAGACCGCCAACAACCCGGCCGCGGTCGACGCCAACGGCGGCGCCGCTCCGGTGCTCAGCCCCGGCATCGACGGGGTGTTCGGCACCGCCGATGACAAAGAGGTGTTCTTCATCCCCAACCAGTCGCCGGACGCCGGCCTGACCGCCGGCTTCAACGCCTGGATGACCTTCTTCGGCCAGTTCTTCGACCACGGCCTGGACCTGGTCACCAAGAGCAGCAGCCAGATGGTGTTCATCCCGCTGCAACCGGACGACCCGCTGTACGTGGCCAACAGCCCGACCAACTTCATGGTGCTGCCGCGCGCGGTACGCAGTGCCGGTGCCGATGGCGTGGTCGGTACCGCCGACGATGGCCAGACCAACACCACCTCGCCCTTCGTCGACCAGAGTCAGACCTACAGCTCGCACCCCTCGCACCAGGTATTCCTGCGCGAGTACGCCCTCGACGCGGCCGGTCACCCGGTGGCCACCGGGCGGTTGATCACCAACCGTGACCTGGGCGCCGATGGCAAGTTCGGCACCAGCGACGATGGCAACGGCGAGAACGGCGGCATGGCCACCTGGGCCGTGGTCAAGGCCCAGGCCCGCGACATCCTCGGCATCAACCTGACCGACGCCGACGTGCACCGGGTGCCACTGCTGGCCACCGACGCCTATGGCAACTTCCTGCGCGGACCCAACGGCATGCCGCAGGTGGTGATCCGCGTGGGCAATGGCGCCGACGGCATTGCCGGCACCGCCGACGACGTCACCCAGCTGGTCGAAGGCAACCGCGCCGCGCCCATCAGCCTGGCCAATGCCGTGAGCACCGGCCATGGTTTTCTTGACGACATCGCCCACAACGCCGAGCCGGTGCTGGTCGGCGGGGTGCTGCAGGCCGATGCCGACAGTGCCGTGGGCAATGCCCAGCCCATGGGCCCGGGCGGCAACAACCTGACCTACGACAACGAACTGCTCGACGCCCACTACATCGCAGGTGACGGCCGGGTCAACGAGAACATCGGCCTGACCGCCGTGCATCACGTGTTCCACTCCGAGCACAACCGCCTGGTCCAGCAGACCAAGGACACCATCCTCGCCTCGGGCGACCTGGCGTTCCTCAACGAGTGGCTGATCGACGATGTGGCTGCCTTGCCCGCCACGCCCGCCGAGGTAGCGGCGCTGGTGTGGAATGGCGAACGCCTGTTCCAGGCGGCCAAGTTCGGCACCGAGATGCAGTACCAGCACCTGGTGTTCGAGGAGTTCGCCCGCACCATCCAGCCTCAGATCGACGAGTTCCTCGCCCCCAGTGGCTACGACACCTCGATCAACCCGGCGATCCTCGCCGAATTCGCCCATGTGGTGTACCGCTTCGGCCACTCGATGCTGACCGAGACCGTCGACCGCTTCGACCCAGCGTTCAACCCGATCCTCAGCGATCCGGACAACCCGGACCAGCAACTGGGCCTGATCGCCGCCTTCCTCAACCCGCTGGCCTTCGCCGGCAGCGGCGCCACCGCCGATGAAGCGGCCGGGGCGATCATCCGTGGCGTGACCCGCCAGCTCGGCAACGAGATCGACGAATTCGTCACCGAGGCGCTGCGCAACAACCTGCTCGGCCTGCCCCTGGACCTGCCGGCGTTGAACCTGGCCCGTGGCCGCGACACCGGCATTCCCTCGCTCAACGAGGCGCGGCGCGAGTTCTACGCCATGACCGGCGACAGCCAGCTCAAGCCCTACATCAGCTGGGTCGACTTTGCCGACCACCTCAAGCACCCCGCGTCGCTGGTCAACTTCATCGCCGCCTACGGCACTCACGCCTCGATCACCTCGGCGACCACCCTGGCCGACAAGCGCGCCGCCGCCCTGGCCCTGGTGCTGGGCGGCAGCGGCGCGCCGTCCGACCGCCTGGACTTCCTCAACGGCAGCGGCGCCTGGGCCAACGTGACCAAGGCCGGCAAGGATGGCGTGCTGGGCACCACGGACGACCTGACCGGGGTGACGGTGACCGGGGTCGACGCCATCGACTTCTGGGTCGGCGGCCTGGCCGAGCAGAAGATGCCCTTCGGCGGCATGCTCGGCTCATCCTTCAACTTCGTCTTCGAGACCCAGCTGGAGGCCCTGCAGAACGGCGACCGCTTCTATTACCTGTCGCGTACCGCCGGCCTTAACTTCGGCGCGGAGCTGGAGAACAACTCGTTCGCCAAGCTGATCATGGCCAACTCCGATGTCACCCACCTGTCCAACACCGTGTTCCTCACCCCGACCTTCACCCTCGAGGTCAACCAGGCCAACCAGTTCACCGGCCTTGGCGGCGACGGTCGCGCCGACCCCACCGGAGGGATCGAGATCAACGGCGTGGAGATCGTGCCGCTGGTCATTCGCGACAACCCCGACACCGTGGGGCCGGACGGCAACTACCTGCACTACACCGGCGAGGACCATGTGGTGCTCGGCGGTACCTCGGGCGATGACATCATCCTTTCCGGCGAAGGCGACGACACGCTCTATGGCGATGGCGGCAACGACTACCTCGAGGGCGGCGCCGGCAACGATGCCGTGCTCGGTGGCGCAGGCGACGACATCATCACCGATTCGTTCGGCGACAACCGCCTGGAAGGCAACGCCGGCAACGACGTGATCGTCGCCGGCAGCATGCTCGCCGCCGGCAACCTGATCCTCGGCGGCGACGGCCAGGACTTCATCATCACCACCGAGGACATCAGCACCACCTTCGGCGGTCAGGGCGACGACTTCATCCTCGGCGCCAAGACCAACCTGCCGCCCACCGGCAACGAAGGTGACGACTGGATCGAGAAAGGCACCCAGGACGGCGCGCCGGGCGACAACTTCGCGCCGCTGCTCACCGATGAAGTGGTGGGCAACGACATCTTCGTCGGCGGCGGCGGCTTCGACGAAATGATCGGCGAGGGCGGCGACGACATCTTTGTCGGCAGCGATGCCCAGGACAAGATGGACGGCATGTCCGGCTTCGACTGGATCACCTACAAGAACGACCAGGTCGGCGTCACCGCCGACCTGAGCCTGGCCGCGCTGGCGCAGCCCCATGGCAACGCGCCGAACCAGAACGCCGGGGTGTTCAACCCGGTCGGTGCCTCGCCGGCCTCGATCCTCGATCGCTTCGCCGAGGTCGAGGGACTGTCCGGTTCGCGCTTCGCCGACGTGCTCAAGGGCGACGACGTCGATGCGGTCACCATCCTCAACCATGGTGGCACCACCGGCAGCGCCCTGAGCAATGTCGCGCTGATCCGCGGCTTGGCGCAGTTCCTCGCCGACGCGGGGCTGCCGACCACGGGCTTTGCCACCGGCAACATTCTGCTGGGCGGCAATGGCAGCGACCTGATCGAGGGCCGTGGCGGCGACGACCTGATCGACGGCGACAAGTGGCTCAACGTGCGCATCGCGGTCTACGCCGCCGATGACGTCGACCACACAGGGCCAGAAATCGCCAGTTTCGACAGCATGGTCGAGATGATTCCGTTCATGCTCGACCGCACCTACAACCCCGGCCAGCTCAAGGCCATCCGGGAAATCCTGCCCGGCACCTCGACTGGCGGCGCGGCCTTCGACACCGCGGTGTTCTCCGGGGTGCAGGCCGAGTATGTGGTGACCCAGGACACCCGCGGCACCGCCGACCTGGCGGACGATGTGTGGACCGTGGCCGATACCGTGGCCGGGCGTGACGGCACCGATACCCTGCTGCACATCGAGCGCCTGCAGTTCGCCGATGCCCAGCGCGTGCTGGTGCCGGGCCTGAACGCGCAGCCGACTGGCAGCCCGAGCCTCAGTGACGGCAACGGTGGCGCGATCACCGTGGGCGATATCCTCAGCGTGAGCATGGCCGGGGTGCGCGACGGCGACAACGTCACGGCGGGCAACCCGCTGGGCACCCTGGCCAATGCCTCGGTGTCCTACTACTGGCAGTTCGAGGCCGACCCCGGCAGCGGCGTGTTCGAGGACATCATCCTGCTGCCGGCCGGCGACCTGGCGTTCCAGAGCGCCGATGGCACCGCGTTCAAGGTGTCGCCGGACCTGGTCGGCCTGTCGCTGCGGGTCAAGGCGATCTACCAGGACGCCCACGGCACCACCGAGGTGCTATTCTCCGCGCCCACCAGCGTGGTCGAGGCCGGTGCGCCGGTGGTGCCTACCGCGCCCACGCCGGTGGTCGATGCCAGTGCGGGAGGCGAGGGCCTGCACATGGTCCGCTCCGACCTCAACTTCATCCTCGCCCAGATCAAGATTGCCGAAGCGGATGCCGCCGGGCAGGACATCCTCTCGCTGATCCCCAACATTCGCGCGCCCTTGGGCCTGCGCGCGGTCGATGGTTCGAACAACAACCTGATGAACCTCAATGGCCATGACCACACCGAGTATGGCGCCGCCGACAATGTCTTCCCGCGCCTGACCGACCCGGTGTTCAACGCCGCCGAGGGCGCGCCTGCCGGGTTCTTCGGCCCCGGCTCGCCGGCCATCCCCGGCTCGTCGTACCAGCAGACCAGCGGCTACGTGTTCGACTCGGAGCCGCGCACCATCAGCAACCTGATCGTCGACCAGACCTCGAACAACCCGGCGGCCTACGCCAGCGCCTACGACCCCGGGGCCAACGGTGTGCTGGACTTTGGCACGCCGGGCAACGACGACCAGCTCAAGGACGGTGTGCGGGTGGTCGCAAGCCCAGGCATGGATGGCCAGTTCGGCACCGGCGACGACCATGATGTCTTCCTGTTCGAGAACACCTCGGCGGATGCCGGGCTGTCGGCGCCGTTCAACGCCTGGATGACCTTCTTCGGCCAGTTCTTCGACCACGGCCTGGACCTGGTCACCAAGGGCGGTTCAGGAACCATCTTCATACCCCTGCAGCCGGACGACCCGCTGTACGTGCCGGGCGGCGCCGCCAACTTCATGGTGCTGACCCGGGCCACCAACCTGCCGGGGCCGGACGGCATCCTCGGCAACGCCGACGACATCCACGAGCACACCAACACCACCACGCCGTTCGTCGACCAGAACCAGACCTACAGCTCGCACCCCTCGCACCAGGTCTTCCTGCGCGGCTACCAGCTCACCGCCAGTGGCCCCATCGCCACCGGCCGGCTGATCACCAACCGCGACCTGGGCGCCGACGGCAAGTTCGGCACCGGTGACGACAGCGAGATCGGTGGCATGGCCACCTGGAAGGTGGTCAAGGCCCAGGCCAACGACATCCTCGGCATCCACTTGACCGACGCCGACGTCGACAACGTGCCGCTGCTGGCCACCGATGCCTACGGCAACTTCATCAAGGGGCCGCATGGCTATCCGATGGTGGTGATGAAGGGCGCCGACGGCCTGGGCGGCACCGCCGACGATGTGCTGGTCGAAGGCAACCCGCTGGCGCCGATCGACCTGGCCAACGCCGTGCGCACCGGCCACCAGTTCCTCGCCGACATCGCCCACAATGCCGTGCCGGTGTCCATCGGCGGCGTGCTGGCGCCAGATGCCGACAGCGCCACCGGCAACGCAGTGCCGGTCAACCCGCACACCGGCGCCAATCTGGCCTACGACAACGAGCTGCTGGACGCCCACTACATCGCCGGCGATGGCCGGGTCAACGAGAACATCGGCCTGACCGCGGTGCATGCGATCTTCCATTCCGAGCACAACCGGCTGGTGGCGCAGACCCAGGACACCGTGCTCGACTCGGGCGACCTGGCCTTCCTCAACGAGTGGCTGCTGACCCCGGTCAGCGCCTTGCCCGCCAGCCAGGCCGAGATCGACGCCCTGGTGTGGAACGGCGAGCGGTTGTTCCAGGCGGCCAAGTTCGGCACCGAGATGCAGTACCAGCACCTGGTGTTCGAGGAGTTCGCCCGGACCATCCAGCCGCGCGTCGACCTGTTCTTCGCCCCGACCCAGGTCTACGACGTCGACCTCGATGCCTCGATCGTCGCCGAGTTCGCGCACACCGTGTACCGTTTCGGCCACTCGATGCTGACCGAAACCGTCGACCGCTTTGACATCGACTTCAAGGTGATCGGCGACCCGGCCAGCGCCAACCCCGAGCAGCAGATGGGCCTGATCGCGGCGTTCCTCAACCCGCTGGCCTACGCCGCCAGCGGCGTGACCCCCGAGGAGGCGACCAGCGCCATCGTGCGCGGGGTGACCCGCCAGGCCGGCAACGAGATCGACGAGTTCGTCACCGAGGCGCTGCGCAACAACCTGCTCGGCCTGCCGCTGGACCTGCCGGCGATCAATATCGCCCGTGGTCGCGATGTCGGCATCCCCTCGCTCAACGCCGTGCGCCGCGACATCTTCGGGCAGACCGGCGATACCCAGCTCAAGCCCTACACCAGCTGGGTCGACCTGGTGCAGCACCTCAAGCACCCGGAATCGCTGATCAACTTCATCGCCGCCTACGGCACCCACGGCTCCATCACCTCGGCCACCACCCTCGACGGCAAGCGCGCCGCCGCCCTGGCCCTGGTGTTCGGTGGCGCGGACGCGCCGTCCGACCGCCTGGACTTCCTCAACGGCAGCGGCAGCTGGGCCAACGTGACGCTGGCGGGCAAGGACGGGGTGCTGGGCAGCGTCGATGACCTCAAGGGCGTGACCGTGACCGGCGTCGATGCCATCGACCTGTGGATTGGCGGCCTGGCCGAGGCCAAGACCCCGTTCGGCGGCATGCTCGGCAGCACCTTCAACTTCGTGTTCGAGAACCAGCTGGAGAAACTGCAGGACGGCGACCGCTTCTATTACCTGGAGCGCACCGCCGGCCTGTCGATGAACGCCGAGCTGGAAAGCAACTCGTTCGCCAAGCTGATCATGGCCAACACTTCGGCCACGCACCTGCCGGGCCTGGTGTTCTCCGACCCCGGGTTCTACCTGGAGCTGGACCGCAGCAAGCAGTACAACGACGGCCTGGGCAACGCCGACCCGCTCGGCGACAACGGCCAGCAGGTGGTGTTCCGCGACAGCCCGCTGACCGCCGGGCCCGACAGCAACTACATCCGTTATGCCGGTGACCAGCACATCGTGCTGGGCGGCACCCAGGGCGACGACATCCTCGTTTCCAGCGAAGGCGACGACACGGTCTGGGGCGACGGCGGCAACGACCGCATCGAAGGCGGCGACGGTAACGACCAGCTGCGCGGCGGTGCCGGCGACGACATCATCAGCGACATGGGGGGGGACGACAACATCCAGGGCGGTGACGGCAACGATGTGCTGCATGGCGGCAATGGCGTCAACCTGATCATCGGCGGCTTCGGCAACGACTTCATCGTCACCGGCGAGGATGCTTCCGAGGCCATCGGCGGCCAGGGCAACGATTTCATCCTCGGCAGCAAGGCCAACGAGCAGGACATGGGCAATGAAGGCGACGACTGGATCGAGAAGGGCACCTCGGACGGCGCTCCCGGCGACAACTTCGACCCCCTCGGCAACGACCCGGTGATCGGCAACGACGTGTTCGTCGGCGGCAACGAGAACGACAAGTTCAACGGTGAAGGCGGCGACGACATCATGGTCGGCAGCCTCGGCTTCGGTGATCGCTACATTGGCGGTTCCGGCTATGACTGGGCGACCTTCAAGGGCCTGGCCCAGGGCGTGACCGTCGACTACAGCGACCGCTTCTTCGATGTGCCGCCGGTACCGGGTTCGGGGGCTTCGGCGCTGGTGCGCTTCGACATCATGGAAGGGCTGTCGGGCTCGGCGCACGGTGACTTCCTGCGCGGCGACAACGAGGACGCCACCTCGCTGCCGACCGCCGGGGCCACCGGCAGCGTGCTCACCAACATCAGCCTGATCAACGGCCTGGCCGGGCTGCTGCCCGTCGGTGCGACCTTCTACGACGGTGGCAACATCATCCTTGGCGGCAGTGGCAGCGACCTGATCGAAGGGCGTGGTGGCGACGATATCCTCGACGGTGACAAGTGGCTGAACGTGCGCATCAGCGTGCGTGCCAACAGCGACGGCAGCGGGCCGGAAATCGCCTCGTTCGACAGCATGGAGCCGATGGTGCCGCTGATGCTCAAGGGCACCTACAACCCCGGCCAGCTGGTGATCGTGCGGGAGATCCTCAGCGGTACCGACCAATACGACACCGCGCTGTTCTCCGGTATCGCCACTGACTACCGCATCGTCGTCGAAGGCAACACGGTGATCGTCACCGACACGGTGGTCGGACGCGACGGTGTCGATCGCCTGACCGGCATCGAGCGTCTGCAGTTCGCCGACGGCGCCCAGGCTTCCGGCGTGGGCAGCGCGGTGAACAATGGCCCCAGCGGCCACCTGGCGATCGTCGACGATGCCACCGGCCTGCGCGACGATACGCCCGTGGCCGGGCAGTTGCTGCGGGTCAGCGACCTGGCGGTGCACGATGCCGACAACCAGAGCGCGAGCAACCCCAGCGGCGCGCTGAGCGGGCCGGTGGCCTACTACTGGCAGGTGGAGAACATCCCCGGCACGGGCGTCTACGAGGACATCACCTTCGTCGCCGCCGGCGAGGTCTCGCGGGCGATCGGCAGCACCTACCGGGTGGCGGACGATGTCGCCGGCCTGAACATCCGCGTGCGGGCGGTGTACCAGGATGCCAAGGGCACCCTGGAGATCGTCGACTCCTCGGCCAACAGCGCGCCCAGCAGCGGGCCCGCCGTGGCCGGGCTGCTGGTGCAGAACCAGGTGCTGAGCGCCAACCCGGCGACCATCGTCGACGCCGACGGCATCGGCAGCGCGCCGTTCACCTTCCAATGGCAGATGAACAACGGCGCGGGCTGGGTCGATATCGCCGGTGCCACCGCCAGTACCTTCACCCTTGGCCAGCCCCAGGTCGGCCAGCATGTCCGGGTGCAGGTGGGCTACGTGGACACCTTCGGCGTGGCCGAGCGCGCCGCCTCCGACATCCTCGGACCGGTGGCCAACGTCAACGACGCGCCGACCGGCACGGTGCTGATCAGCGACACCACGCCGGACCAGGGGCAGCTGCTGACCGCCTCGACCGCCGGTATCGCCGACCTCGACGGGCTGGGCGCCTTCAGCTTCCAGTGGCAGCAGGGCGTGGGCGGCAACTTCGTCGACATCGCCGGCGCCACCACGGCGAGCTACACCCCGGGCTTCGCCCAGGGCAACCAGCAACTGCGGGTGATCGTGCGCTACACCGACGGTTTCGGCGCCCAGGAAACCGTCACCTCCGCCGCGACCACGGCGGTGCGCCTGCTGACCGGCGTCACCCTGGTGGGCACCAACGCGGCGAACACCCTCACCGGCGGCGCTGGCAACGACGTGCTGCGCGGCCTGGGCGGCAACGACACGCTCAATGGCCTGGGCGCGGTGGACCAGCTGTTTGGTGGAGCGGGCAACGACCTCCTCAACGGCGGTGACGACGGTGACTTCCTGTTCGGCGAGGACGGCAACGACACTCTCAACGGTGGCGTTGGCGCGGATGCCATGGACGGCGGCCTGGGCAACGACACCTTTGTGGTCGACAATGCCGGCGACAGTGTCGTCGAGGCAGTCGGTGGCGGTACCGACCTGGTGCAGACCAGCTTGCTCAGCTATCAGCTCGGCGCCAACGTCGAGAACCTCACCTTCACCGGCAGCGGCAACTTCACCGGCACCGGCAACGCGCTGGCCAACACCCTCACCGGCGGGGCCGGCAACGACCAGCTCAATGGCGGTGCAGGCGGTGACCGGATGGTGGGTGGTGCCGGCAACGACACCTATATCGTCGACTCCACGTCGGATGTGGTGGTCGAGGCGGGTGGCGGCGGCATCGACACCGTGCTGACCGCGCTGGCCAGCTACAGCCTGAGCGCCAACGTCGAGAACCTGACCTACACCGGCGTCGGCAACTTCGTCGGCACTGGCAACGGGCTGAACAACGTCATCACCGGCGGTGCCGGCAACGACACCCTCAGTGGCGACGGCGGCAACGACACCCTGGTCGGCAACGCCGGCAACGACACGCTCAACGGCGATGCCGGCAACGACCAGCTGATCGGTGGCCTCGGCGCCGACAGCCTGAACGGGGGGGGCGGCGACGACAGCCTCGACGGCGGGGAGGGCGATGACGCGCTCAATGGCGGTGTCGGCAACGACACGCTGCAGGCCGGGGCGGGCAACGACAACCTCGACGGTGGCGTCGGCATCGATGTGGTGGTCGGTGGCGACGGCAACGACACGGTGCTGGGCGGTGGCGGCAACGATGTCGTGCAGGGCGGTAACGGCAACGACTTCGTCGATGGCGGGGCCGGTGACGACATCGTCAGCGGTGGTGCCGGCAATGACTCGCTGGTGGCCAGCGACGGCAACGATATCTTCCAGTTCGCCGCAGGCTTCGGCACCGACCAGGTGTTCGGCTTCGATGCCGCCCCGGCAGGCGGCCAGGACCGGCTGGATATCACGGCGCTGAGCATTACCGCGGCGAGCTTTGCCGTCAGTGTCAGCATTGCCGATGTGGGCGCCGATACGCTGGTCAGTTTCGGTGGGCCTGACTCCATCCGCCTGGTCGGGGTGGGGGATGCGACCAGCGTGACGGTGGCGGACTTCATCCTAGCGTCTTGAGGGCAAGTGTGCCGATGTCGCGGGCAAGCCCGCTCCTGCGGGAGCGGGCTTGCCCGCGATGGGCCATCAGAAATCGTAGCTCAGGCTGGTGTAGTAGAACGCCCCCTGCGCTCCTTCGGGGCTGGTGATCGAATACTTCGGCACGCCGTACAGCTGCGCGCCTTCGAGCTTGTCGGGGTGGCTGTCGAACAGGTTGATCGCCCCCACCGACAAGGTCAGCCCCAGCCCGAAACGGTAGGCCACGTCCAGGTCGGTCACCCACTGTGCGCCGAAGGTCTGGTCCAGCGCCGGGTTGGCGGCGTTGCGGTTCTGCCATTCGCCGTAGCGGCGCTGGGCCACGGTCACGTTCCAGCCCTGGTACTGCCAGTTGGCGCTCAGGGTCAGCTTGTCCTTGGGCGTGCCGTCCTCGATCAGCCCCTGGGTGTTGCGGCCGATGATCTGGTTGCCGGCAATGCCGCCGACATCGTCCAGCCCGGTGATGCGGGTGTTGGTGCGCGCATAGCCGCCGTTGAGGTCCAGCCGGCCCCAGGCGCCGAGGTCGAGCTGGTAGTGCCCGGCCAGTTCGATGCCGTCGGTGCGGGTGTCGGCGATATTGCTGTAGAACGCCGCGCTCTGGATATTGGCGTACGGCGTGCCGGCGAAGATCGGCCCGACCACCGAGGCCGGCAGCTGGTCGGACAGGGTGATGCGGTTGTCGATATCGATACGGTAGGCATCGACGGTCAGCGACGCGTTGGCCAGCGGACGCCATACCAGGCCGACGGAGAAGTTGGTCGACTCCTCGGGCTTGAGCGCCTTGCCGCCCAGCAGCCGCGCCTCGGGGCTGTCGGCGCGCAGGGTGCGCTGTTGCACCTCGACCCAGTTGCCGCTGCCCGGCGGCTGCTCGACCACCTGCACGCTGAACGACGACAGCCCCGACTGCACCAGCGACGGCGCGCGGTAGCCGGTGCTGGCGCTGGCCCGCGCGGCGATCTCGGGGGTGAAGTCGTAGCGCAGCGACAGCTTGCCGTTGGTGGTGTCGCCGAAGTCGGAGTAATGCTCGCTGCGCAGGGCGAAGCCGGCCTGGAATTGCTCGGTGATCTGCCCTTCGAGGTCGAAGTAGGCGCCGATCACCCGGCGGTCGAGGGAGGCGGCGTCGACTTGGGTGATGCCTGAGTAGTAGCCGGGGATGCGCCGCCCGGTCAGCGGGTCGACGGTGTTGAACAGCGGCCCGTTCTGCCAGCCCTGGGCGTCGCCGGCGCTGAGTTGGTAGTTTTCCTCGCGCCAGGCCAGGCCGGCGGACACCGTCAGTGGCTTGAACAGCAGGTCGGTGGCGAAGTCGCGGGTCCAGTCCAGGGTCAGGTTGGTCTGGTCGGCCTCGCGTCGACCGGTGTAGATGGTCGAGGCGCTGGCCGTGCCCCAGCTGGGGTTGATGGCGTCGCGGTCGGTGGAGTCGACGCGGTTGTTGCCATGGTTCAGGGCCAGGTCGAAGTGCCCGAGGGTCTCGTCCTCGTAGCGCAGGCCGCCGGTGACGGCGTAGTCCTCCAGGCCGTAGCGGGTGATCGGCAGGCGCCCGTCCGGGTAGCGGGCCAGGGCCACGCTGCCGTAATTGCTGCGCAGGGTGGTGGGCGGGTCGAAGAAGTTCTCGGCGTCGGTGTTCTTGTGCGCGTAGGTGGCCAGGCCGTAGGCGCTCAGGCCATCGCCCAGGCCCATTTCGGCGTTGGCGGTGAAGTTGTACTGGTCCGAGACATTGCCCGAGCCCCAGCGCCAGTTGCGGTAGCGGTTGTTCTGCTCGCGCGGGGTCGCGGTGCTGGTGGAGCCGGGGTAGAAGATCCGGTTGTCGTCGCGGGTGTCGCTGGCCGGGTCCTGGCTGCCGGCATCGAAGGCCAGGGTGAGGAAGCCGTCATTGGGCAGGGCGAAGCCTTTCCAGCCGCTGAGCTTGCGCTGCAGGCCGTCGCCCTTGTCGTAGCCGCCGAAGCGGTAGCCGAGGTTGCCGCCTTGGTCGCGCTCCTTGAGCACGATGTTGATCACCCCGGCGATGGCGTCAGAGCCGTATTGGGCGGCAGCGCCGTCGCGCAGGATCTCCACCCGCTCGACCGCCGCCAGCGGGATCAGGCTCAGGTCCACCGCCGCCGCGCCACGGCCGTTGGCCAGGCCCTGGCGGGTGACGTTGGCGCTGGTGTGGCGGCGCTTGCCGTTGACCAGCACCAGCACCTGGTCGGAGGCCAGGCCGCGCAGCGAGGCGCCCTGGGCGATGGAGCCGGCGAAGGCGCCTTGTGGTGATTGCGGGTAG
This sequence comes from Pseudomonas carassii, assembly GCF_036324045.1. NCBI lineage: Bacteria > Pseudomonadati > Pseudomonadota > Gammaproteobacteria > Pseudomonadales > Pseudomonadaceae > Pseudomonas > Pseudomonas carassii. The sequence continues at coordinate 6,244 of NZ_JAZDCT010000018.1, read as the reverse complement.
TTGAACGAGGGCGACAGGGCGGTGAGGGCGCCGGACAGGTCGCGGGCGCCGGTTTCCTGGAGTTTTTCGCCGCTGAGCACGTCCACCGGGGCGGCGCTTTGCAGGGCGGTGAGGTCGCTGCGGTGGGTGCCGACCACGACCACGGTGTCGAGGCGGTCGGTGGATTCGGCGGCCAGCGCGGGCACGGCGAGGCTGCCGATGGCCAGGCTCAGGGCCAAGGGGGTGTGGTGGGGCATGGGGGTGTCCTTTTGAAGGGCAATAGGGCCTCTGCGAGGCCCTTTCCAGCCGGTCCGACGCGCTCCTACAGGGGCCGCGCAAACCCTGTAGGAGCGGCCTTGTGCCGCGAAAGGGCCCCAGGGGGCAGAAAAATCAGAACCGGCTGGTAACGCTCATCCCCACGGTGCGCGGGTCGCCATAGGTGATCACGTACTGCCCGGCACCACCGTTGGGCCGGCCATGCACCTGGTAGCGGCGGTCGGTGAGGTTGTTGACGAAGCCGCTGACGCTGAGCTTGTCGTCGGCGCTGAACCAGCTCAGGCGCGCATTGGCCAGGGTGTAGTGCGGCTGGCTGAGGGTTTGGTCGGCGCTGCTCTGGCGGTCGGCGAGGAAGTACTCCTTGTCGCGGAAGCTCACGTCGCCCCCGGCCACCACGCGTCCGGGCACGTCCAGCGGCAGGGTGTAGTCGGCGCCCAGCGACACCACGTTGCGCGGCGAACGCACGAAGCTGTTGCCGCTGTAGTCGCCGGTCACCGCGCCGGTGGTGGGGTTGGTGTTCTTGAAGTCGGTGTACTCGGTGTCGAGGAACGACACGGCCGCGCGCAGGTGCAGGCGCTCGGTGGGCTGGCCCTCGATCTCAAGCTCGGCGCCCTTGACCTTGCCCTTGGCGCCGTTGGTCAAGGCAGTGGTGAGCACGCCGTTGTTGACCGTCAGCAGGTTTACCTGGATGTCCGAGTAGTCGTAGTAGAAGACGTTGGCGTTGACCGTCAGGCGCCGGTCGAACCACTCGGACTTCAGCCCCAGTTCGTAGGCGTCCAGCTCTTCCGGATCGACCGTGGTCAGCTGTGCCAGGCTGGTGGAAAGCCCCGTGTTGAAACCGCCGGAACGGAAGCCATGGGCATAACGGAAGAACACCCGCAAGTTGTCGTTGATGCGGTATTCCGGGGTCAGGTCGTAAGTCCAGGCTTCCCAGGTCTTGTCTTGCTGGCGGTTGCCGTTGCTGCCGGCGCCGGCGATGGGGATCAGCGGGCCGTTGGCGCTGGCGCGGGTCAGCTGCACCAGGTCCAGGTCAATGTCCTTCTTCTCCTGGGTCCAGCGCAGGCCGCCGGTTACGCTGAAGTCGTCGGTGAAGTCATAGGTGACGTTGCCGAACAGCGCATAGCTGTCGGTGCGGTGGTCGAAGCCCAGGTCGCGAAACGCCGTGGCGCCGACCTGGTTGGAGCCGCTGCCGTTGGGTGTCGGGCCCGGGGTGACGATGCGCTGCGAGGCGCTGTCGAGGTCTTCGTGGAAGTAGTGGGCGCCGAGCAGCCAGTGCAGCGGACGGTCTTCCGGCGAGGCCAGGCGCAGTTCCTGGGACCACTGGCGGTAGCTGTTGTCGGTGATCGCGGCGCCGTTGACCTCGTAGGGTGTGTAGTCGGCGTCGGTGGTGGAGCGGTTGCGGATGTAGTCGTAGGCGCTGATCGAGGTCAGGGTGTAGTCGCCCAGGTACCAGTTGAAGGTCAGCGAGGCACCGTCGTGGTCGAGGCGGTAGTCCTCGTTGACGTTGAGGGAGATGTCGCGGCCATTGGGGCGCTGGTAGCCGACGTTGTAGTAACGGCCCACCGGCAGCGAGCCGTTGCTGCCGTCGCCCTTGAACTGGCGGCTGTGGATCTTCAGCAGGGCGTCCAGGTCCGGGTTGAGCTGGGCGAGGAACTGCAGGCGCACGGCCTTCTTGTTGACGTCGCCGTAGCTGTTGCCATCGAAGTCGTTGTGCTGGAAGCCGTCGCGTTCCTCGGAATACAGCGACACTCGGCCAGCCAGTTTCTCGTCCACCAGGGTACCGCCGAGGGCGCCGTTGAGGATGCGCTCGTTCTTGCTGCCGAAGCCGACCGTGCCATAGCCGTCGGTGTCGAAGGTCGGTTTCTTTGAGATCACGTTGACCGCGCCGGCGGTGGTGTTCTTGCCGTACAGGGTGCCTTGCGGGCCGCGCAGGATCTCGATGCGTTCCAGGTCGAACAGCGGCCCGCCGCCGGCGATGGGCGCGTTGAGGTAGACGTCGTCGGCGTAGATGCCCACCGGGTAGACCGTCGCCGCGCCGGTGTCGCCGGTGCCCAGGCCACGGATGTACCAGCGCGGGCGGCCGTCGCCGTCGGGGTTCTTGGCCGAGGCGTTGGGCACGAAGGTGGTGATGTCGCCCATCGAGCGCACGCCGTCGGCGACCAGTTGCGTGCCCTTGATCGCCGAGACGGCCACCGGCACTTCCTGCAGGGTCTGTTCGCGGTGCTGGGCGGTGACGGTGACGGTCTCCAGGGCCGGCTCGGTCTTGTTGTCGTCGGCGGCGAAGGTGTGGCTGGCGGTGCTGCCCAGCAGCAGCGCAAGGCTGATCTGGCGGGCTAGTGGATGGCGCTGGTGCATGTGGAGTCTCCCCGAGTGAAAGCGTTGTTGGGGAGGACAGAGCAGGGACTGTGCCAAGCTCATAAGATATTGTTTTTATTGGTATTTATTCGATTTATAAGGGGCCGGTGTGGATGGTGCAGCAGTGGGGTGTTTGGCGGGTGTTGCTGGGGCAGCAGGGCTGCCCCAATGCCCTTGCAGGTTCAGACAGCCAATCGCGATGTCGAACCGATCACCTGCTCCAGCACGCTCGAATCGATCCACTCGCGTACATCGATACGCCGTGGGATGAACCCCCAGCGATGAAGGAACTCGCTGAAATCCTGCAACGCCGCGATGGAGCGTCCATCCAGCGCCGTGCGCAGGCGCCGGTGGGCATCCTCGCCATAGGCCGCCGCCACCCAGTACTCGCTGGTATTCAGCTCGCGGGCGAGAAAGCGCCGGGTGTCCTCGGGGTTGGCCCAGGCCCATTGCTCGGTGCGCAGCACGGTATCGACCAGGGTGCGGCTGGCCTCGAAATGCTCGTGCAGCAGGTGGGTGTCCACCGTCAGCGTGCGCGGCGTGCCGTTGTTGCTGCGAATCAGCGGGTCGGGGTGGCTGCCGGTGTCGACCACCACCCGCAGGCCGAACTCGTGGGCCAGCTGCACCGCGTGGGCGCCCTTGAGGAAGATCGCGTCGATGTCGCCGCGCAGCAGGCCGATCAGCTCGTTGTTGCGCCGGCTCACACGGCGTGTGTCCAGTGCCACCTCCGAGCCGTACAAATGCTGCTTGGGCTCATCGCTGTAGGTGCCGCCGTAGGGGTAGTCGACCAGCTCGACGTCGGCCACGTTCAGGCCTTCGAGCTTGAGCGCGTTTTCCAGGCCGCGCAGGGCCTGGGCGCGGGTGAAATCGATCTGCACGTTGGCCCACTTGGGCAGGCCGAAGCGGCGGTTCTTCAGGTCGCGGATGCCGCGCACGCCGCTCTCTTCGGTGGTGAGGATCAGCTGTACCTCGTCGATCCAGCTCAGCCCCAGCACCCGGGTCTCGACGCCGCTGGCGTAGGCCCAGATCGCCGGGATGCTGCCGCCATGGCGCACCGAGTTCTGCAGGTGGTGGTCGTAGTGGGCCTCGCGCACCTCGCGCTCGCTGGACTCGCGCAGCGACTGGATGCGCGTGCCGAACGGCGCGAAGGCCTGGGCCAGGCGCCCGGACTGCACGGCGATGCCAAGGCCGGTGGGTACCGGGCTGTGGGTGTACCAGAGGGTTTCCAGAGGCTTGCTCATAAGGCGATGGGTTTCCTGTCCATGGCAGAAGGGGCGGCAAGCAGCGCGTCCAGCGGCTGCCGGTCGATCCAGTCGCGCACCGCGAAGCTGGTCGGGATGAAGCGCCAGCGCGCGAGGAACTGCACGAAATCCTGCAGCGCGTCGATGGCCTGTTCGTCCAGGGCGGTGCGCAGGCGCAGGTGAGCGTCGTTGCCATAGGCCACGCCGACCCAGTATTCGCTGCTGTTGGTTTCGCGGGCCAGGTAGCGGCGGGTCTCGTCCGGGTGCTGCTGCGCCCAGTGCTCGGCGCGCAGCACGCTGGCCAGCAGCGTGCGGGTCACCTGCGGGTGCCGTTCGAGCAGATGGCTGTCCACGGCCAGCGTGCGCGGCGTGCCGTTGTTGCTGCGGATCAGCGGGTCGGGGTGGCTGCCGGTGTCGATCACGGTGCGCAGGCCGAAGGCGTGGGCCAGTTGCACGGCGCTGGCGCCCTTGAGGAAGATCGCATCCACCTCGCCACGCAGCAGGCCGGCCAGCTCCAGGTTGCGGCCTTCGTCCTGGCCGGTGGACACCGGCGTGCCGGCGACGTTGCGCACCGGGCGGTCGCTGAAGGTGCCTTGGTAGCGGTAGTTGACCAGTTGCAGGTCGCCCACTTGCAGGCCATGCAGCTTCAGGGCGTTTTCCAGGCCGCGCAGGGCCTGGGCGCGGGTGAAGTCGATCTGCGCCGCGCTCCAGTCGGGCAGGCCGAAGCGCCGGCCCTTGAGATCCTGCACGCTGTGGATGGCGCTGTCCGGGCGGGTCAGGATCAGCTGCGCCTCGTCGGCCCAGGACAGGCCGATCACGCGGGTCTCGCGGCCCTGGGCGCGGGCCCAGATCGCCGGGATGCTGCCACCGTGGCGCACCGAGTTGCGCAGCGTGTGGTCGAAGTGCGATTCGCGCACGGCCTGCTCGTCGGCTTCGCGCAGCGACTGCACGCGGGTGCCCAGGGCCGCCAGGTCCTGCTGCAGCCAGCCTTGCTGCACGGCGATGCCCAGGCCGGTGGGCACCGGACAGCGGGTGTACCAGAGGGTGTCGAGGGGTTGGCTCATGGTCGTTCTCCTCAGGCGCTGGCCTTCAGCGGAGCGGCGGCGGCTTGCTGCACCAGCGGCAGGACTTCCTGGCCGATGCGCAGGGCTTCTTCCAGGTGCGGGTTGGCCGCCAGGATGAAGGTCGAGAAGCCGGCGTCGCGGTATTCGGCCAGGCGCTCGGCGATGTTCTGGTGGCTGCCCACCAGGCCCACGGTCGGGCCGGGCTTGGCCTTGGCGAAGCCGGCCCAGAGATTGCGCGCCAGCTTCAGTTCGTCGAAGTCCTGCAGGTGCTGGTGATAGGCCGCCTGGCGGGCGCCGCCGACCGAGTCGGAGCCTGTGACGAAGCCCTTGGCGATGGCGCTGCTCTTGCCTTCGAGGCGTTCGAACTGCTGGCGCAGCTCGCGCCAGGCCTGCTCTTCGGTTTCGCGGGCGAACAGGTCGACGCGCAGGCCGAAGCGCACCGTGCGGCCCTGCTTGTCGGCCAGTTCGCGCACCCGTTCGAGATGCGGCTTGAGCTTGTCGATCGGCTCGGCCCAGTTCAGGTAGACGTCGGCGTGGCGGGCGGCGACCTCCAGCGCGGCGTCGGAGAAGCCGGAGAAGTACACCCCGGGCTTGCGCTCGTGGGCCAGGCCCGGCGGCAGGCTACCGTGCTCCAGGCGGTAGATGTCGCCTTCGTAGGAGAAGCTGTCGTTGGCCCACAGGCCCTGGATCACGTCGAGGAATTCGCCGGTGCGCTTGTAGCGCAGGTCGTGTTCGAGGAAGTCGCCGTTGGCGCGCTGGCTGGCCGGGTTGCCGCCGGTGATGATGTTCCAGTCCAGCCGCCCGCCGCTGAGGTTCTGCAGGATCGCCGCCTGTTGCGCGGCGTAGGCGGGCAGGGTCCAGGTGGCCTGGAAGGCGATCAGGAAGCGGATGCGCCGGGTCTCGCGGGCCAGCGCCGCGGCGGCGATCCACGGCTCGGGGCCGGTGGGCAGCAGGGCGCCTTCGAAACCGGCCAGCTCGGCGGCCTTGGCCACCTGGGCGATATAGTCGATGTAGGTGAAGCCGTCGGCCTCGCCGTTGGGCAGACGGCCGGGGGCGATGTGGCCTGGGCGGTGCTGCGGGTTGCCACGGGTGTGGCGGTCGGTGGACAGCTGCGGCCCGTCGGTGCCCAGGGGCAGGCGCCAGAAGAATTCGGTGGTCATGGAGGCTCCTGAAGGGGAGGTTGTCGATGGGCAGGGTGGTGCAACGGCTGTGCCATGGCGCTGCAGGGCCGGATCCGCGTGGGCTGGCGAGGCTGGGGTGCTGCTGTGGCAGCAGTCGGGCAGCAGCCATTGCCCGGTGAGCAGCAAGGGAACGCAATCCCCCTGTAGG